>JAEENM010000006.1 GCA_016283745.1 Bacteroidales bacterium | reverse complement strand
CGTTGGATTTCACAATATCCACAATCTGCCGCAGCACATCGCGTGGCGCGGTGGTCTTGTAATGGAAATCGGGACTGATAAAGCCGTATTCGGGGAACATGGCGTGCAACTGCTGTGCCTTGAAGGCATTGCCGTTCGAGTTGTAACCGTGAAGGTAAAGAAAGGATTTTTCCATCGTATTGATCTATTATTCGTTATGATAAGGTTCGTTTTTAAGAATGGTGAAGGCGCGGTACAGCTGTTCCACAAAGAAAAGCCGTATCATCTGGTGCGAGAATGTCATCTGCGAGAGTGCAATTTTGCCGTTGGCACGGGCATACACGTCGGGCGAAAAGCCATAAGCACCGCCCACCACAAAACTTAGTGTGCGTATGCCGCTGTTCATCTGCTTTTGCAGAAACTGCGAGAACTCCACCGAAGTGTATTCCTTTCCGTGCTCGTCGAGCAGAACCACGTAGTCGGATTTCTCCACCGCTTTGAGAATCAACACTCCCTCGCGCTCTTTCATATCGGCGGGCGAAAGGTTCTTGGTGTCGCGCAGGGCGGGAATCACCACCATCTCGAAATTGACGTAATGTGCCAGCCGGCGGACATAAATGTCGATGCCTTCCTGCAGATATTTCTCGTCGGTCTTGGCCACCACCACAAGTCGTATATTCATAGCTTAATACTTGGTTTTCAGAATTATAAATGGTGCAACACAACGTCCCAGATGGGGAAACAGCCGAATTATGCCGTTGAGCAAGGCCCGGAAAGCCTTTTGCGGCTGGGTGCGATTGGTGTCGTAGAAACCGTTTTCCACACAAAGTATGCGTTTATACTTGGAAAACAGACGTTTATAGTCGGACAACGGCAGCACCCGCTCCGTCCAACTGCCAGTGGCGGGGTCGCAAGTGTTGTAGCGGTCGATGGCGGTGTTGGGACGCTTTTCGGCAACGGCCTTTTCAATGTCGTCAAACACAAGTCCTCTCGTATTCCGTGCCCAATATTCCAACTCATTTTCAGTAAGTTGCGGGAAACGCTGACGGATAAAATCAAGCCGTTGGGCGTAGAAACCTTTTTCATCCCACCTTCCCTGCTCGTCGGAAAGCATCACCTTGCGCAACTTACGTACTTTCAACCTATTGCAAGGATTGGAAGCCGTAGTGAACACCATCTTCATCGAAGGGTTGACGGAAAGCAGGTCGCCGAAAAAGGCGTCGAGGTCGTAGATATGCTCGATAACGTCAACGGAGACAAGGCAATCGGGGACCAAATTATTTTCGGCGCACCAGTCCTTAAAATCGCGGGAGTCGCCATGGATAATCACATCCGGACCAATGCCGAGCACACGTTTCAGTTCTGCAGCGGTCTGTGCAGACTCTGTATTTATATCGACATAAATCACCTTTGCCACGCCAAGACGTTTGGCAAACTGCGAAAGAAAAGCGCATCCGCCGCCGTAATCCACAAGGACAGTGTTGGCAACGTCGGTAAGACCGCTTAAACAGCAGGAATAAATTTTCGAATAATAAGGAAGCGTGTCTACATTGCGTCTCACTTTCTCGATATACTGCTCCGAAACCGAAATGCTGCCGAAGTCGGTGCCAGCAATCTGTTTGCAGAGGTCAGCAAACAGCGTTTCCATTTCTTTCGAAGCGTTATTTTTCATCCAAGACGTTTTTTTAACGAAACCAAAGCGCTGAACAGCAGACTGTTACTTTTAACAATTTGGAAATAAGGCACTTGCTTGGTGCCGTAGTAGCGGAACGAATATTCCACGTTCTCATCCATACTTCCCTCAAAATCAAACACTTTCACCTTTCCCGACAGCTGTTTGATGATATTCCACACAAGCAAGGCGGTCATGCCGTTCACATTCTTCTGTTTGTCGAAAGCCGACATCAAGGCGTAGGCGGTAGTGCTGTCGTAGGCAATGAAATAGGCTGCCACAAGGCAGTTTTCGGCATCGTAAAGTCCTGCAATGAGACCTTGGTTGCGATTTAGCGCCTCGGTGCACAGCCTTACCACAAAGTCGCGCGGCAGCGACTCCTCTCCTCCCCTGCTCTGCCAGTAGCTGGCGTGGAAATTGTAAAAATCCTCTGGCTGGAGGTCGAAACGCACTTGGTAGCTCTCCTCCAACGCCTGTATCTTGCTCTGCTGCCGCTTTTTATCCATATTGGCGAAAACAGCATCGAGGTCGTCCAAGTCCTGAATCTGGTAAGTGTAACGGGTTGTTTGGCGGAAGCCGTTCCAATAAAACGGAAGCCAGTTGGTGAACTGTGGCGCGAAATTTTGCGAAAAATACTTCAATCTTAAGTCTTTGAGACGTCCCACAAACTCATTACAGACTTTTTTTTCGAAACTGAGACGCTCGTTTTCGCTCTTGAAATCGCTTTTCAGGTACCATACGCCGTTGTACTGCGTCAGTAGCGGCATCAGCACATAGCGCATCCACAGCTTTTTGCCGATAAGGAACGGCATCACGGCCTGCACTTCGCCCTCGCCGTTGCTGTAAAGCAGCACGTCCCACTGTTTGCCTGCGCACACCGCCTCCATCCACCAATGTTGCATAAACAGAGGTATTTCGGGATGCGATTCGCAAATCTGCCTATATTGCTCCTTGTCAGTCATTTATAAAAAAGAAAAGCAACAGAGCGTTGTCCGTTGCTTTTATCTTGTTCATTTTCAAACTATTGTATTACAACATCCACACGGTTGTTGGCCACCTTGCCCTCGTAGGTGAGGTTGTCGCCGATGGGGTTCTCCGAGCCGAGAGCCTCAATTTCGATGCGGTGAGGCGCAATATTGCGTTTCACAAGTGCTTTTTTGATGATTTCGGCACGTTTTTTCGAAATGGCGATGTTGTAGGTCTCGGTGCCGTTGTCGTCGGTGTAGCTCTTCAGAAGCACCTCCAGACGCTCGTTCTGCTCCAGGTATTCGGCCAGCTCGTCGAGTTCCTTGTCGAAACTGTCGTACAGCTCGGTGCTGTTGGGCAGGAACTTGATGGTGCGGAAGGTCTGAGCGCCCTCGGCGGCGTTGGGGAAGAAATCTATCTTCTTGGTGGCGAAGAACAGCACCTCGCCCACGATGATGATGTCGTCGGTAGGTTTCTCCATGTTCACATAATCGGAGCCGAACCAGTAGCGGTAGTCGATTTGTGCCACCTGAATGGTGATTTTGTTGCGGTATTCGCGCAGTTTCATCCATCCGGAGAAGTTTTCGAGAGCCTCCTTGGCGGCCTCGCCGGCCTCCTGCTCGAGACGCATGCGTTTAACCTTGTCGGTGATTTCGGGATTGATGGCGTAGATGGCGCAAATCTTCACCGGGACACGGGAGTTCATCTCCAGATAGTTCATAATCGGTTTGAACTCGCCCCAAATCTCCTGCTTGGAGTCCTTAATAGGCTTTTCGGGGTCGTTTATCGAGTTGAACGTCAGGTAATTGAAATTACAATAGTATTTCTTTTTGGTGTTGAAAGTGGTAAAACGCCAAACGGAGTCGAAGTCGGTCTTGCGGACTTTCTTTTTGCCCTCCAGAATGGGGTTCACTTCCTTTTTGCCTTTTTTCTGTGCCATCGTAACCGACGGTGCCACAAGCAACAGGGCTGCTAATATTATCAATATACGTTTCATCGCTGTAATGGTTTTATTCGTTGGTATTGTTGGTATTGTTGATGTTGTTTGGTTCGTAAACGGAATGGTTTTCGCAATAGAGCAGACGTGCCTTGAATTTGTCTATCATAATGTAGTCGTGGGTGGAGATGAGTATTGTGGTGTTATATTCGCGGTTGATGCTCACAAAGAGGTTCATAATCTCTTCGGAAGTCTGCGGGTCGAGGTTGCCGGTTGGTTCGTCGGCGAGGATAAGTTCGGGGTTGTTGAGCAACGCCCTTGCTATGCCCACGCGCTGCTGTTCGCCTTCGGAGAGACGGTGTATGGGACAGAGCAGTTTGTCGGGCAGTCCCACCGACTCCATCACCTGCTGTATGCGGGTGTCGATGTCGTTTTTGTTTTTCCAGCCGGTGGCGCGCATCACAAACGACAGGTTGTCGTACACGTTGCGGTCCTTGAGCAGGTTGAAATTCTGGAACACTATGCCCAGTTTGCGGCGCAGCATCGGTATTTTGGATTTCTTTATCTTGGCCACATCGAAGCCGCACACGAATGCCTCGCCTTCGGAGACGCAGGTGTCGGCGTAGAGGGCACGGAAGAGTGTGGTCTTGCCCGCTCCGCTTTTCCCGATAAGGTAAACGAACTCGCCTTTGTTCACGCTAAGGCTGACGTTCTGCAATATCGGGTAGTCGTCGTTCTTGATGGTGGCGTGCTGCAATAATATAATCGGTTGTGTTTCCATCGTTTCTGTTTGGTTACTATACGTATTTTTGTCGGTTTTATTGCTTTTTTATTACGTTAATGATTGTTTTATTCGATAAATTCCATCAGTTGTCGGTCCACATTCATCACTACCACGCTCGACACGCACTGGATACGCACCGCGAAGTTGCCGTCCTTGCAGTCGGAGATCAGCTCACCCTCCAGCCCGTCGAAAACGCCGCCGGAGATAAGCCGCACCCGCGAGCCTTTTTTCATCTGCGACATGTTCTGTACAAAGAGTTCCCGTTCGGAGGCTATCATGCGGCGCAGGGCGTCGATTTCGGTCTCGGAAAGCACCGCGACCTCGTCGCCGAAACGCACATAGCGCGTGATGCAGGGCTGCTCCAGCACCTGATACAGCTGTTTGTAGTATATATTCACAAAGATATACGAGCTGAACAACGGCATCTCCACCCATTTCTTGCGGTCGTGCCATTTGTGCAAGCGACGTTGCAGGGGCAGATACGGCTCGAAACCGCTACGCTCGAGCTGCGCGAAGGCCTTTTTCTCGGACCGCGGCTTGGTGTAGAAGGTTACCCAGTGTTTTTCCGTATCTTTCTGCATCACAGCTGTTTATTTCTTTATGTACGACAAGAAGTCCAAATCCAGCGAGAGAGCGAAGAATAATGTCACTTTCCATTGGTCAACAATCTGGTCTTTTATTGAAAATCCGCTCGGAAGTGGATCGCCCTCTTTGTAATCGCCTGCAAGCACCTTATATTCAGCAATATTGGCACCCACAGTGAAATGGAAGAAATCCATAAACTTGAAACTAGGCCCAACGTAGAAGTTCTTGAAAAGGTTTGAACCACCGAATCCGACATAGATACCTAAATCGTAAGTAAAATCTTGGTCGAAGCGTTTGAAATTGACTCCCTGACTGGGAGTAGTGTCTCTTTTGCCCTTGTGGAAATAAGGTGTTAAATCCCAAAGCATTACGGAAGCGCCTGTGATAAAGTCAAATTCCACAGTGCCGGAGTTTTTGTTTGTAATCAAATACTCCACGGTTCCTTCGGAAGTTTTCGACGGTCGTATATACCAGTCGGGGGTGCGGTAGAAACGCATTGCAATACCTTGAATTACACGCACTTTCTTTTTCTTGTTGGTGGCATTGTTTATCTTTGCTTCGGCTTCTTCGGCACGTTTTTTTGTATATTTCAGTTCTTCTTCTTTCTGAATTACAATCTTTTGCGTAGCCATAAGCTCGTTACGCAACGAATCGGAGAGATTGAGGTAATGGTCGCGGTCGTTGCGCACACGGCGGTAGTTGGCTCTCTGGTTAAAAATCTCGGTATCGCGCATGCTCAGCTCGCGGCGCAGGTATTCCACCTCGCGCTGCTTGGCCTCGATGTTCACCTCCTGGGCTTTTATCAGGCCTTCCAATCGGGTGGTTTCCACGCGGGTGTTGCCCATCGAATCGCGGTAGGTGCTCTCGCTGCGGGCCACACGCAGTTCCATATCCTGCAACAGACGCACTTTTTCGATAAGTTGGTTGTTCTTTTCGTCGAGTTGGCGCACCAGCTCCGAGTTGGCGCTGAGCAACGAGTCTTTCAAACGCATGTTGGAACGCAGGCTCTTGCGCAGACTTTCAACAGTTTGCTGCTGTTTGATGATAATCTGTTTCATCTTGGCTATGGAGTCGCTGCTCGACTTGGTCTCGGCCAATTGTGCCTGTGCGTTGGCAAGCATCGTCTGCAGTGTTTTTATGCGTTTTGCCATAGCTGCGGAGTCTTCGGCGTAGTTGCGTCGTGCCTCCTGGGCTTCGCGCGCCGCCTGCTGCTGTTGCCTGCGGGCGTCGTTCAAAGCATTGTCGTCCTGTGCATTGGCAACGTTTGCCGACAGTACAACAACAAGCACCAACGCTATGAATTTCAACGCGTTGAAAACACCCGTCAATCTGTGCTCATATAGTTTTTTTGCCATTATTGTCTATAAATTTAGCGTTGCAAAAATATAGTTTTTTGACTTAACAGAATCACTGTCCTAACATTACTTTTCAACATCGATTTGTTGTAATCGCATCAATTGCCGTTGAGTATCGCCAAAAGCAGTTTTGCCACCAGCGGACGCACTGTGGAGGCGGAGACCTTTTGGTTGTTCAACAGGACGGCAAAACAAATTTTCTCCCCGTTGGCGCGGGTGGCGTAGCCTGCATACGAGCAGACGCCGCTCATAGTGCCGGTTTTCACGCTCATATCGGTATTTGCGGGCATCTGTCCGGCAAGCATATTGCGTGCGGTGCCGCTTTCGCCAATTTTGGGCAGGGTTTTGCGGAAGTCGTTATAGTAATTGGTTTTAGCCACTTTGGCAAGGAAATCGGTGAAGAACCGTGCCGTAGCCATGCCGCTTTTCGAGAGTCCCGAGCCATCCACGATGTTCACTGCCGTCATATCCATTCCTTTGTCTTTCAGGAATTTGTTAACGGCGTCAGCGCCGCTCTTGAAATTGCCTTTGCCCGATGCCTCATAGCCGAGATATTTGAAGATGCTCTCGGCGTAGAGGTTGTTGCTCGTCATATTGGTGTATTGTGCTATAACGCTGTAAGGCACTGAGTAATAGTCGAAAATCACATTCACTTTGTCGGAAGAGTTCACCTCGTCGGAGGCGTGAGACATAACGTTGAAGTTTTTGTTGCGAAGATAGACGGAGAACAGCTCGGCGCAGGTCTTGCCGGGGTTGGGCAGCGCGCCACGCACCTTGAAATTTTTCTGTCCCATAGGCACGGTGCCTTCGTAGTAGCGCATCGAGGCGGTGGGAGCACCGTAGATCACCACTTGGTCGCCGGAGTTGGCCGGTCCTGTTGTCACGTGGTTCTGTGCCCTCACGTCGATGCCCTTGGGCTGCACGTGGTCGATGGAGGCGGGGAATCCCACACGGCGGTCGGGATTGAAATACACGAAGTACATGTTTTCATGGAAGTTAAGTCCCGTGGCACCACATCCATAGTAGTTGCCGATGTCGCCCCAAGGCCAAGTGTCGTGCAGCTGCGGACCGTCGAAGATGGTACCATCGGCCACCACCCTTCCGCTTACGCTGATAATGCTTTCTTTACGTAAAGCGTTGTACCACAGACGGAAAAGGGTGTCCATCACCGTCTGTTTGTATCGGTACGAGCCAAGCAGCGGGTCGCCGCCGCCCACAATGACCAAATCGCCGTTGAGCACTCCGCTGGAATTGATGCTGCCAGTGTAGCCAAGCGAGGTCTTGAAACGGAAGTTCTTGCCCAGTTTTTCGAATCCTGCGGCGGTGGTGAAAATCTTCATCAGCGAGGCGGGCGACATCAGTCGGTCGGCATCGTAGGCATATTCCTCCTTGCCTTGGGTGATGTTGTAAACGCACACCGAAACGGATGCGTGTTTCAGATTGGCGTCGGAAGTCGCTTTCTTCACCTCGTCGGCGAGTTTCTTGTTCTGGGCCGAGACGTTGCCGAAGCTTATCGCAAGAGCGACAAAAGTTAATATTAAAGTATTACGGTTAAATATTTTGGTCATCGTTGTTAAATGTTTGGTTCATATTGTCGATATTATCAAGGATGATGTCGCGTCCGTATCCCGTAACCGATGACGAATTGAACATCGGCGGCAGCTCCTCCCAGTCCTGCAGCATACGGTTTTTGAAATCGGCAACATTCTGCGCAAGCTTGCCGTTGGACAGCTTGTCGGTTTTGGTGAAGATGATGCTGAGGGGCACTCCGTTTTCGCCGAGAAAGTTAATAAACTCTATATCAATCTTCTGCGGCGGTATACGCGAATCCACAAGCACAAAGACGCACATCAGGTTGGTGCGGTTGAGCAGGTAGCCTTTCATCATCTTCTCCCATTTCTCGCGCTGTGTTTTGGAGATGCGGGCGTAGCCGTAGCCGGGCAGGTCCACAAGGTACCAGTCGCCGTTTATGTCGAAATGGTTGATAAGCTGCGTCTTGCCGGGCTGCACGCTGGTTTTGGCCAGTTTGCCGTTGCCCGTGAGCATATTTATCAGCGACGATTTGCCCACGTTGCTGCGTCCCACAAAGGCGTACTCCGGCCTCACGGGCGGGGGACATTTGCGGTAGTCGGTGTTGCTAACAACAAAAGTGGCGTTTTTTATCTTCATCGCTAAACGGTTATTCTATTCTTCGTTTTTTTCGTTTCGTTTGGCCCTACGGGCACGGGTGCGCTTGCCTATCTCGGTGATTTTCAGTTTGTTCCAATCGATCTGGAAGAACAGAGGACGTTTGAAATAGCGGTTGCGCTTGTTGTACGACAGCAGGTGACGGTCTTTCTTTTCGGGATAGATATCCTCCACGGTGACAAGGATTCCGGTCTCGTCCACATCGCCGAAAGGATGGTTGATGGCGGTGCCGAAGGTGCGCATTGTCGAAGAGAGGTTCATATAGGCGTTAATCAGCGGCGGCACGGCACTTCCGAGCTCACGCACGCTGCGCACAAGTATCTGATAGTCTTCCTTGTAGTTGCGGCCGTTGAATTTCTTCACCAGCTCGTTGTAGTCCTGCGTTATCTCCATGGCGTCGAAAGGCCACACAAGTCCGTCGCGGTCGGGGAAATGTTTCTGATAGAAATAAAGTATGTACTCCTTGGCAATGCGGTTCATGTCGGGATACATGGTAACCTTGCCGAAGAAATATTTGGTGTTGGGCATCTCCACGGCAATGGTGCCGAGGCCGTCCCAAAGGTTGTCGAGCGAATACATGCCCTTGCGGAGATTGTTGGATGGCTGGAAATCGGGCTGAACAAAGGAACGTCCCAGCTCCACGGTGTAGGGCAGGTAGTTTTCAGCAAACTTTTCGGTGAAATTGAAAAGCTCGGCGGTGGGACTGAAATAGGTGCCGTCCACTTTGCGTAACATATTGGAACCGTGTATAAAACGGTATCCGCCAACGATTTCCTCGAATTCGGGATTCCACACGAACAGCTGTTTGAAGCAGTAAGGCTCGGGAGCTGTGTCGAACTCGTCGATGTCCACCTCCTTGCCTGTGCCTCCGCCTTCGGTGGCGAAACTTATTTCGCGCAAACGCCCAATCTCGCGCATTATGTTGGGCGAGTGTTCGGCGGTTGTGACATAAATCTCGTTGTTGCCGAAATTGGAGCGACGGAGAAAGATGTCGCGTTTCAACTCTTTCTTTATCAACGCTTTGTCAACGGGTGGTATAATATAGCTGAGGTCTATCATTGCAGTTTATTTTTCAAAATGAAGGTTGGGGTTTTCGGCCAGCTGGTACACATATTCGCGCACCTTGGCGGCCCATTGTTCGGGTTTCAGGGTTTTATCGAAAGTGGTGTGAGGTATGGTAGGACCGAAAACGAGACGTATCTTACCGTTGCGCATGCGGAACATCTCGCTCGGCAGCAGTAGCTGCTCGAAATTGAATTTTATGTGCAATGCCTTGCGGATGTTGGCCCAGCGGTAGAAACGCTTGGAGTTGTGAGCATCGACGTAAACAGGGGTGATGTCGCGGCCGTAGCGCTCCGATTTTTTCACGAAAGTGCGTTTCCACTCCAAGTCGCGGATAACGCCTTTTTTCTTGCGGGAACAGAGTCCGGCGGGGAAATAGAGCAGGGTATTCTGTCCGGCGAAAGCCTCCTCGAGCACCTTCACGTTTTCGGTGTTCTTGCCGAATTTGTTGATGGGCACGAAACTCTTGCGCAGTCCCGGCAGGTAGAGCAGTATGTCGTTTACGGGGAACAGTATGTCGGGACGGATGCGGCCCACTTCGGCGATAAGCGCCATGCCGTCCACGCCGCCGAGCGGGTGGTTGCCCACAATCATCGGGTTGATGGCGGAAGAAGGGATGTTTTCGGGATTCACTATCTCCATCTCCACGTTAAGCTCCGTAAGGATGGCCTGTGCGAAATCGGGACCGAACTTGTCGCGATATTTGTAAATAAGGTAGTTGATTTCATCGACGTGGAGCAGACGTCCCACCCATCGTACCACGAACTTGGGCAGCCAGCGGTGCAGACGCTCGCTCTTGGATTTTATCACCTTGTCCAAATCGATGAAACGCTCGCCAATCTCTATATTTTCGGTATTGTCTGACATTTTTTACAGTTTAAAACAATCTGCAAAGATACGATTTTTTTTTAATATATGCAAGTGATTAGTGATTGGTGAATAGTGATTAGACAGTGAACAGTGATGAATAACGGGGTTGAATTAGGTTAAGTTGTTAATATGTTAAGATGTAAAACCGTGGCTTCGACAGGCTCAGCCACCGATTAGGCTTTGCGGTCACTGAGCTTGTCGAAGTGCCGCCACTAACTGCAAACTCACCACTGCAAACTACAAACTAAAAATCATTGTCAATTGTTCTTTGTTAATTGTCAATTGTTCATTGTCCTAACAAAAAATTCAACTTTTTTTAGTATATTTGCATTTTTACAGCCAACGGTAAATGAACGGCAGTCGACTATCAATCAAATCATTACAACAAAATGTCGGAACTTACGGCTCGAATACCCAACAACAACGTGGAGGAACGGAAATACATCATCTCCGTTCTGTTCCGGGATTTTCTGCACACCGAGCCGCCGCAGATAGAGGTGGCCGACACCGACTGCACCACGCTTTTATACGAAGACAATAAAATCGTTTTCCGCGACCATTTCTGGAACACCCACCCTGAACCTCTCTCCTACCTCGACATCCGCAACCTGCCCAAACCAACTTTCTTCAAGTCAAAAACGTATCACGAGGCAGAAGATAATCCTATCATTTATTACAACATAGAAATACCCTTTGTTTTAGGCAACGAAGAATACGAAATCCCCGTCCTCTACGGTAATGACGAGTGCAAAATAAAACACGATGTCCTAACAAACACAATCACCTGTGGCATAGACATTTGGGCATCAGCTTTCTTTATGCTGACACGCTGGGAGGAGTATGTGAATCCCACCCGCGACGAGCATGGACGTTTCCCAGCAAGCGCAAGCACGGCACTGAAACACAACTTTTTACATCTTCCAGTCGTAAATCTCTACGCCGAACTGTTGAATAAAATGTTGCGTTACATCGATTATTACCCGGAAGACGACGAGAACTGCAACGCTGGAAACGACATTCTTGAAAAAACGCTTATTCCCACCCACGACATCGACATTCTGCAAAGCAACCCTAAATGGAAGTCCATTGGCGGCGACATACTCAAACGCCACGACCTGAAAATGGCGTTTCACCGTCTTTTCACCTTCCGCGACCCGCTGGACTGTTACGACTATCTGATGGACAAATCGGAACATATTTGGACAAAGTCCATTTTCTTTTTCATGGCCGCCGACCACCGCGAGGGGTACTCCGACAACTACCTGAACACCAAGAAGTTTGCCCAGACCATAGATAAAATTAAAAAACGCGGACACCTCATTGGCTTCCACGCCGGACACGGCACCGCCGACAATCCCGAGCGCTACGCCGAGGAACTGCAACTGCTGCGACAGCACACAGGGGTGGACATAACCTTCTCGCGCCAGCATTTTCTGAAATTCGACATGCCAAACACTTTCAACATATTGGAAGCCAACGGCATAACCCACGATTTCAGTCTCGGCTACAGCGACAGCGAAGGGTTCCGCTGCGGCACGGGCAACAGCTACCAAGTGTTCGACTTCCTTGCCCGCAAAACTCTGAACGTGCGCGAAGTGCCGCTGATAATCATGGACAGCACTCTGAACCACACAAAACATCTTTCCACAGCCCAAGCCGAAGAACTTTTTGAGAATTACATACCCAACTATACACCAGTCAGCATCCTTTTCCACAACTCCAGTTTCGACAACTACACTTGGAAAGGCTGGAAAAAACTTTATGACAAAATCATCGACCAATCATTAATAATAAACGATTAAATCATTCCACAAATGAAACATCTTCTAATGATATTGGACCACTTCCCGCCGGCTTTCGCACCGCGTATGGGATACCTGTGCAAATACCTTAACGACATGGGCTGGGATGCCGTGGCACTTTCAACGCCTCACCCCAATCGCGAAACAGGATTTGAGTTTCTGGAAAATTTTGCCGAATCGTATGTACTAAAAGAGGCAAATTACACCGAAAGCAATCTCATAAAACGCATTTACAATGAATCATACGGCATCATCAAACGTCGTCCATATTGGTCGCACGCCGATGAGAAGATGTACAAAAAGGCAATGGAACTGATGCAAACTCACAAGTTCGACGCAATACTCTGTTCCACAGCAAGTTTCTTCCCCTTACATTGTGCATCACGCATCGCTGAAGAATGCAACCTACCCATTTTGATCGATTTACGCGATATATACGAACAAGAAGATAAATTGTTAGCACACAGCATTTTATCAAAACATCTTCACAAACGTCAGATTGCTAAACGCAACATCATCTTGTCTAAAGCCAATGCCGTTACCACCGTATCTACGTGGCACAAGGAACATCTTTCGCAGTTCAACCCTAACACAACTCTGATTTTCAACGGTTTCGACAAAGATTTATTCACTTTTCCCCAACCCGTAGAAACCGACAAATTCACCATAACCTACACAGGCAGCATACGTGAGCCCGGTGCCAACGGAGAGCACACACAAAGTCCCGAGATGCTCTTCCAAGTCATTGCCGAACTGCTGGAGCAAGGCATCCTAAACCAAAACTCCCTCATAATACGTTTCTTCAGCGACAAAGAGTCTCAATCGTTAGTGGCCCAGCTTGCATCAAAATACGACCTTCAATTTTTGGTTCAACAAAACGACTGGGTTGCCGCTACCGAAATCCCGCAGATACTTGCGGAAAGCAACGTACTGCTTTTACTGCAATCGGAAAGCAACACCCACGGCATCCTCACCACCAAGCTGTTCGAATATATGGCATCCAACCGCGAAATACTGTGCATCCCCAACAGCGGAGGAGAGATCGAGACCATACTCTCGGACGCCAATGCCGGATGTTGCATTGATTTCCAGCCGGAACTCATCAGCTACATCAAATTCAAATACAACGAGTGGCAAAAAAATCACTTCGTGGAGCCGCACACCAATCGCACCTTTGTTGAAAACTTTTCACGCGAACGCGAAGCAATGCAATTCGTCAATATCCTGAACCAGATAACCAAAAAATAAGCTATGACACCCTTAGCCGAACAGCTGCGTCCCACATCGCTCGACAACTACATCGGGCAGACCCACCTTGTGGGCAAAGGCGCCATACTGCGCAACGCCATCGAGTCGGGCAAAATACCGTCGATGATACTGTGGGGACCTCCGGGCATAGGCAAGACCACCCTTGCCAGCATCATCTCCAAAACGCTGAACCGCCCTTTCCACGTGCTAAGCGCCATAAGCTCAGGCGTTAAGGACGTGCGTGCCGTGATCGACGCCGCCGAAAACGAGGAGAACGCCATCCTTTTTATCGACGAGATACACCGTTTCAACAAAAGTCAGCAGGACTCGCTGCTCGGAGCCGTGGAGAAAGGCATCATCACCCTTATCGGCGCCACCACCGAAAACCCGTCGTTCGAGGTGATTTCGGCACTGCTGTCGCGATGTCAGGTGTACATACTGAAAGAGTTTGGCGTTGAGGAACTTACGCAACTGCTCAACACTGCCGTTGATTTCATCAAAAAGTCGCAGAACCGCACTCTGGAGGTGAAAGAGACCGAAGCTCTGTTCCGTCTTTCGGGAGGCGACGCCCGCAAACTGCTCAACGCCCTTGAACTGATAATAAACAGCACCGGCGAACCGACCATTGTTATCGACAACGCCCACGTTTTGAACGTGATACAGAAAAACCTCGCCATCTACGACAAAAAAGGCGAGATGCACTACGACATCATTTCGGCATTCATCAAATCGATGCGCGGCAGCGACCCCAATGCGGCCGTGTACTGGCTTGCGCGAATGATAGAGGGCGGCGAGGACCCACTGTTCATCGCTCGACGGATGCTTATCTTCGCCTCCGAAGACATAGGCAACTCCAACCCCAACGCCCTGCTCCTGGCCAACGCCTGTTTCGATGCTGTGAACAAGATAGGCTATCCCGAATGTCGCATCATACTGTCGCAAACCGCTGTGTATCTGGCATCTTCGGTAAAAAGCAACAGCACCTACATGGCCATCGACAACGCCCTGGCCACCGTAAAGCAGACCGGCGACCTTGCCGTGCCGCTGCACATACGCAACGCCCCCACCAAACTGATGAAAGATCTCGGCTACCACAAAGGTTACAAATACGCCCACGACTACACCGGCAACTTCGTGGAGCAGGAGTTCCTTCCCGACCAGCTGCAAGGCACCCGTTTCTACGACCCCGGCGACAACCCGCGCGAACGCGAAACACGAAAACTGCTTGCCGAAAGATGGGGCAAAAAATACGGCTATTGAACGACAAAAAATGTTAAAAAACACTTTTTTGCTTGCACTTTCAAAAATAACACCTATATTTGCAAAACAAACAAACAAAGTATCATCATTAAAATTTTAAAGTCATGAAACAGATTTTCAGTTTTTTAGGCATTGCCCTCGTGGCATCGTGCATGATCTTAGTATCGTGCGACAAAGAAGAAAATAACAACAACAATCAAAACAATCAGCAGCAATATCCCGATTTCAACCTCGATGGTTTCAACCTAGCACACCAGTGGGATATTTATGTAGATGATTTCAATTGTCCTGATTTTTCCGAAACAGTTATGGGAAAAATACAAGATGGTATTGACGCAGGCAATCTAGAAATATCATTCTACGGCGGTGACGAAGCAGATGAATCCAACAATTACAGAAATTGGATATTGGATTTCACAGTTCCTAACACCCAAACTGGTAATGGCTCGTTGGTTGTAGCCAGAATGGATATCAACTACTACAATCCCCAGACTCAAAGATTATATCTCGGAACAAACGAAGATGATTACGACAACACCGTAACCTTAACCCAAGACGGTAAAAAAATCAAATTTTACTGGGAAGCCGAAAGCGAACGCGGCGGTGCCGAAAATTCTTGGATTGGCGGTTACATAAACAAAGCCGATGTAAGATTCTAAACAATCGCACATCTCATAAAAAAACGGGTGGACGAACGTTCACCCGTTTTTTATTTGTCTAACAGCAAATTCACAGTCCCAGCGTTTCCATGATGAGGTTCCACACATCGTTGTATTTATTGATAGCGCAGCCCTCGCAGGTGTCGGTGGGCGAATGGTAGCCGCCGTAGGCACCGCCTTTGGTGAGGATGAAAATGGCGGGGCAACCTCTCTCCACAAAATAATAATGGTCGCTGTTGGCGGAGTTTTTGCGCGGCTCTATGTCCTTCACATAGCCGTGTTTTTCGTTCACCTGTTTCATTTTTTCGAATAACGCCTTGGTGTCGTCGGCCTCGGCGTTGAACACGATGATTCCGTCGTCGCCACCGCAGAAAAGGTCGATATTCACCATCATCTTAACGTTGTATAGGTCTATCAACGGGTGCTCGGAGAAATACTTGGAACCCATCAGTCCCGACTCCTCGCCGCTGAAAAAGAGGAACACCGTGGTGTATTTGGCCGGATGGTGTGCGAAATGTCGTGCCATGTCCATCACCGCCGCTGTGCCGCTGGCGTTGTCGTGGGCTCCCGGATAGACCACTGTCCCCACCTGTCCCACATGGTCGTAGTGGGCCATAAACACTATCATGCTGTCGGGGCGCTCGGTGCCGGGCACGTAAGCCACCACGTTCTGGGTACGGTGTATCACAAGTTTGCTATCATATTTTATCTCGGCTGTTTTCGGTTGTTTGGCCAACATTTCGGAACGCACGAAAAACAGCGAGTGGTCGAGCTGTTGGGCGTTGGCCGGAATCGACATGGCGGAGATGGACTCCACGCCTATCAGATAGCCGGCCACACCGAAGATATTCTCGCGCTTGAGCTGGTTTATGGTGCGCAAAGCCTTCTTGCTGAGGTCTTTTTCGTTGCCTTTGTCGATACACAGGAAACTCTTTGACAGTTTTTTGCGGTTTTTGTCGCAGAACTGCTGAACGGCGTCGGGGTCGGTTATCTTCTCGGCATCGAAATAGAGTATGTCCACTTTTCCATGGAAATCCTTCGACATTGCGTGGACGCTGAAATCGACGCCCGGCTCGAGGACTTTGCCGGCAAGCGATATGGAGAAGTCGCCTTCCATCTTGAAAGTCCTGAAACTGTAATGCTGCAGGTAGTCGTCGGCCAGAGGCTTGGCGCCGAACAGCGAGAGTTTCTCGGCTATGTAGCTTGCCGCGATGCTGTCGCCGTTGAAAGCCCCTCCCCTTCCGTGGAACTCCTTGGAAGCGAGGTTTTTGATAAAGACACGTGCCAATGTGCTGTCCTGCGCGCTAACGGTGGCAAGGGCTATGCAGAGACACGAAAACAGGATGATTCTTTTCATATAATTACGACTGTTTTTTCATTTAACATATAATTGCCGCAAATGCATCATAAATTAATGGTTAATTATATGGCAATTCATGTTCACTAACGATAAAATCAAAAAAAGGAGAAAGCCTTGAAAGAACTTTCTCCCTATGATTTCACATGATAAGCGTTTTACGCACCGATGAGGTTGTGGTAAGCGGCAGCGTCGAGCAGTGTGTCAGCTTCGGCGGCGTCGGTAACTTTGATTTTCACCAACCAGCCTTCGCCGTAAGGATCGCTGTTGACGATAGCGGCGTCGCTTTCGAGAGCAGCGTTCACCTCAACTATCTCACCGCCAACGGGCAGCATGATGTCGGAAACGGTTTTCACAGCTTCGATGGAGCCGAAAACTTCGCCTTTTCCAAGGGTCTCACCTTCGGTGGTGATGTCAACAAATACGATGTCGCCCAGTTCGTGCTGTGCGTAATCAGTAATTCCTACAAAAGCAAATTCGCCTTCTACACGCAACCATTCGTGGTCTTCGGTGTACTTCAAATTTTCGGGTACTTTCATTTTTTGAGTTTGTTTTTAATTATGTTTCGTTTACTATTATTTTTCTTTAATCGTTATATTTCAACATTTTACACCAATTTCCAAAACCTTTTTGGGTGTGCCAAATGTTTTTCAAAAATACGTTTTTTCTTTCAATTATCAAAATCCGCACAAAACTTTTACAACTTTTTTTCAACAAAGCACGAAAAAGTGTTGTGGCACAGTGTTTTTTACCAGTCGTAGTCCCAGTCGGCGTCGTTGTCCTGCTCCTCCTCCACATACACCTCCTCGCGTTCCTCGCGCTCCTTTTTGCTGTAGAGTTTTTCCAGACCTTTATTGGCTGAGGCTTTCACATTGTCTTTCTTGTCCTCTTCGATAATCTTTTTCAGATCGTTGGCAACGCCCTGATATTTCGGGTCCACGATGCTCATATCGCGGTAGATAATGGCGCCTTTGTAGTAGTGCATCAGTATCTCCTGATACTTGTAGCCGAGGGTCACCATACGTATCGCGCCCTCCTGGCTGAGTCCTACGCCGTGACCGTAGCCGCGGCCGTTGAGGGTAACTTTGTTGCCATTGGCGGAGACCGAGAAAAAGGTGGATTTCAGTTTGAAATCGGTGCGGATTTTAGTGAGCGATATGTTATGGATACGGGCTTTGCGCTCGTCCTGACGGAAATTGAGCAGCTCGTCGCAAAGGGCGGAGTCGGAGATGTCGAGTTTGTGCTTTTTGGAGAAATAGTTAAGCCACTCGTTGCGAGTGAGTTCCTTTTTCCATACGGACTGTTTCATGCGGTACGAGAAGGTGTCGGGCACGGAACGGAGGTAGGGAATCTTTGCCGACCACACGTCCTCGGAGTTGGCGGTCTGTCCGCCGGAATTGGAGTGGAAGGGCGTGTCGATGGGCTTGCCGTCCTTGTCAACAAGTATCTCGCCAACGCTCTGCAGGGTGCCGTACACTATCTCGGGACGGATGCAGCGGTTGTAGTAAGCCTGGCAGTGCACATCGTCGCAGAAGTTGTAGCCGTCGGCTTTGTGTTTGTTCTTGTTGCGCAGAGCCCATGTGCGCGAGATGATGGCCTGCACACGGAAAATGTCGGTCTGGTCGGGCTTACCGTAAATCTCCGACTGCACCACACCGGCAATATATGTCTCGAAATCAACTAACGAAACAAACTCCAAAGAATTGTTTTTCAATACTTTGATATAGACATCTCCCTCGTAAGTGCGTTGTTTCTTGCCTGTGGGATTGATGCAGAACAGGTTTGCCGAATCCACAGCGGTGATGGAAATCTTGTCGAAAGTGCCTAACTCGTAAGCATTTGCGGCCACCCACACCTTTCCGCCCTGGGCCCTTACCTCCACGCTGCGGTTGAGGTCGAGGGTGTCGGAGATGATGTTGCCGCTGGCGTCGCGTACCACGTAACGACCTACGTCGAAGGAGATTACTGCCTGCGTGATTTTGGTGGCGGAGTAGATACGCACCTTTACCTTTTCGGCGGAAAGCAACAAAGGAACGGAAACAGCAATTATAAGCAGTATGACACGTTTAAGCATCGGCAGAGGGTTTTAAGTAATTAAGTATCGAATTTACAGTACGTTGCGAAGCACCCACACCGCCGAGCTGCTCTTTCAGAAGGTCGTATTCGTGTTGCAGATTTTGGCGATAGGATTCGTCAACGGTTATTTTTCTGAACTCGGCCTCAAGGTCGTTGGCGTTCAAATCATTCTGTATCAACTCTTTGACAACGGGCTTGTCGGCAATGAGATTGACCAGCGAGATGTAATTCACTTTGGCAAAGCGTTTTGCGATGAACACCGAAAGGGCGTTGGCCTTGTAGCACACCACCAGCGGCAGGTCGAACAGTGCGGCCTCGAGTGTGGCTGTGCCTGAGGTTATTACGCCCGCGAAAGCAGTTTTCAGCAAGGGATAAGTCTGGTCGTAAACGATGGATACGTTGTCGGAATGGATATAGGGAATGTACATCGAGCTTCCAAGTAGTTTCATTCCCGCAATAACAAACTGATATTCAGGATGTTGTGCAGCCAGATGACACATGTCGGGCATCATCTTGCGGAGCTCCATCTTGCGGCTGCCGGGCATTAGTGCTATGATGGGACGCTCGTCGAAGCCGTTGCGGGAGCGGAAATCGTCGGCAAGCTGGGCGTTTTTGTCGAACTCGGCGATGGCGTCCAGCAAGGGATGTCCCACAAACTCCACATTCTGCACGTTGTTGCGGTCGTAGAAAGACTTTTCGAACGGCAGAATGACGTACATCATATCCAGCACCTTGCGCATTGTCTTGATGCGACCTTTCTTCCACGCCCACACCTGCGGGGATATGTAGTAGAAGTTTTTAAAACCTTGAGCGTGAGTAAATTTGGCTATCTTGAGGTTAAAACCCGGGTAATCGATAAAAATGACGGCGTCGGGGTGGAACTCCACAATGTCCTTTTTGCACAAAGCGATGTTTTTAAACACCGTACGCAGGTTTGCCACCACTTCCACAAAACCCATAAAAGCAAGGTCGCGGATGTGTTTCACCAGCGTCCCGCCCACCGACTGCATCAGGTCGCCGCCCCAGAAACGGATTTCCGCCTGAGGGTCGTTGCGCAAAATGGCTTTCATAAGATTGGAGCCGTGCAAATCGCCCGAAGCCTCGCCTGCTATGATGTAGTATTTCATTGACTCAGAACATTTTTTTACATAAGTAAAGAGCGCGTCTCTCCGAGACGCTGATTATCGGCAGTTTTGCATTTCCCCAGACTGCACTGCGTTCGTCTGGGGTTATTGAGAGTAAGCCTCTCCGAGGCATTTTGAATATAGTATTTACAAATCATTGATTCAAAACTATTTAAGCATCACTTCAAAACTACGCACCAAAAACACTATATAGGCCGTAAGAGTTACGAAAAGGACAACGGCGATAGCCTTGGCGGTTTTCATAAACTGCAGATTTTTAGTATAATAGCGCAACAGCACTATTGCCGGCACAAAAGCCACAAGGAAATATTTGAGATTGTTGGCCGGAGGTATGCCAAAGGCGAAGAAAACCGCTATTACAATGGCGGCCGTAAGAGCTATGGAAGCCACGGAAACTAAAACGCCGAAAAGGAAACTGTCTTTTTTCATAACTTATTAAAGTTCATACCGTTGTTGCAATATGTTTATCTTGTTTTGACTACTTCTTTTTACCTGAGTAAAGATCGCGTCTCTCCGAGACGCTGGGTTTCGAGGAGTGTATTATCACCCCCACACTGCGTTCCTTGTGTGGGGTTATTGAAATCATGTGTCTCCGACACATTTTTGGTAAAAAATATAGTAATCATATTTCTTTTCACTGTTTATAATAACTTACAGAACTCCAACCTAT
The DNA here is from genome assembly GCA_016283745.1 of Bacteroidales bacterium. Lineage (GTDB taxonomy): Bacteria > Bacteroidota > Bacteroidia > Bacteroidales > P3 > UBA1219. The sequence goes on along the minus strand of JAEENM010000006.1, from coordinate 31,278 downwards.
TGAAAACAAAACAGATGAAATTTGTGACAATCCAATTGGCACAAATTCCTTGTGCTGTAATTGCAACACTTTACCTTCTACAACCTTTATGCTATTTTTTTTCATTTCCATGAAACTTATATGTCAAAGTTCATACCGTTGTTGCAGACTTTCTATATTTTTGTAATCGGTGTAGTCGAAATGTGTGGGGACGATGGAAACGTAGCCGTTGTCGAGGGCGTGGATGTCGGAGCCTGGCTCGCGGTCGTCGCATATAAACTCGCCGGTAAGCCACCAGTAAGGTTTTCCGATGGGGTCGATACGTTTTTCGTGGCTGTCGGCCCAGAAAGCCTCGGACTGACGGCACACGCGCATCCCTTTTATCTGCTCGTAAGGCAGGTCGGGGATGTTCACATTGAGCGAAGTTCCTTTTGGCAGACCGTTTTTCAGCACATCGGCCACAATCTTGCGCACTATCGGCACGCAGGCCGAGAAATCGGCGTCGAGGTCGTGGTTGAGCAGCGAGAACCCTATGGCGTCATAGCCTTTCATCGAAGCCTCGATAACGGCGCCCATAGTACCGGAATAGACCACGTTGATGGAGGCGTTGCTGCCGTTGTTGATACCCGAAAGCACGAGGTCGGGACGGCGGGGGGAGTAGTATCCCGCGCCGAGGTCGAAGCAGTCCACGGGGGTGCCGTTGCAGGAGTAGATGCAGAGTCCCTCCTCCTCGCTCACCACGCGCGTACGCAGCGGTACAGCGGAGGTGAGGGCGTGCGACATGCCTGAGCCGTTCACATCGCTCGACATCACCACAATATCGCCGAAATCGCGCACGGCGTCGATAAGCACACGCAGTCCCTTGGCGTGGACGGTGTCGTCGTTGGTAAGTAGTATCAGCGGTCGCATAGCGTTGTGGTTCAGTTATTTAGTAATCACTTTATCTTTGCCCAAGAAAAAACTTGCGGGTTGCAGTATGTTGTCGAAAACGAAATACTGGATCAGCACGGTGTCCTTGGTGTCGAGGATGGCATAAAGGCGGTTGAGGTCGAAGAAATCGGCCATCGTCTGGTTGCCCTGCATGGTGGCGAGGGCGTCGGGGTCGGTGAATTTGATATAGGTCTTGAGACTGCGGGCGTTTCCTGCCGTGTCGGTAACTGTGAGTATGAATCCCGGCTGACGCGAGAAAGTGGTGTCGAGCTCCACCTTAGGCACAACGCCTGCAAACTGGTCGAAATTGAGGTTCACAAACGACGACAGCAGCTGTCCCACGCGCATGGTGTCGAATACGGGCATCTTTTGGCCTTGACAGTAAAAGTCGAAAGCCTCGCCGTTGCGCAACACCTCGAACGACTCCTGCGGCTGGTTGGGGATTTCCACTTTCACCGACTGGATTTCCGTAACAGGCAGGTCCACAATGCGATGGCTACGCCAGAGCTCAGGAACAGGCTCGAATCGCGGGCCGAGATAGCCACGGAATCCGGGGATATGGACGATATACGGCTCGTCGTCGCCTTCGCGGAAAACGTAGGAACCCATATTGTCCTGCGTTTCGTGACCTATGTAGTAGGTGGCCACAAGTTTCTCGCTCTTAAACAGTTGCAGCTTGCCGCCGAACCAGTTGATAAACGGAACTATCTGATACACTTCCACTTTGGTATGACTTACCGAGATATTATCGACGATATTCTTTTTTGCGGCCTTGTTCACCCGTTGGCGGATACGCATCTGGTTGAGGGTTTCGAGCAGCATATCCATCATGCCCTCGCTGGCGGGATATTTGCCATCCACAGTCCATGTGCTGTCGGAGGTGCGTTCGAGCAGGACTTTGTTGTCGAGCTTGTCGGCCATAAAAATTTTGGTAACCGAGTTGATATCCTCGATATGATAAACCACGTCGGAAGTGGACTTGCGGGCGCCGTGACGCACCACGAAAAAGGCGCTAACTGCCAGCACAAGCACTATGGCAATTATTATCTTGTTACGTTTTTTCATTTCTTTGTCAGTGTGTTTTTGTTCGATTTTTTCACGTTCCTTCCGCGTCTTATCAGCAGAATCACCAATCCTGCAACGATAAGTACTACAACGGGTACGATGATGTTAATCAGCTGATATTTAAGACGATGCTCCTTGACGGACATCGGGTCGAGTTTGCGGAGCTTAATCTCGCGCGAGCGGAGGGTGAGAATGTCCTCGTCGCCGCAGAGGTAGTTCACAGCGTTGAGGATGAAATTCTTGTTGGCGTACATGGTGCGGGTGTAGTTGTCGTAGCCGAGCGGGAATGGATAGTTGTCCCTATAGTTGAAACGGTTGCGGATCATGTCTCCGTCGGAGATGACAATCATCTTGGTGGAGTCGCTCACGTCGCGGTAGCCCATTTCGGGGATTTCGGTGAAATAGGGCGACAGACGGTTGCGCCAAGCGGAACGGAACTGACCTTCGAGCAGCACGGCCACCGGCAGGTTCTTGTGGTTGAACAGACGCTGGTCGGGTTCCACGCGCGCCACGTTGAGATCCACACGCACAGGTACGTTGCTCACATGCACATATTCCGAAGTGGTGAGCAACACTGTCTTCTGTATATCGTTATCAATCAAGTCGATGGAGCTAACAAACTCGCCCTTTATCAGGTCGAGGTTCTTCACGATAGGATGGTCGGAGGTGGGCACAAACTCGGGGAAATAGTACCACGGATGGAAATTGATGGTGGGTTTGCCGCCCATGGTGCCGTCCTGCATCGGTATCGGCATACAGCGGATGTCGAGCAGCAGGTTGGGATTGACGCGCACACCGTAGCAGAAAAGCATCTCGTCGAGGTTTTCGAGCGGGAAACGCACGCCGATGGCCACGTCCTTGTTCTGCAGGCTGTCGATGTCCATTGCCACGGGGTCGTAGAGCCACAAAATGCGTCCGCCGTACATCACAAACTGGTCGATGATGTAAAGGTCCTGATCGCTGAAAGGCTGAGTTGGCTTGGGGATTATCAACAGGTCGAAACGGTTTTTGAAGATGTACTGCGACGAGTCCTTGGGATTTATAGAACGCTCGGTGAGCGAGTTCACGTTGCCGTCGATGGTGACATTTTCGAGGGTGTAGTAATCGACGAGCGCCATCTGTATGTCGAAGATGTTTTCGCGCTCCAGCTCGCCGTGTCCCTGCAGGAAACCGATGCGGGTACGTTCGATTTTCGACAGTTTTCGGATGGCATCGGTGAGGTTGTATTCGAGAGCCTGCACGGCATTGTTGAGCTCCTCGGCCTGCGGCACCCATTTCTGTCCGGGCAGAAGGTTGACAATGGTGGTGCGGCCTTTGTAGGTAACCTCCACAGCGGGGATGATAATCTGGCGTTTCACCGAGCCTTCGCCCTTGTCCTCGATAATGGTGGGTACTATATCTTTTTGGGCAAGTGTTCTATAAAATTCCTGCTGTTTCTCCTTGTCGTCGAAGCAGTTGGGGTCGAAAAACTCGTACTCCACATAGTCGTTGTAGGAACGGAACTGGTTGAGCATGTCCTTGGTCTCGTTCTGCAAACGCTTGAAATCGCCAGGGAAATCGCCTTCGAGGTAAACTCGGAAAAGAATGGTCTCGTCGATGCCGCGGAGCAGCTTCTTGGTGGAATCGGAAAGGGTGTAACGTTTCTCCGAAGTGAGGTCGAAACGGGTGTAAACGTATCTGCCGATGAGGTTTACGAAAACAACGATAAGTATCGCCGCACCGAGGAACAGCAGGCTGCTGCGTTTGATGCTGCGTTTCTGCGAAGAACGTACGTCGTTTTTATCTATCTTTTTGGTTTCCATATATTTATCGAAAGAAAAAGGTCAAACACATTTATTTTTTCCATTTGCGCGACTGCAACACCAGATAGGTGAAGGTGAGGAACAGGAAAATGACGCTGAGGAAATAAAGCACGTCGCGGGTGTCGATAACGCCGCGGCTCACGCTCTCGTAGTGGTGGTAAATCCCCAACGACTTGACTGTGAGACTGATGGGCTTGAGAACACCCAGTTGCATCTGATACAGCAGCTCGAAGCCGAAGTAGCAGAAAAAGCACAGCACTATGGCCACGATAAACGACACAATCTGGTTTTTGGTGATTGCCGACGAGAACAGTCCGATGGCTACGAACACCGCTGCCAGCATCAGAAGTCCGATGTACGAGCCGAACACCCCGCCACTATCCACGTTGCCGACAGGCTGGGCAATGCGGTAAACCGTTATGTAATAAACAATTGTGGGCAGAATGGCCAAAAACGCGAGGGTAAGTCCCGCAAGGAATTTGGCCGTGACGATGGTGGTTTCGGACAGTGGTTTGGTAAGCAGCAATTCCATGGTGCCGCTGCGTTTCTCCTCGGCGAACATGCGCATCGTTATGGCCGGGATGAGGAACAGGAACAGCATCGGCGACACGAGGAAAAAGGGACTCATATCGGCGAAACCGTAGTCGAGAATGTTGAAATCGGAGGGTATCACCCACAGCATCAAGCCGTTGAGCAACAGAAAGACAAAGATAGTGAGGTAGCCAATCAGCGACGAGAAAAAGCTGCCCAACTCTTTTTTATACAATGCGTACATATATATATTGTTTCGTTTAAACCTTATTTACAACCACATAGCAACAACCGCACGGGCATCGGCCACGCGTTGAAACAAAGTGCAAAGATACGATTTTTTTTTGTGAATTGCGTCCGGTGATTCGTGAAAAGTGAACAGCGTTTTGTGGATTGGGAGAATTTGGTTTGGTCTAAGGTCTGAGGTCTAAGGTCTGAGGTCTAAAGTCTGAGGACAAAGGTAATGATCGGGTGAATTGTACATTGTACATTGTTCATTGTTCATTGTAAATTAAATTTCAACTTTCAACCTTCAACTAAAAAACAGAGGCTCGGCGAACCGCACCTCTGTTTTGTTTCGTAAAAGGCTTTTTTCTAAAAGCCATTACCCTCCCCTCAATTTTGGACAAGGCGCACGGCTAACAAAGATAAAGCATCCCAGTAGGCTATATTCACTCTATCCGAATTGAAGTATAGGTACCAAATATAGACCGAGTCTGAATCGACAGGTGTGGACGACCATAACCATGTGAAGCCCTCCCAGGAAATATCTGTGTTGCCATCGCAATAGTGATAGTCGTATTTCGCTAATGGCAAAAAAATTGATTTGCCATTAGGTCCAACCACTTTACAACCTTTTCTTGTATCATTCCATATCCATTGGCAATTGTCTTTCAGTTCTTCAAGTTGTTGTTTTGTTGGAAGTCCAGAACCATATTTTTCCTTTGCCTCATTATATCTATATAAATTGTTTTCATCATTGGGATTTGTCTCATTGGTAGCTTTCCACTTCGTTCCACTGGGCAAACCGAGATCAACATATCCTTCTTGTATTATGTCCGTCCCATCTGTGCTGCTTGTTTCTGTACTGTCTTTGTCGCAACTTGCAATTGCCAATACCGTCAGGCAGATTATGCTTAAAAAGAGTAACTTTTTCATTTTTCATCCCTTAATACGTGTCGGGCGCAACTTTTAGTTTGCAATGCAGCGCCAACAAAGCATCAAAAAACACAATAAAAGAAGCGTGGCGCTATATACCATTTCTTCTTGTAGAGGCCTTGAGAACGCCTTTTGGGAAAGAATGACATAAAGTCCACGCTATAAGCGTGAACAATTACACTCTCTTGCCCATTATAGAAGGTTCTCAAGTTTCTACAAACAAGAACGAGCATAACGCTTCGTGATTTCTTCTATGAAATCTGTGTGCAAAAATACGATAATTATTTGGATTGGCAAAATTTTTTTTAGCGGTAGTTTTGACAAGCTCAACTACCATTGTTCAAAATTGGTGCCAACGTTTGTAGAATGAATATAATTCCTAATTCCTAAATCCTAATTCCGAAATCCGAAATCCGAAATCCGAATTAAATTTTCCTCTCCACACAATTTTTCGGACGAAATTCGGTTTTTATGGCGACACAATAATAAAAACTGATGAAAGTAACTTTTTTGGGCACAGGGACATCGCAGGGTGTGCCGGTTATCGCCTGCGGATGCAGAGTCTGCACATCGGGCGACAGCCGCGACAAACGTCTGCGCACCTCGGCACTGGTGGAAATCGGCGGCAAGAACATACTTATTGACATGGGTCCCGACTTCCGCGAACAGATGCTGCGCACCCGCACCATGCACCTCGACGCCATTCTCATAACCCACCACCACCGCGACCACGTGGCCGGCATCGACGACATACGCTCCTTCAACTACGTGCAGCGAAAGCCGATGGACATCTACTCCGGCCCCATCACCCTCGACGTGCTGCAACGCGACTACCACTATATATTTGAAAAACACCAGTTTAGCGGTCTGCCCGAAGCCAACCTCTTCGCCGTGAGCAAAGAGCATCCTTTCGTGGTGGCCGGCGGCATAGAAGTAACGCCTATTGCAGTGATGCACAAGGACTTGCCAATTTTCGGCTACCGCATAGGCGACTTCAGCTACATCACCGACGCCAACTTTATTTCCTACGAGGAGATGAAAAAACTTCATGGCACAAAAGCACTGGTAATTAACGCCTTACGCAAAGAAAAACACTTTTCGCACTACTGTCTGCCCGAAGCCCTTGAGGTAATACGGCAGGTGAATCCCGAAAAGGCGTTCATCACCCATATCAGCCACTCGATGGGACTGCACGCCGAAGTATCGAAGGAGCTCCCCGACAATGTGCTGCTGGCTTACGACGGACTCACAATTGAAATATAACTCACTCCAGATGAATGACTTGCATCTACATATAATAAGTTTCGACATCCCCTACCCTGCCAACTACGGCGGCGTTATCGACGTGTACCACCGCATACGGATGCTGAAGGGCGCAGGCGTTAAGATTCATCTGCACTGCTTCGAATACGGCCGCAGCCACTCGCGCGAGCTGGAGAGTCTGTGCCTCGAGGTAAACTACTACAAACGAGACACTTCGGTGCGCAACCTTTTCCGGCGCACCCCTTACATAGTCTGCTCACGACATTCCAATAAATTGATTGATAGACTTTTACAAGACAACTACCCCATCCTTATGGAAGGGCTGCACTGCTGCGACCTGCTGAACGACAGCCGTTTCGCCGACCGCAACACCATCGTGCGCATCCACAACATCGAACACGAATACTACAGCCTTCTGGCCGAGCAAGAGCGTAATCCGCTGCGACGGCTCTACCTGAAATCCGAGGCGCGCAAGCTGCGGAATTTCGAGAAAATACTCGCCAAAGCGAAACATCTGATAACCCTCAACCAAAAGGAGAACGACTACCTAAACGGCCTTTACGGCAACGCCACGCTGATTCCCGCCTTCCACGAGTTCGACGAGATCTGTTCGCTCGAAGGCAAAGGCGGACACATTCTATACCACGCCAACCTTTCGGTGCCCGAAAACCAGACCGCCGCCGAGTGGCTGATAACCAATGTGTTCCGACACACCGACCTGCCTGTGAAGATTGCGGGGCTGAATCCCCCGAAACATCTTAAAAAGCTGATTGCCAAATACAAGAACATCGAGCTGGAGGAGAATCCACCGGAAGAGCGCATGCTGGAGCTGATACGCAACGCACATATCACGGTGATGTACACCCTTCAGCCCACCGGACTGAAACTCAAACTGTTGCACTCGCTCTTTTCGGGACGTTTCTGCTTGGTGAACAGCACCATGGTTGCCGGCTCGGAACTCGGACAGCTCTGTAACATAGCCGACACCGCCGAGGATTTCCAGAAGGAGATACGACAACTGGCCACCGCCAAATTCGACAAGTTCGAGATAGAACGACGCAATATGATACTGAGCAATTTGTATTCCAATTTCCGGAATCGAGACAGAGCAATTAAAATAATTGAAAGTTGAAAGTTGAAAGTTGAAATGTTTAATTGTTTAGTTGTTTAATTGTTGGTCAAAGGTCAAGAGACGAATCACTAATCACTTTACAAAAAAAACGCTTTGACAAAAGTATTTTTTGAAAATATAAAAATAATGTGTATCTTCGTAAAACGCAAATAAACGTATTAACTAACATAAAACATTAAATATGAACAATATAGATTGGGGTAGCCTACCTTTCGGCTACGTAAAAACCGATTACAACGTCCGCTGCTACTTCCGCAACGGAGAATGGGGCGAGATTGAAGTTTCGTCCGACGAAAACGTAAACATCCACATGGCTGCTTCGAGCCTGCACTACGGTCAGGAAGCTTTCGAAGGTCTGAAAGCCTACCGCTGCAAAGACGGCAAAATCCGCATGTTCCGTCCCGAGGCCAACGCCGAACGTCTGCAGAGCACCTGCCGCGGCATTATGATGCCCGAGCTGAGCACAGAGAAATTCGTGGAGATGTGCAAAAAAGTCATCAAACTGAACGAACGTTTCATTCCTCCCTACGGCACCGGCGCCAGCCTGTACCTGCGTCCCCTGCTGATAGGCACCGGAATCACCGTGGGTGTGAAACCCGCCGACGAATACCTGTTCCTGATATTCGTAACCCCCGTGGGACCTTATTTCAAGGGCGGTTTCAAAGCCAACCCCTATGTCATCACCCGCAAATACGACCGTAGCGCTCCCCTAGGAACCGGCGTTTATAAAGTGGGCGGTAACTACGCCGCTTCGCTGCGCGCTCACGTGGAAGCCTGCCACGGCGGTGAATACGCTTGCGAGTTCTACCTCGACGCAAAAGAAAAGAAATATGTCGACGAAGCCGGTGCCGCCAACTTCTTCGGTATCAAGGACGGAGCTTACATCACTCCGAAATCGACCTCCATTCTGCCCTCCATCACCAACAAGAGCCTGATGCAGCTGGCCGAAGATATGGGCATGAAAGTGGAACGCCGTCCCATCGACGTTGAAGAGCTCTCCACCTTCCAAGAAGCCGGCGCCTGCGGTACTGCAGCCGTTATCAGCCCCATCGAGCGTCTCGACGACCCCGAAACCGGCAAGAGCTACGTGTTCGGCAAAGAACCCGGCCCGTGGAGCACAAAACTGTACAACGCACTGCGCGCCATACAGCTCGGCGAAGCCGAAGACAAACACAACTGGAACACGATTGTTGAGTAATTCGGAATTAGTAATGAGGAATTAGTAATTTGGAGTTAAACAATCATTCTCCCCGTTCCTCATCACAGTTCACTGTTCACAGATCACTGATATAGTTTACAGTTGATAAATGAACCAAACGAGCGACCTTGCAGTCGCTCGTTTGGTTTTTTAGGTGAATGAGGGTTGTGGTTGTCGTTTTTTTTGTTTGTGAATAGAAGCGGGGATGGTAAATAAAAGTGGCGGAAGAAGGTTGAGTAAGAAAATAAGGGATGTGGATGTGCAAAAAGCGAATAAGAAGTTTTAGTTTGTTACATACACACTTAATTATTAGATTATTTTCCAATCTTTTTTATTGTCCTCATAGTTGGGATGAGCCATAACGTAATTCTTAAACCAAAGAATCACATTGCAAAGGCTCATTGTCATAACATACACCAAATAAGCCGAATTCTTCACAGCATTCTGATAGTCTTTTACATCCGTCTTGTTGTTCTGCTTTTTGGAACTGCTAGTATGAATAAACTCTCCAGTATATTCAATGATGTTTTGAATCTGGTACTTCATTACATCTGTTATTACACGCTGGTTATATGTAAACAACTTAGTATCGGCATTCACGGTGACGCCCGAAAGAAGCAGATAAGACCAAGTAAGATTGATTTGGTCTTTCTTGCTGTTCTTGATAAACTCTACTGGCAGCATTCCCCACTCCTCAATCATGGTTCTAAAAATGCCTTCAAGCACCGTCCTCGCTTCCCACATGATAGAATTAGCCTTTATACCATCCGCATTGTTGTGAACATTAAGCAACAAATCCACCATTAAATCAATCTCCGAAGTGGCAATTTTGCAATAGCTCATCGCATCAAAAACTTCGCAATAAAGCTTCGTTTTTATCTGTGTCCTCTCCGATTGGTTAACATGGTGCTTAACTCGCATAAACAGGATTTCCATATCTTCTATAGTTTTACTATAAAATTTCTTTCCCGTCTGAATTGTCCAATCCGCATCCCATTTCATGCGTTCATCGGTAATAAGCTCGTTGATTGATTCCGCATCAGCACCTCCTTCTCCTGTAAGAACATACCAACTCAATTGTCGTCCTTTTTCCCGACATATAGCCTTAATCTCAGACAATGCTTCTCGAAGAAACTCTTTTGCTTCATCTTTGCTACCTCTATGATGTCTGCATTTAGCGTCCAAAATAATGGCATCCCATGAATCAAAATCTTTCTCCAATTCCATCTGGGCATCATCCCAACACGGAAACGGTCTTAGTGCAAGAAAATGTTTTTCTGCTCTTCTAGGAATAGACCTAGTTACCTTGGGGTCGTCTTCAACCCACAAAACCTTATAGAAATCTTTGTTCTCGCTCATATCTATATTACTTTTCGTGTATTTAAAATTTTACCATCTTAATAATCCGACACATCACCACTAACGTTGGTGTCTTTGAAGACAATCCGATAAGTCACAGTATACATGGCATCAGGGTTTGAAATCACCTCCATAGTTGCGTTATACTTTTTCAATATGGTGTCAGTTTCATACCCTCCAAAACCAGAATGCGCCGCTTTAATATTTTCTCCCATTACATTCAATTTGGTACTACTGCCATTAGTTTTGATGTAATCGCTATCAACGCCATCACTAAGTGCCTTTCCATTATTTGATATCTCCAACACGATGCAGTCAAAATTATAAGTAATGTCAAACTTGACAGCATAATCGACGATCCGATTGTCATCAAAAACAAAGCCATGGTCTCTCGCATTCGACACGATGTTGTCGAACACTTGAAGCAAAGCCTTCTTAGAAATAAGCACAACAGCGACTTTGCTTTCTTCGGAATTCATAAGGACTTTCGTCTTCAAAATTTCATTTCGTTCTGGCTCAAACTCAAACCTATATCTAGTTGTCTGGTGGCCTTTGATATATTTATTGATAAAATCCCGCAAATCTATTTCCTCTGCCTGCCCCCAATCTATATCCTCATCAGTCAGTTTATTAATCTTTTTCTCCATAATCTCGATATTTTCGGAAATAGAATCAATAATTTCGCTGATTTTTAGCGGATTCAGTATCCCGATAGTATCATCTACATCAAATTTTCCATCATTACCCAACAAGTACTCTTTCAAATCTTGCCAGTCGGCAGCCAACGACACAGAGTTTTGCATCAATGAATGTTTTCTAGCCCTAAACTGCTTTTTATTATCTGCAACTAATTCACGTATAATATTTTGAAGACCATGTGCTTTTACAATCCCTTCTACTGCTATATTTTTAGCCTCTTCAAACAAATTCTTTTGCTCTGACAGTGAAGGTATTGAAATATTGATTTTTTCATAAAGCCTATTTAAAGAATTAAACGAAACGTATTTATTTAAAAAATTTAGCCTATCATACAGTTCCACACAAAGATATCCAATATTAACAGTCGCATCTTTTATGATATATGCTGAAACATTAGGCTTTACATATATCGGCATTTCTTGTGACGCTTTGCAAAAAACAGGGAAAGAGACGTTATTAGAAGATATTAACAACACTGGTTCTGTCAGTTTTTTGGTGTGTTCCAAATTATTTGACATCGAAATTTCATCCAACAAACAATTATAATTCGAAATGTCTGCTTTAGAAAGATCACTCACTGTTATCACTCGTCCAGTCGTTTCGTCAAATCTTGTTCCACGTGCCCTCTCCAAAACATCACTAAAAGGAACCGGTACAGCACCTTCTCTATAGCTACCACTCTCATTTCGCAGATATAAATACCAGCCAACAAGCCATGATGCATCATGAGATAATATCTCCGAACGACAAACGTCTAACGAACGACTACCATCCTCAGGCTCAGACAAATAATTTAAAACCGCACTCAAATCAAGTTGTCCACAATGATTTCTCCTATCAGATTCTTTAACACAAGAAGAAGCGTCAACAAACCGAATCGGGGCATCTTTCTGTCTGTTTTTCTTTAAAACTATAATTGCTGTTGACACTCTTGTATAAGTATAAATGTCTCTAGGCAGCAAGATTACCTTATCTAGCCAATTATTCTTAGTTAAGTTTTCTCGGTAACGTCGGGTCGTATATTGGTTCAAAGCTGAGAGAGGCACAACCATAACTAGTTGTCCATTCTCATTTGTAGTGTTTTCAAAACGGGACAAAACAACTTCTTCCGCATTGCTATAGTCTTGAGTCAGAAACCATTCATCTCTCATTGTCAGCTGGGCTCTGAATGGAGGCATTGTAACAATAGCATCATATTTTTCTTTTGTCCAATTCTCTGCACTTTCGTTACTCAATCTAGTCTGGCTTATAATGCCAGCCAGGGCCAAGCGAAAGACTGCTATATTCCTTACAAATTCACTTGTTTCATAAGACACGAAATGTTTATCCGGCATAGTTGTGGCGAAATCCATAAAACCACCAAATGGATCAAAAACAGTATGAACATCCTTTTCAATCAAATGTGAGAGCAACAATGAAATTTCGTGTGGCTGACTAAACTCTCCCCTTCTAAAAGAAATCATTTCGTCAATATACCTATCCAACAAAGAAAGCAGTTCGCCTGGTTCAAACTTCTGCTCAATCAATGCGTCAACGAAAGACAAAACGTATTGAGGTTCTTGTGCTTCTTCTTGAAATGATTTCAATGAATCCAAAACCAATTTCGTCAAACACTCATCAGGTATTTCAAATAACGCTTCTTTATCGCAACATACACACCACAAGTCGTCATTTTGGTCATAACACACAACTACAAATTCATTATTTTTATCAACCTCTGAATTCTTGACAATTTTTAAAGCGCCCTCTTGCCTCAAATAATAAAGAGTAGCAATAAGCAAAGCAACTTCTTTATCATTCTTAATTAATCTACCATGAAAAGACGATGGTATTAAGCCCATCAAATCTCTATAATTATCATTAAAATTCCATGCCGACATATTGTTGTTGTTTTCCATAGTCTCAAATTTTATTTCTCTATTTCTGTTTTGCAAATATACGATTTTTTTCGTTATTAACGTTGGGTTTTAGTCAATATTCCAATATGCTTCAGGATCTCCATCAAAAGCATCGTCATACGAATCAACAATGTCTCTCATTCTATCCTGATAATCATAGTCGTAATCACGCTCATTATAATCGCACTCATTATTGTTATCTCCAATGTCGTGCCAGCCATCAAGCAAACAAAAATCAATACTAGTTCTCTCCCCATCTTTGTCGGCAGTAACCCATTTCCATTCTTTCCCAATAAAATTCCAAATATCGTCGTATTCCACAGGTACAACCTCAACTCCTTTTTCATTTATTATACCATACTTTTCCCCTGTGTCCTTACTAATTGGCGCACCCTTTCCATAAACCTTACCCAAACTGAAAATATCAATATGACCATTAATTATCACAGGTTCTGACTTGCGTTTTCCAATCCTAACTCTCGCCAAGCCATGGTCAAAACCATAAATCCAATCATATTTTCCAAAAGGCACAATTTCATTGCCTTCAAGATCTGTCACCGCCCACTTCCAATCAGAGTTTTTAACCACCTTTACGTTACCGTACTGTTTTTCAGATATTATTTTCATCGTTCAATTAAGTTTTCTGTTTATACTTGTTTTCTCGTTTTGTAAATATACGTTTTTTTTTCGAAATAATTGATAGTTTTAATCTATACTACCTCACATTTTACGCCCCACACATTTTCATTGTCTTAAAGTTGATTTTGAAATTGTGCTTTCTCAGGAAATTACATCCCAAGATACCGTGAAGCATAAACTCTCCGTTCTCCAACGTGTCGTTGTCCCATATTCTAACGCCATCGTGTATAATGAACAGCTGTTGCACCTTGCATCTGCCGCGCCTCATCTCAATAAAAACTTTGCCGCCGCCTTTTGCTTCTCCATTTGCGGTCTGTATTACATTGTCACTATCAATGCGTTTTATTACATCGAGTTTGCTAACAATCTCGCTTCGTATAAACGAGCAGTCGGAGCCGGTGTCTATAAGAAAGTTCAGCGTCATGTCGTTGTGTTCAAACGATATTACTGGCACTCTCACCTGTTCGAATCTTTCTTGGAAATACTCTTTAATCTTTTTCATTGTTCTCATTTTTGGTTTCACTTCCGTTTTACGCTGCAAAGATACGAAAACACCACGAAACCTATTTTCGCACCATCGCAAAACATTGTGTTTTAGTGCCGTACACTCGGCAAAAAGGACGTTTTTCGGTTATTTTCATTGAGTTTTTGAGGAGTTTTCGGGGGAAATTATTGCTTTATAAAGCGTTTGTCCCTCGGTGGTAAGCAGATATTTCTGGCGCGGATGGCGGGGGGTTTGGGGGTACAGCAGGCGCAAATAGCCATCCGTTATAGCAGGATTAAGATAGAGGTTCAAAACATTTTTTCTATCTTTAAGTCCAAGAACGTCCATTATTTCTTTTACGGACAATTCCTTTTTACCAACCGCTAGAATCAATTTTTTAATATTTGGATTCTCATTGTGTAACTTGTCCTGTACTTGTGGGGTGCTTGTGGGGTGCTTGTGGGGTGCTTGTGGGGTGCTTGTGGCTAGATTGGGCTGCTCTTTCCATTCTGCCGGTGGGTTGATATGCAGATAGCGGTTGCGCAGATCCCATTGTTCGCCCAAAAGCAAATTGCGGAAGAAACGTTCAAGATAAACCGGACTGTAGTCGATACCCTTTTTGACATTTTTATAGTTGGCTCTTACAAGGGCATTGCGGAAATACCACGAGTGTTTGGCAAAAAGGTCGTTCTCAACATCAAAACCCATCGACCGCAAATACTGTATGGCAAATACGGCCGTGGCACGTGTATTTCCTTCACCGAAGGCATGAATCTGCCACATGCCAGAGACAAACTTGGCTACATGAGCCACCAGCTCATCATTGCCGATACCCTTGTAACTGAAGTTACGTTCCTGCTCAATGTCGTGGTCGATGGCACGGTGCAAATCCTCCCAGTTGAGATAGCTCACCGTGTCGCCTTCCAGTACCCACTCGCGTTTTACGATGTCGTATTTACGCAATTCGCCTGCATGCTTAAGCACTCCTTCGAAAATACGACGATGTACTGAAATATAGCCTTTTGTAGAGAAATCGAATGTCTTGGACGAGAGTATCCGCTTAATGTTTTTAGATGCTTTGTCGGCTTCCTCTTTATCGTTGTCGTTGGTGTCGCGTCTAACCTTGCTTTCGTAGTAGCTGTTCAGCAGGCGGTCAACCTCGTCGATAGATATTTCGCCTTCGATATTGCGCTGTGCCAGTTGGTTAAGATAATCAGATGTTTTAAGTCCGTCCACAGCCTGCAGGCCTATGGCCGTACTCCAAGCATAGGCCGCCTCGCGCTTGGCAGGTTCGCCCTGACGTATGTACTCGTCGAAATTGATATACAACTGTTTGTCGGTCATACTGTCTTCGTTTTCGTTTTGCAAAGATACGTTTTTATTGCGATATTTTTCCCTTTGTAATTAAACAGCGGTTTAAACAAACACATCTTACGCATTTTCAACCAATTACATCTTTGTACCTTTCGCACATCTCGCCAATTTTGTCAAAAATGGCCTTTTGTATCTCTTTTGGCGAAAGTACTATCAGTTCCTTGCCGAAGGAGGATAGCTCGCGCAGCAGCTCGTAGTTCTCGCGACATTTGATACTGAAAAAGGCACCTGCCGGGAGTTGCGGATAGGCCTGCCGGAGATCTTTTTCACGCTCGCTTCGGAAATTGCATTGCGAGTCGTGCAAGGGTTTGGTGGCCACGTAATCCTTCGAGCGGTCGCTCACCCAGAAGACTATCTCCTGCACATGCTTGTCGGGATCGTAAGTAACGCCTATTATATCCTCAAAACGCTCGTCTAGGTCGCAGTCGCAGGGCACAAATTTGTGGTTGGGCAACGGCTCCACGCTGTCGATGCGGTCGAGGGCGAAGTTCATAATATTCTCCGTTTGGAATTCGGCGCCAAACAGGTACCACCGGCGGTTGTACTCCTTGAGCAGGTATGGATGGACTTTAAAGACAATATCGGTGTCGGGT
This sequence comes from Bacteroidales bacterium, assembly GCA_016283745.1. Classification (GTDB taxonomy): domain Bacteria; phylum Bacteroidota; class Bacteroidia; order Bacteroidales; family P3; genus UBA1219. The sequence goes on along the minus strand of JAEENM010000006.1, from coordinate 15,174 downwards.
GCTTGAAAGACGTGCAGATGCAGTTCCACCACCGTTTTTTGCGATATGGCGGTGAACAGCTCGCCAAACACCGTGGTGCCTTCCAACGGATTTTTGTCGAACGCCACAATCCGAGGTCTGTCCTTTATCTCCACCTTGCCGCGCAACGACTCCAGTCCCTCGAAATCTGGCAGTCCGTCGAACTGTCCCAGCAGCGACAACGCCTCGGAGAGAAGAAATTGCTCATCCTCTGTAAATTTCTTTTTAAATATGGAGAAAGTGCGGTCCACATATCGCAGACAGGTTTTCTTGTGGGGTTTCAGGTCTTTCTGACTGATTTCCTCAATCTCATAACGATCAATATCCACATAGAATGGGCCTTTATCTTCCAAATAATTGATATCCATTTCGATAGTCCGTTTGGTAACAGGTTTTATACCCATTTCTTCCAATTCCTCGTTCACCAGCTTGGTGATGTCGCCAATGGAGTAGTCCTTGTACCTGTTGGCCAGAAGTCTGTCGATTATCTGATAGCGTGTTACAGCGTTTTTGTTCGAGGGCATGATATTTTATTTAGGATTTCGGAATTCAGATTTAAGAGATTGTTTTAGCTTGTTTGTTCATAGTGTCAATGGATTAATATTCTTTTTCAATAATTTTCAGTTTGCAAAGATACGAAAATTTCACGACTTGGGCAATGGCATCAAAAAAAGAAACTCAATTTATCAAAACACCCGAATGGTTGATGAACACAATTACTACCAAAAATCAATGCGAATAATTTGCCATAAAATGACATATAACTACATCCCCTACCATAAACGATATTTTTTCACGACAGTCCGACTTGCAAATCTCCGAAAAAAATAGTACATTTGCAAAGCGTTTAATACGCGGTAATTGATGTTAAAAGCGTAAAAGTCAGATAGATATATGAATAACGCCGTTTTGATGATATATACGGGAGGCACTATCGGCATGGTGCAGAACGAGCAAGGGGTGCTGCAACCCTTTGAGCTTGACCGCATTAGCGATGCCGTGCCTCTGCTCAAGAAAGTCTCCTACCGCATCGACTCTTGCCAGTTGAAACCCATTATCGACTCGTCGAACATGTGTGCGGAAGTGTGGGTGGATATAGTGCAAATTATTGAAAGAGAATACGATAAGTACGACGGATTTGTAATCCTCCACGGCACCGACACCATGGCCTACACCGCCTCGGCATTGAGTTTCATGCTCGAAAACCTCGGCAAACCCGTGGTGCTTACTGGCTCGCAGCTGCCTCTGGGCATGCTCCGCAGCGACGGCCGTGGCAATATCGTGGGGGCCTTGGAGATAGCTTCCGCCCAGAAACTGAATGTTCCAGAAGTGTCGATTTTCTTTGAGGACAAGCTCTTCCGCGGCAACCGAAGCACCAAAATCAGCGCGCAGAATTTCGACGCTTTCTCCTCGTTCAACTACCCGCCGATGGCTATGGCCGGCATCGACATCAGCTACAACAAACATCTGGTGTTCTATCCCGAAAGCACTGATTTTAAGGTAAATAAAAACCTCAACACCAACGTTGCCATACTCACCCTGTTCCCCGGAATTACCCCTAAATTCGTCAATTCCGTTCTGGAAACGCCTGACTTGGAGGGCGTTGTGCTTTCGTCGTACGGCTCGGGCAACGCTCCCACCGAGGACTGGTTTATAGAAGCTTTGCAACGTGCCGCCGACAGGGGAATCGTGATTTACGACGTAACCCAGTGTAAATCAGGCACTGTGCGTATCGGACTCTACGCCACCAGCCTCGACCTAGGACGTATCGGCGTGGTGAGCGGCTACGACATCACCCTTGAAGCCGCCATTACAAAACTTATGTATCTGCTTGGAAACTACAAAGATAGGGATACCATCCGCAAGATGCTGACACAATCACTAAGAGGGGAGATAACTGTATGAGTATGAACGATTTTGAAAAGTTTAAGTCGCAGCTCGGCACGCAGAATGTGCTTATCGTGGGCGATGTGATGATCGACGCTTACCTCTGGGGCGGCGTGGACCGTATCTCGCCCGAGGCTCCCGTGCCTGTGGTGGCCGAGACACGTCGCGAGAACCGTCTGGGCGGCGCTGCCAACGTGGCCCTCAACATCCGCGCCTTGGGTGCCAACCCCATCCTCTGCACCGTTTTGGGCGACGATGCCAAAAGTCACGACTTCGAGGCTATGATGGACAAAGCTGATATGTCCTCCGAAGGAATCTTGACCTCCGCAACACGCATAACTACAGTAAAATACCGCATCATCGGCAACAATACCCAGTTGCTGCGTGTGGACAAAGAGATAACCGACCCGCTGTCGGCGGAAGATGAGCAACGACTTATCGAAAAAGTCGCCAACTTACTCGAAACCAAGACAATAAACGCCATCGTTTTTCAGGACTACGACAAAGGTTGCATAACACCGCGCGTGATTGCCGAAATCACCGCCATGGCCAAGTCGCGCAACATACCCACCACCGTGGATCCGAAACATCGCAACTTTTTGAATTTCAAGGATGTAACACTCTTTAAACCCAACTTGAAAGAGCTCTCCGAAGGTCTTGGCGTGGATGCGAAAAATGCCGACATCGACACGCTCCGCTCCGCAGCCGAGCGTCTGCACGAAGCGCAAGGAATTGACATTGTGTTTATTACCCTTTCGGAGAGAGGCGCTTTTATAGCCGATTTCAGAGGTGGCAAGGCCGAGACGGTTTTGGTTCCTGCTCATCTGCGCAAAATTTCCGACGTGTCGGGTGCGGGCGATACGGTGATAAGCGTGGCAACGCTCTGTCTGTCAATGGGTTTGCCGATAGAAACTTTGCTCAACTATTCCAACCTTGCCGGCGGCATTGTGTGCGAGACGGTGGGTGTGGTGCCTATCGACCGCCAGCGTCTGTTCGACGAGATACAACGTCTTTACTGCTAACTACTTAACACAACCTGCCGATGTCGATGATTTTTGCATATCTGCTTATAATTTTTGGAGTACTGCTCTGTGGTACACCGCTTTTCGCCAAAAAGAGCATTCCGCCCAAGGTGGTGGACTTGGTATCCACTTTCGGGGCGGCGTTCTTGTTTGCCGTTTGTTTTCTGCATTTGGTACCGCATGTGTTTGAAAACGAGCACGAAAGCCTCTTTTTCGCTCTGCGTCCCGGTATCTGGGTGCTGGCGGGTTTCCTTATCCAGCTGTTGCTCGAAATACTTACCCGAGGTGTTGAGCACGGCCACAACCACGCACAGTGCTGTGCGGAGTCCGAAGAGCATCATCACCATCATGTGCACCCCATAACCGGCTTATTGATAGGACTTTCGCTGCATTCCTTTATGGAAGGTATGCCGTTGGTGACAGCTTCCGGACAGTTGCAGGCTGGCTTGCTTACGGGTATAGTGCTACACAATATCCCCATCGCCTTAGTGCTTGTAACACTGTTTCTTAACAACGGCTACAGCGTGGCAAAATCCTATCTGCTGCTGCTCGTTTTTGCAGTGATGACGCCGCTCGGCTCGTTGTTCAACCATTTCATGATTGCACCAGCAGGCAATTTCGAACAGCCCGTGATGGGACTTGTGGTGGGTATCCTGCTGCACGTCTCCATCAGCATTTTGTTCAACCACGATGTCGGTAAAAAGTCGAAACTCAAGTTTTTCCTTATTGTCCTGGCCTTCGTTTTGGCGTACCTGATACCCGATTGTCATTGATAAATAGCTGACTGCCATGCGTTTGAGTGTTGTCATAGTAAACTACAACGTGAAGTTCTTTTTGGAACAGTGCCTCAATTCGGTGTTCGAGGCCGCCAAAGGGATGGATGCCGAAGTGTGGGTGGTCGACAACAACTCCGTGGACGGCTCGGTGGCGATGCTGAAAGAGAAATTTCCGCAGGTGCGGCTTATCGCCAACACGGAAAATTATGGTTTTGCCAAAGCTAACAATCAGGCACTCAGGCAGGTAACGGGCGATTACGTGCTTCTGCTAAATCCCGACACCCTTGTGGAGAACGACACTTTCGCGAAATGCGTGGAGTTTATGGACGCTCATCCCGACTGTGGCGGACTTGGCGTGAAGATGATAAACGGCGAAGGGGAGTATCTGCCTGAAAGCAAACGCGGTTTCCCTACGCCGAAGGTGGCTTTTTACAAGATTTCGGGACTGATAAAGCTGTTTCCGCGCTCGCCGAAATTCGCACATTACTACCTCGGCCATCTGAGTCCCGACCAAACCGCTGAAATAGAGATACTTTCGGGTGCTTTTCTGATGACACGCAAAGAGGTGCTCGACAAAATTGGCCTGCTCGACGAGACATTTTTCATGTACGGCGAGGACATCGATTTTTCGTACCGCATACTGCAAGGCGGCTACAAAAACTACTACCTGCCCGCCACGCGAATCATCCACTACAAGGGCGAAAGCACCAAAAAAGGAAGCCTCAACTACGTTTACACTTTCTACAACGCGATGGCCATTTTCACGCAGAAACATTTCTCCCAATCCGACGCCAAGATTTTCACCCTCGGAATAAAAATGGCGATCTGGGCAAGGGCGTCGCTGTCGTTCTGTAAACGCTTGGTTAGCAGTATAATAGTGCCGTTGCTCGATTTTATCTGCATCTACCTCGGTTTCTTTTTGATAAAAAACCTGTGGGCCACCTTCAAAGCCAACGACATCAGCTATTATCCGCCCGAATACACCTATCTGATAATGCCCGCCTACGTGCTTCTGTGGCTGCTGTGCGTGTTTTTGTACGGCGGTTACCGCAAGCCGGTGAATCTGCTGAAAATTGTGAAAGGCTTGGCCGTTGGAACGGCTACTTTGCTGATTTTCTATTCGTTACTCGATGAGACGCAACGCTACTCCCGTGCGCTGATACTGCTCGGCGCGGTGTGGGCGGCGGTTTCTACGCTTTCGCTGAGGGGGATACTGCATCTGCTTCGCATAAAGGGTTACATCCTTTCGGCGGACAAGAGCAAGGCATACCTTATCGTTGGCGATGGCGATGAAACACAGCGTGTTAGCGAACTGTTCGGCACGTTGGGCATAGCACCTTCGTTTATGGGCAAGGTGAGTCTGGAAAAGACTGACGACAGCCGTTTCGTGGGCGATGTGTCGCAAATTTCCGACTTGGTGCGTTTTTACAAGATAAACGAAGTGGTGTTCTGTGCCAAAAACCTTCAACCTCAGGAGATTATAACGCTGATGACCTCGTTGCAGGACAGCAACCTCGATTACAAGATTGTGCCGCAGGAGAGTCAGTTTGTGATAGGCAGCGGCGACATCTACTCTGCAGAGGACGCTTATGCGATAAGAATCAAGACGTTGGCACTTCCTCGCAAGCGTACCCAGAAACGTGTATTCGACTTTGTGTCGGCCTTTGTGGTGCTGCTTTTCTCGCCCGTGCTTTGGCTGTTCCAGCGTAACAAGAAAGGCTTCTTCGGCAAAGTGTTTTCGGTGCTTGTGGGCAAAAAAACATGGGTTGGCTACGGCAAGACCATCGAAAAACAGGTTTTGCCACAGATAAAACCCTGTGTGATACCCGTTTGCGGCATCGACGAAAGTCAGCGCATTGCCGACTGCCGTCATTTCAACAATATGTACGTGCGTAACTATCGCGTAACCACCGACTTGCTGGTGCTGCTGCGTAATCTGCGAAAGGTATGATTCGTGAGATGTCGAAAATTCATATCATAAAAGGGGAGTTTGAGAAGTCGTTGGAGTTGCAGCTGGCCAATTCCATCAAGGCGGGATTTCCGTCGCCTGCCGAGGACTACCGTCACGACAGCCTGGATTTCAACCGCGATTTGATAAAACACCCCGAAGCCACTTTCTACGGCCGTGTGGACGGCGACAGCATGGTGGAGGCGGGCATCAACGACGGCGACATCGCCATTATCGACCGATCCGTGGAACCCGAGGACGGCGACGTGATTGTGGCGTTTGTCAACAACGAATTCACAATCAAATATTTGGACCTTTCGCACAAAGCCGACGGATATATCGAACTGCGTCCCGCCAACGCCAACTACAAGCCCATCCGCATCCACGACACCGACAATTTCGAGGTGTGGGGCGTGGTGGTGTGGACCATTCACAACTGGAAGAAATAGTTATGTACGGCATCATCGACTGCGACAACTGCTATGTGTCGTGTGAACGGGTGTTCCGTCCAGACCTTGAAGGCAAGCCCGTGGTGGTGCTTTCCAACAACGACGGCTGCATTGTGGCGCGCAGCAACGAGGCCAAAAAGCTGGGAATCAAGGCGGGGATGCCGTTTTTCCAACTTGCTCAGGCGTTCCCCGACCAGAAAATCGCCGTCTTTTCGAGCAACTACGAGCTTTACGGCGAACTCACCGCCCGTGTGGTGGAAATTGTCCGTCAGGAGGCTCCGCAGTATTTCCGCTACTCCATCGACGAGTGTTTTGTGCGTCTCGACGCGATGGGCGACACCGACCTGAAACAATGGGGCGAGGCACTTCACAAACGCATACGCCACTCGGTGGGGATGCCCGTAAGCATCGGCATTGCGCCGACCAAGACTCTTGCCAAGGTGGCAAGTCATTTTGCCAAAAGGCATTCGGGGTACCGTCATTGCTGCTATATCGACAACGATGAAAAACGTCGCAAGGCGTTGAAACTCTTTCCGATAGAAGATGTGTGGGGGATAGGCGGCCGTTACACCGCAAAGCTGAAACGTTACGGCGTGAACACCGCCTACGACTTCGTTTCGAAGCCCAAGGAGTGGGTGCGGGCGGCTTTCGGCAATATCGTGGTGGAACGCACGTGGGCGGAGCTCAACGGCATCGACTGCATCGCCGATGAGGCCATGGCCGCGAAGAAAAGCATCTGCACCAGCCGCAGTTTCAACGGCATGATTACCGACCTCGACACCCTTCGCACCCACGTGAGCAACTACGCCGCGCGCTGCGCCGAGAAACTGCGTGCGCAGAACACCGTGGCGTCGGTGGTGGGGGTGTTTGTCAACACCAACTTTTTCCGCGACGACCTGCCTCAGTACCAGCAGTTTGCGGAGCTCACATTGCCCACGCCCACCAGCTCGGCCATCACCATAGTAAAAGCCGCCGGCGACCTGCTGGAAAGTATCTACAAACCCGGCTACCATTACAAAAAGGCTGGGGTGATAGTGATGGGAATAGGCGCGGCCTCGCCGATACAGCTTAACTTGTTCGACATCAACGCGGAGCAGTTCCAACGACTGAAAAAACTCGACGCCGTGGTGGACCGCATCAACCGCCTGCACGGCACTGAGTCGGTGATTCTCGGCTCGCAGCAGTACGCCACCCGCGACGGCAACGGCAAAGCCGATGTGTTCGCCAACGCCATCAAGCACGACTACCGCAGCAAAAACCCCACTACAAGGTGGAATGATATTATTAGACTTAAGTGATTAGACGTGTCAGTCGTCACAAATAAGACTTTCTAACTCAAATTGCCATTGGACATTTTAGGCAAAGTGTGCGTAACTCCAGCACTTTTTTGCTATGCCCTTGCCTCTCCCCCACTCTGTCGTGTGGGTTACTACGAGTTGCTGTATTTTTTCATCCACTTTTTTTTGAACTAATTTTTGCAAATTAGAAAAAAGTTGTATATTTGCAAAATCAACCCCCGTACAAAACAAAAAAAAAAAAAAAACTATGAATATCAATCACTTACAACAAAAATCAAGCAGACGATTTTTTACATCTTTCTGCATAGTGGCAACATTTCTGCTATCTTCAAATATATCATTAGCTCAAATTCCCGAGAGGCCTTTTTCAGCCGACATACACGTTGGCGCTGGACATTTGGCTTTTCCCGGACTTTGTGGAGACGTAAGCAGTTATCATACCGTGGATGTTTTTGCCGACGGCTATTTCAATTTCCGTCCGCACTGGTCATTGTTTCTGGGTGCGGGATACCAATACCGATTTGTTTACGTGAGTGACAACGCCGAATGCAAAAGCGCGAGTAGCGACAATGGGAAACACCTTGTAGACTGCCATTACGGCAACATACTTTTCGGTTTGGAATACAGCCACAAATGGTTTTTCCTGAAAGTCGGCGGCAAGGTGGACATCGCTTTCGAACCTTGGATTGCGGCCAACACCTACGAAGTTTGCGAGTTAGGCGGTTTCATCCAGCCGGGAGGCAAGATAAGACTTACCGACAACAGCTGTTTGCGTATCGGTTGGCAATTCCTCTACGGGAGAGAAAGAGTCAAACAAAATTGGAGCGATGGCGCCCCGTTGGGAGGTCCCAAATTCCATGGGAGATTTTTTAGTACAATGATCGTCGCAGGCTACGAGTATCATTTCTGACAGAGTCGCTCTCTCCGAGAGAGCAGTATATCATCTTAGGTAAAGAGCGCGTGCCTCCGGCACGCTTTTTTATTTCTGTCCGTTCTGTCCCCACACTTCCGTGTGGGGTTATTGAGAGTTGCTCTCTCCGAGAGCATATATTTTCACTGCCACATATACACCTTTGGAATTATTTAAATCTACCATATTCCCATGTGAAATCATCCGATTTCAAAAGCAATGAATCGTTATGGAATTCTATACGACCTCGAAAATAAACAAATGTATCCACAGTCATTGTTATTGTATCATTATTTATGCGATATGTACACCATAAAGATGGATCCACCCAGAAAAGAGAATCTCGGGATGTTATACATAATATACTATTACCTGTTTCTGGGTGATTGCCCCAACAACCAAAAATAGAATCATTGAATGCCGTTTTTGAGTTTGCTGTACAAAACGCAGTATCAGGCAAAGCATCATTCGTGTTTTCTTTGTTGAAGGAAACACATCCGCAAAAAACAGCGAGCACAACAAACAACAGAATGTCTTTCATATTTGGCATGATTTTCCCTGGTATTATTTAATTTGGTTCGTCCGACAATTGTCAATTGTACATTACAAATTACTAATTACTAATTACTAATTACTAATTACTAATTAGCAACTACCACTCCACTTCGTCGCGGTTTACGGGCATAGTCATACAGCGTGCTCCGCCGCAGCCTCTTGGCAGCTCACAGGCGGCGAAGGTAACCACGCAGCGACGGTGTTTGTCGGGATGGTCCTTGCCTGCCACCACATCGGCGGCGTCCACCACGTCGAAACCGGCTTTGTTCATAGCTTCGATGGTGTTCCAGTTGCGCTGGTAGCCGATGACCTTGCCTTCGCCCAGAGCGAAGAAGTTGGCTCCGCTGTGCCACTGCTCGCGCTGCTGGTTCCACGGGTCGTCGCCACCGCACGACACAGGCCGCATGTCGAAACCGAGGTCCTCCAGTCCTTGCAGGAAATTGGGTTTCTCCACATATTCGGCCTTGCCGTTGTCAATCTTGATATGGAAAGTGTGCAGTCCGCCTTTGTTCTGTTCTATGATGGGCTTGTAGGTCATGCAGCAATGTTTGTCGAGGAAGGTGAACACCATGTCGAGGTGGATGAACGACTCCGGCGTCTGCGGCAGTTCCTGCACCAGTATGTTGAAATGCGGACGCTCTTTGCTGAATTTCTCCACAAGAAAATTGATGCCATTTTTGTTGGTTCGCGAGCCAGTGCCGATGCACAGGGTGTCGTAACGTGCTATGAGGGTGTCGCCGCCTTCGGTGCCGGCGTTGGAGATAAGACGCTGCGGGTGTATGGTCTCGCACTGGAACAGGTAACGGAAAATGGAGTCGAAAATCAAGGTCTCGCGTTTGCGCACCTGATACGACATGGGGTGTATCAGCACTTGGTTGTAGATGGCCGACGAGGCGTCGCGGGTGAAGAATAGGTTATACAGCGGTTTCAGTATGTAACGCTCTGTCTCGTAGATGTCGGGGTCCTTGCCTTTGCGGTAGGCGAAGCCCGTGATAAGCTCGGAGGCGAGCTGTTCGGCGGGATGGCCCATCAGCTCGTCGATGAGGTACTCGCAACCGTCGAACTTGCACGACTTGGTCACTATCTCCTGACGGTATTTCTCGTTCTCCACCAGCTGACGCAGAAGGTCCTCCACATAGTAGGTGGTAGCGCATTTCTCGAAAACGCCGCTGAAATTGGCGTATTCGCCATCGACGATGCGTTTGTTGAGCAGGTCGCTATATAGTGCGGTGTGGATGTTCTCGGGAGTCATACGTTCTATCTCCACACCCGGACGGTGCAGTATCACCGCGTTCAGTTTTCCGATTTCTGATGTTATGTTTACCTTTGTTTCCAAAACGTTATTGGTTTTTGTTTTACTTTCGATATATATGGGGGTGCATCCGTGGCTTGCCCCAGCCGGGGGTTGCACCCCCGTTTGTATTCCATCGTGCAGGGGTTGTGCCCCCACCCGACCAGGGGTTGCACCCCCGTTTGTATTCCGCCGTCCTTTCAGGACTTTTTGGTATTAATGTTTAATTTTTAATTATTAATTGTCAATTGTTTATCTTGAATTTCTGAAACATTTTGTTGTCGTTTATCACACGGACAGCCGTTCCGTAGGCTTCGTCGTTTTCCTTGTAAGTTTCGTAGTAGTAGCGCACTCCGTATAGATTTCTGACTATCAATGATTTCACTAAAGTATTGATGTATTTGTCGGATTTTGCGACGATGGCCTTGGCTTTCTGGTCCTCGTCCTTGGCCTTTTTCATCATCTCGCTGCGGAACTTCGGGTCGTCGATGAGTTTCTTCATATAGCTGGCGTACTCGCTGTCTTTCAACGGATTGACGGTGTCGTTGACTTTCTTTTTCAGATAGTCGTTAACCCAAGCGGCGGCCCATTCGCCACGCACGGTGGTTTTCTCCACGCCATTGTCTTTCACAAATTTGTCGAATTCCTTTTCCACTCCCATGGTGGGATAAGCGGCCACAAAGTCGCTGTACTTGGGGTATTTTGCCAAAACGTTGGCGCGGTTGCGTTCGGTCCACTCGAGGGCGAAACGGTTTATCAAACCTTTGCTGTTGAGACTTATCCAGTAGTCGGACATGCGGGTGGTGTCCACAGGGATGAAGATGTCGGGGATGATGCCTCCGCCGCCATAGACCACACGTCGGGCCGAGGTGTAGTATTTCACCGAGTCTGGCAACGAGATGGAGTCGGTGGTTATCATCTCCTTGTGACTGTAGCGGTTGGATATGTCGCGGTAGTAGGCCTCCAGACCGTCTTTGTAAGGCTTTTGTATGCAACGTCCCGAGGGGGTGTAGTAGCGGGCTATGGTGAGACGTATCTGCGAACGGTCGTTAAGCTCGAAAATCCTCTGTACCAAGCCTTTGCCGAAACTGCGACGGCCTATCACTATGCCACGGTCCCAGTCCTGAATGGCCCCGGTGACAATCTCGCTCGCCGAGGCGGAATATTCGTCGATAAGCACCACCAGACGGCCGGTCTCGAACTCGCCACGGTCGGTGGACTTGTGGTAATGAACGTTGGTCGAGTCGCGACCTTTGGTGTAAACGATGGTCTTGTCGCGGGGCAGGAACTCGTCGGCCAGAGCCACGGCCACATCGAGAAAACCGCCGCCGTTGCCGCGCAGGTCGAAGATAAGCTGGGTCATCCCCTGCTCTTTCAGCTCATGCACAGCCTTGCGGAACTCGCTCATCGTGGTGCGGGCAAAACGGTCGAGACGTATATAGCCGGTGTTTTTGTCAATCATGAAATATGTGTCGATGCTGTTGATGGGAATCACGTCGCGCACCACATCGAAATGCAGCAGGTCCTTGTGTCCACGACGTTTTACGTCGAAGCTGACCTTTGTACCTTTGTCGCCACGGAAACGTTTCATTACCAAGCTGTTGGTAACGCTGTCGCCGACAAACATTTTGCCGTTGACTTTCACAAACACATCGCCGGCAAGCATGCCCACCTTTTCTGCGGGACCGCCACGAACCACTTCCACCACATGCACGGAGTCCTTAAGAATCTGGAACATAACGCCGATGCCGTAGAACTTGCCCTCCAGTCCTTCGTTGGTGCGCTGCACCTCCTTGGCGGTGATGAACACCGAGTGCGGGTCGAGCTCGGAAAGCATGGTGGAGATAGCTTTCTCGTTGATACGCTGCATGTCGGGCTCATCAACATAATAGTCGGCGATGCGGTTCATCGTCTGCCCCATTTTCATAAACTCGTTGGAGTTTTTGTCCTTCTGGGCAAAAGCCGCAACGGAGAAAGCAAGTAACAAAGTGAGTGTTAGTACAGTACGTTTCATTTGCGTTTTGTCAATATGTGGAACATCTAAAGACCAGAAAAAAAACGAAAGTTTTTGTTTTTTTAGTGTATTTCGATGTTGAAGTTCTATATTTATTTTCTTTTTTTGTTTGTTTCAATCGTAAGACCTGTCATTTTTTCTATCGAACGGAAAGCCTTTTCGGCCTCGCTTTGGTTGTTAGACACCGAATTTACAAAATCTTTCTTTTTCTCGCACACAAGGAAGGTCATCAAGTTGGCGTAGTCGTCGTAGAGGTTGGAGTAAGCCTTGTGATAATAGCCGTTTCTGTTCAAGCTTATCTTGAAAAGCAGCGAGGGGTAGTCGGATTTCTTGCCGTTGCAGTACTGGCAGAACTCGCGTTCGTCGAGTTGCACGTCGTAGCCGAGGTTTTTCATATTCTCCACCACCTGGCGTATGCTGCGCATGTTGCCGAGCTGGTACGAGGTGGAGGGTGTCTCCTTGCCGCACACGGGACACACGTAGTTTTCCACTATGGGGGCGGCCATGGAGTAGCACATGGCAATGGGCAGCTCGGTGGTGTCGTAGCGCACCTCTTTCAGTTTCTGCAGACGTTTCACCAGCGTGACGCTGTCGGCAGGGTGCTGGACTTTAGGCTGTTGAGTGTCGCCGTCGTTGGAGGTTGTGGCCTGCTGGTTGGTCGAGCCACAGGCGCCGGTGAGCGCCGCAAGTCCCAACACAGCCATTTTTTTGCCGCTATTTTTACTCATAATCGGGTATATTTCTAATGTTCACACAAATACAAAAAACGAACAATTTTGCATTTTAGTGCAAATATACGATTTTTTTTTGTAATTGGTCAAAGGTCTTTGGTCATTGGTCGCTGGTCTTTTGACTATCAAAACTCCTAATCATTCTATTAAAAGGAATCCCCTACGGGGAAACAATAATTGTTCATTGACCATTAATCTATTAAAAGAGAACCCCCACGGGGAAACAGCAATTTTCAATTATTCATTGTCCTTTGACCTTCGACTTTTGACTTTTGACATTTGTCCTTCAACCTTCGACCAACCAATTCCTAATTCCGAATTGGCTACGCCGAGCTAAAGGTTCCGAAATCCGAATTAACCAACTATTTCGTCCAATTCCAGCCAGCGGAGCTCTTTCTCGTCGATTTCCGCCAGCACCTGCCCTATCCTCTCCGACCACTGGGCCAGCTGTTCCGCCGTGGCACCTTCTGGGGAGGCGAGGTTCGCTTCCAACTCTTTCTTCTCGGCCTCAAGGCGTTGCAACTCTTCGGTGAGCGTCTTATACTCCTGCTGTTGTTTGTAGGTGGGTTTGACGGTGGCACGCTTGCGTTCGTACTGCGGTTTTTCGCTCTTTTTCTGCAAAATCTGCTCGCGCTGTTCGCAGTTGCGTTTTTGCAGGTACTGCGTGTAGTTGCCGGGGAAGTCGCGGATTTTGCCGTCGCCCTCGAACACAAACAGATGGTCCACGATGTTGTCCATAAAACTGCGGTCGTGCGACACCACCATCAGGCAGCCCTGATAGCTGAGCAGGAAACGCTCCAGAATTTCGAGGGTGTATATGTCGAGGTCGTTGGTAGGTTCGTCGAGGATAAGGAAATTGGGATTGGCAATCAGCACTTTAAGCAGGTATAGCCTACGCCGCTCGCCGCCACTGAGGTTGCCGTAGTAGTTGTATTGCGTGGTGTCGTCGAAACCGAAATGACGCAGGAACTGCGTGGCGCTCAGCTCTTTGCCGTCCTGCAGCTTGATCACCTCCGCCACGTCGCGGATAATCTCCACCACACGGCGGTCGTCCTTTTCGGAAAGACCATCTTGAGTGTAGAAGCCGAACTGTATCGTCTGTCCGGTGATGATGCGGCCGCTGTCGGGACGCAGTTTGCCGGTAATCATGTTCAGCAGCGTGGATTTGCCGATGCCGTTGGCACCCACAATGCCTATCTTCTCCCCTTTCTTGCACACGTAGCTGAAATCGTCGACAAGTGTCTTTCCGCCAATGCTTTTGGTGATGTTGTACATCTCCAGAATCTTACCCCCGATGCGCTCCGTTTTCACCGACAGCTCGGCTTTGCGTTCGTCGAAACGGCGGTGGGCTTTCTCCTCCAGCTCGTAGAAAGCGTCGATGCGGGCGCGCGACTTGGTGCCTCGTGCCTGAGGCATACGCCGCATCCAGTCCAGCTCGGTGCGGTAGAGGTTCTTGGCCTTCTCCACCTCGGCCTTCTCGGTGGCAATGCGTTCGGCACGTTTTTCGAGATAATAGTCGTAGGTGCCGCGATAGTGGTACATGGCGCCGTTCTCCAGTTCAAGGATGTCGCCGCACACCTTGTCGAGGAAATAGCGGTCGTGGGTAACCATCAGTATGCTGAGACTCTGTTTGGATAGGAACTCCTCGAGCCACTCTATCATATTGATGTCCAGATGGTTGGTAGGTTCGTCGAGGATAAGCAGGTCGGTGTCGTCGATAAGCACTTTGGAAAGGGCTATTTTTTTGCGCTCGCCGCCGGAAAAACTGCCCAGCGGCTTGTCGAAGTCCTTGATATCCAACCGAAAAAGTATCTCTTTGATACGGTTTTCGTAGCTCCACGCGTCGGTGGCGTCCATCTGGTTGATGGCGTGCTGCAGGGCATCCTCGTTGGCCTTGGAGTGCTCTTTTTCAATGTCTTTCAGCGCTTTTTCGTAAGTGCTTACGGTGCTCAGGTATTTGTTTTCGGAGGAATAGATGTAGCTGTCGAGGGTCTGCGCGGCGTTCATGGTGGGGTTTTGCGGCAGGTAGGCCACGCGTATGTCGTTGCGGAAGGTTATCTTGCCGTCGTCGGGAATCTGTTCGCCCATCAGTATGCTCAGCAGGGTGGATTTGCCCGTACCGTTGCGGGCTATGAGAGCCGTTTTCTGTCCGGCGTTGATGCCGAACGAGATATTGCTGAAAAGCTCTTTCTCGCCGTACGATTTGGAGAGGTTCTCTACTGTGAGTATGGCGTCGTACATGGTTGTGTTATTTTGCCAGCCAGTTGCGAGGGTT
>JAEENM010000057.1 GCA_016283745.1 Bacteroidales bacterium | reverse complement strand
TTGAAGGTGTCGCAGCCCCAGCAGGCCTCGGCCTCGGAGTCCAAGCGGTTGTAGGTGGCAAGGGCCAGCCGCAGCTCTTCGAGGGTGGAGGCGGTATTCTCACCGTGGAGCTTTTTCAGGTAATACTCCGTGGCCAGCACCGCCACGTAATGCCCCTGCCACCATGTGGCATCGGCCCAGTAGCCCACCAGCTTGCCACCACTCACATAGCGGCGTTCCATAGGCAGGTGCGAGCCTTTCACCGTGGCGTCGCCGGAATAGTACATCATCTCGTATTTCAATCGCATACGGAATATCTCGTACTTGTCCTTGTTGGCTTCGGGGGTCTGAGCTTTGGCCGACGACAAGAAAATTATCGTTATTGCACAAAGTGCTGAAAATAGGCGTTTTATCATAAAGCGTGCGGTTTTTCCATTTTTGGGATTGAGTTGATAAGCTGTTTGGTGTATTCCTGTTGGGGATTCTCGTAAATCTCGTCGGCGTCACCGGATTCCACTATGCAGCCTTTCTGCATTATCAGCAGACGGTCGGAGAGAAAACGCACCACCGAGAGGTCGTGTGAGATGAAGATATATGTGAAATTGTAACGTCGTTTCAGGTCGTTGAGCAGGTTGAGCACCTGTGCCTGCACCGACACGTCGAGAGCCGACACCGACTCATCGCAGATGATGAGCTGTGGGTTGAGTGCCAATGTGCGGGCTATGCAGATACGCTGCCGCTGACCGCCGGAAAATTCGTGCGGATAGCGGTCGAAATGAGCCTCCTCCAGTCCCACGTTGCGCATCAGCTCCAGTGTTTTAGCACGACGCTCGGCGGCGTTTTTGCCGATATGATGGGTTTTCAGCACCTCCATTATGGCTCCCCCCGCCGTAATTCGCGGATTCAGCGACGAATAGGGGTCCTGGAAGATAATCTGTATCTCGCTCCGCAACTTACGCATCTCTGAGGCGGACAACTTATTCAGTTCCAAACCGTTGTAAACCACGTCGCCAGAGCTGCTCTCTATCAGCCTGAGCAACGCGCGGCCGAGGGTTGTCTTTCCGCATCCCGACTCGCCCACAAGCCCGAGCGTCTCGCCGCGGTACACCTCGAAACTCACTCCGTCAACGGCGTTGAGGGATTTCTTCACCCGTCCGGTCCACGTCTTTTCGAGAGGGAAGGTTACCGAAAGGTTTTTCACCGAAAGCAACGGCTGTTTGTTGTAATAAATCTCCGTAAGTCGCTGAGTACGTTCTTCGTATGTCTCGCACACGGGCGCGGGGACATCGCCGGCAAGGTAGTCGGACACCACGTTGAGATGTTTGGGACGGGAGTCCATCGGTGGCTTGCACGACAGAAGTCCCTTAGTATAAGGATGTTGCGGATTGTACAGCACTTCATCCTTGCTGCCCTGCTCCACAATCTGACCTTTGTACATCACGGCAATGTCGTCGGCAATCTGCGCCACCACGCCGAGGTCGTGGGTTATGAAAATGATGCCCATCTCGTACTGCTGTTGCAGTTTACGCAGCAGCTCGAGGATGCCTTTCTGCACTGTTACGTCGAGGGCAGTGGTGGGCTCGTCGGCGATAAGCACTTCGGGGTGGCAGGCCAGGGCCATGGCTATCATCACGCGCTGTTTCTGTCCGCCCGAAATCTGGTGCGGATAGCTGGCGAAAATCTTCTCGGGACGCGGCAGCTGCACCTCGTTAAACAGCTGCAACGTGCGTTGGCGTGCCTCCTTCTCCAACACTTTCTCGTGCAGACGTATCATCTCCATCACCTGCTCGCCGCATTTGTGGACGGGGTTAAGCGAGGTCATCGGCTCCTGAAAAATCATGGCTATGTGCTTGCCGCGATACAGCTCCATCTGGTTGCGGTCGAGCGAAAGCAAGTCGATGGACTCCTTTTCGGAGATGTAAAAATTTATATGTCCGTCGGTTATGC
This sequence comes from Bacteroidales bacterium, assembly GCA_016283745.1. Lineage (GTDB taxonomy): Bacteria > Bacteroidota > Bacteroidia > Bacteroidales > P3 > UBA1219. The sequence goes on along the minus strand of JAEENM010000057.1, from coordinate 17,994 downwards.
GACAGTTTTTCTGCGGCAGCAGCTGCAAAATGGCCATGGAGCTCACCGATTTCCCCGAACCCGACTCACCCACAATGCCGAGCGTCTTTCCGCGATAGACGGAATAGCTAACATCCTTTACCACAGCACGTTCAACGCCGTCGGTGGTGAAACTCACACTAAGATTTTCTATGTCGAGAATTTTTCCCATAACAAAATGCAAAGATACGATTTTTTTTTGATTCAGTGAACTATGATCTGTGAACAGTGAACTGAAACGGCGTAAAGGCGCAAAGGCGATTAACTATAAACTGCAAACTCAAAACTGCAAACTGCAAACTAACCCTGCCCCCTATCCCCTGACAACTAACATCTTATTCAACACCCTGCCGTTTATATTTTTTGTCCGTAAACGACGATTTAATGAGCGGCTACAAGTAACTTTGCATCAAGGATTATCATCACGGCATTATGAACAACAAATTGAATTTCAGAAAGATACTCGCTTGGATACTTTTTCCGCTCACTATGTGGTACGCCATAGGGGTGGCGTTTCGCAATTTCCTTTTCTCATTAGGCATCCTGAAAGAGCGCACTCACGGCGTTACAACCATCGGGGTGGGCAACCTGTGCATGGGAGGCGCGGGCAAGACGCCTTTTGTGGATTATCTGCTCAAGATGCTACAAGCCGACTACCGTGTGGCCAACCTCAGCCGCGGCTACGGACGCAAGACCACGGGCTTTCTGGAGGCCGACGAAAACGCCACCACCTCCACCCTCGGCGACGAGCCCTATATGCTCCACAAACGCAATCCCGACGCACGTGTGGCCGTGTGCGAAAACCGCAACAAAGGCATCGAAAAGCTGCTGTCGCTGCCCGAACCGCCGCAGATTGTAGTCCTCGACGACGCTTTCCAGCACCGCTACGTAAAACCCACCGTAAACATACTGCTCACCGAGTACGGCAAGCCCTTTTTCAACGACTTCGTGCTGCCTTTCGGCGACCTGCGCGAGCCTCGTAGCGGCTACCGTAGGGCCAACATCATCGTCGTTACCAAGACCCCCGAAGGTATCAACCCACTAGAGAAGTTCGCCTTCAATGCCAAACTGAAAGCCAAGCCGCACCAGCAGGTGTTTTTCACCTCCATCGAATATCAAAAACCTGTAGCTTTGAACGACGGGCTCCCCGCTGTGGAACTCGCCGATTTGAAGAACATACTGCTTGTAACGGGCATCGCCAACCCGCAACCCCTGGCCGACAAGCTGTCAGCCACCGCCACGGTGCGGCACCTGCCTTTTGCCGACCACCACGTCTTTTCAAAAGAGGATTTTGAGCTGATTGCCAGTACTTTCGACCAGCTCCCCGATGAGGCGAGAGCCATTGTAACCACAGAAAAAGACGCGGTGCGCATTGCCGATAATCCTAATTACCAATGCATTGCGCACCTGCCCATGTATTACCTGCCCATCAGCGTTAAATTTTTGGACAACGACGGCCAGAAGTTCGCCGACTGCCTGCTGAAAACCGTGCAGGAAAATGTCTTTTACCTGAAAAGGAACGGCTGACGCCGCTTATCAGAAGTCATCGTCGGGACTGGGCTGAGCCTGCGAGAAATCTGTATCGTCGAAAACGTTGTCGCTCGTGGCCTTCGAATCCACATAATAGTCGCCGTTCTGGTCGAACCCCTCGTTGACAGGGATGGTGTTGTCGTTGCTGGTGGTGGCTCCCATATTCTCGAAACGAGCGTAGTTGGCCCTGAAACGCATATCCATCTTGCACGTACCGCCGGCACGGTGTTTTGCCAGAAGCACCTTGGCAAGTCCGTAAGTGGGATTTCCGTTCTCATCTTCGGTAAATCCATAATATTCAGGACGATAGAGAAACATCACCATATCGGCGTCCTGCTCTATGGCACCCGACTCACGGAGGTCGGAAAGCTGCGGCTCCTTGTTGCCACCACGCGTCTCCACGGCACGGCTGAGCTGTGCAAGGGCGAACACCGGAATAGAAAGCTCCTTCGACAACGATTTCAGCTGGCGCGAGATGTTACTGATCTCCTGCTCACGGTTGCCGTTGCGGTTGTCGGTCTCACCTTTCATAAGTTGCAGATAGTCAATAAATACCGCCTGAATATCGAATCTCTGTTTCAAACGGCGGCATTTGGCCCTGAGTTCGAAAATGGAGAGCTGCGACGAGTCGTCGATATAAATGGGTGCGGTGTTCAGTTTCTGCGTCTGCGCCATAATCTGCTCCTTCTCCCACGGCTCAAGGGTGCCTTTCTTCAGTTTCGAAGCGTCGATCTCGCTCTGTGCGGAAATCAGTCGCATGGCAATTTCGGTGGCCGGCATCTCCAACGAGAAGAAAGCAACGGGCTTTTTGTAGTCGATAGCCATATTGCGCATCATGGTGAGGGCAAAGGCCGTCTTACCCATGGCGGGACGGGCGGCTATGATGACAAGGGTGCCGGGATGGAAACCTGCAGTGATACTGTCGAGTTCTTCGAACCCCGAAGGGATGCCGGTGATGCCGCCCTCTTTCTGCGAGGCCTCGTCGATTTCCTTAATGGCTTTCGACACTATGTCGCTGATATTCTGATAGTCGCTGCGGAAATTATTGTCGTTGATGTCCATCAGTTTCTGCTCCGTGTGGTCGAGCAGCTGCACCACGTCGGTGGTCTCGTCGTAAGAGTCCCTGATGGTCTCGGTGGAGATGCGTATCAGCTCGCGCTGGATGAACTTTTCGGACAATATGCGTGCGTGATGCTCCACGTGCGCCGACGAGGTTACGTGGTTGGTAATCTGTGCGATGAAATACGAGCCTCCCGCATTTTCGAGGTTGCCCTCGCTGCGCAGCTCCTCGATGACGGTGAGCAGGTCCACAGGACGGGCTTTCTCCACCAGGTTGTGGATGGCGCGGAAGATATATTGGTGCTCCGGTTTGTAAAAGAAATCGGTGTGAAGCATCTCGATGACGTTCACAATGGCGTTCTGGTCGAGCATAAGGGCGCCGAGCACAGCCTCCTCGATGTCGATTGCCTGCGGCGGTGTCTTGCCGTTGATGGCGAAGGCTTGGTCGTAACCCATTCGTTGTGACTTTCTTACAGTTTTTTTCTGTTCTTGATCCATACTTGAAAAATAGATAAGTGGTTAGTAGTGTTTTTTTTAAAGTATTTTTTTGAGGAACGTTCCGTATCTGCAAAAATAAAGAGTTTTTTGTTTCGTTTCTCAAATGTTGATAAATTATTTTTCAACACCTCCGCAGAGCAGAAAATAGTATTACAATTTATTGCAAATCAGCATTTTAAAATAATTTGGCAAAAAAAAGGCCGTAATGTCGAAATTTTTTCGTATTTTTGTAGTTATTTTACACCTATGCAATTCAAGGAAATAATAGGACAAAGGCAACTGATAAACCAGCTTACGCGGATTATCGACGACGGCAAAGTGAGCCACGCACAACTCTTTGTGGGGAATATGGGCTATGGCACTCTGTCGTTGGCCTTGGCTTATATCCAATACCTCAACTGCCAGAACCGCCAGCACTACACCATCGACGACCCCGGCCGCCAGCTCGCCGCCGACTCGTGCGGAGAATGTCCCAGCTGCAAGAAATTCAACGCGCTGATGCACAGCGACCTGCATATAATCTTCCCCAACGCTGCAACAAAAAAAGTGGACAAAAACCCCTCGTCGGAGGACTTCCAAACCGAGTTCCGCGAATATGTAACCGCCAACAAAGGCTACTGCTCGTTCGACGGATGGTTCCACAAACTCGGCATAGAGTCGAAACAAGGCATCATCAACGTGCGCGACGGCCGTGAGCTGATACGCCAGCTGAGCCTCCAAGCCTACGAGTCGAAATACAAAACGGCCATTGTGTGGCTGCCCGAAAAGATGAACGGCGAAACCGCCAACAAACTGCTCAAAACCATCGAAGAGCCTTCGGGCAACACCCTGATACTGCTTGTGGCCGAAGAACGCGAGCGTCTGCTCAGCACCATCATTTCGCGCACACAGCCCATCAACGTACACGGCATCGACAACACCAGCTTGGCCGAGCATCTTGCCAAAGAACATCCCGACATGCCCTTCGACGAGGTGCAGAAAATAGCCCTAGCCGCCGAGGGTAACTTCCTCACAGCCAGCGAGTACATCAGCCAGTCGGAGCAACGCAAGACCTTCGCCACGCTGTTTGTCAATTGGATGCGCAAACTCTTCAAACTCGACATCGCGCCGCTCGCCAAAACCGTCGATGAGATAAGCGGTCTCGGACAGGAACAGGAGAAACAGTTCCTGCGCTACGTGCTCAACGTGATGCGCGCCTGCATGCTGAAAAACCTCGCCGGCGCCGACTCGCCCTACCTGCTCTCCTTCGGCGACGAGAAATTCTCCGCCTCGTTCCCTAAAATGATAACCGTCAACAACATAGAGAAAATCGAAAAAGACATAAACGAAAGTTTATACAACATAAGCCGCAACGCAAACGCCAAAATAACCTTTATGGCCTTGTCGTTTGCCATTAGTAAATCATTAAAAAACAGATAATTAAAAAAATGCAAGAAGATAACAACGATATTTTGAACGACACCAACCAAGACTTCCCGCAAGACTCTGTGGAAAACACCGGTCAGCCGCTCGACTCCATCGAAACCTCTTTCGACGACGACCAGCACATCGACGACGACAACATCTCGCAACAGGAGATAGAAGCCGTCATTGCCGAACGCCGCAACCACAAACCCATCAAGGAGCAGGACGACGAGGAAGAGAGTCCGCTCGCCGAGGAGGAAAGTCCCGTGGACGCCTATCTGGAGCCCGACCCCACCATCTACAAGGTGCCTTACGACGAATCGGCTTTCCTCACCCGAGGCTGCCACAACTGTCCCAACTCATACAAAGCCATCCCCGAACAGGAGCTGAACAGCTGCAGCAAGCTGAACAGCAAAAACTGGATGAAAAACATACGCAAACCCTTCAACGAGAACAACTTCGACGTGGTGGAAGTGCGTTTCAAAAACAACCGCAAGGAGTTTTTCCGTCTGCCCGACGGACTTGAGGTGGTGGAAGGCGACGTGGTGGCTGTGGAAGGCATGCCCGGCCACGACGTGGGCATTGTGAGCCTCACCGGCGAGCTGTGCCGCATCCGTATGAAGAAACAGAAAATCGACCCCACCTCCGAAACCATCAAACGTCTGTTCCGCCGCGCCAAGAAAAGCGACATCGACAAATGGGCCGAGACCATACGCGAGGAGCGACAGACACTGATACGCACCCGCGAGATAAGCCGCGAACAGGGCCTTGTGATGAAAATCAACGACGTGGAGATGCAGGGCGACCACACCAAAGCCATCTTCTACTACACCGCCGACGAACGCGTGGACTTCCGCAACCTTATCAAAGTGCTTGCCGAGGAGTTCAACGTGCGTGTGGAGATGCGTCAGATTGGCGTGCGCCAAGAAGCCAGCAAGGTGGGCGGCATAGGCACCTGCGGACGCGAGCTCTGCTGCTGCACGTGGCTCACCAACTTTCAGTCGGTAACCACAGGCGTGGCCAAGGCACAGCAGATAGTGCCCAACCCCCAGAAACTGGCCGGACAGTGCGGAAAACTGAAATGCTGCCTCAACTTCGAATACAAGGTCTATGTTGATGCACAGAAGGACTTCCCGCCCGCCAACACTCCCATACGCACCAAGAAAGGCTTGGGAATGTACAAGAAAACCGACGTGCTGCGCGGCGTGATGTGGTACGCCTACGAAGGCGAGAACGACCTCATCGCCTTGCCGGCGAAAACCGTCAAGGAGCTGATAGAGATGAACCGCCGCCAGGAATATCCCGAAAACCTTGAGGACTATCAGGTGATACTCGCCTCCGGCACCGCCATCATCGAAGACCACAACTCCGCCGAATACGAACAAGAACTGAAGATGCTCGCCGACAACAGCCACGACATATCGCTCCAAAGCGGCGACAAAAATCAGGAAAAACAGCAGGGCGACAACCGCGACCGCAACAACCGTCGCGACAACCGCAACAGTCAGGGCGGACAAAACAACCGCAACAAAAACCAAAACAGAAACCAGAACAGAGGCCAGAACAACCGCAACAACAAAAACCACAATCACAAGCCAAACAACAACGAACCCAAACAATGACAAGAGCAACACTAACCATAATGGCAGTCGCGCTGTGCCTGCTAACAGCCTGCAACAGCAACGTTTACTACTCCGAACACATCGACGTGGACGAAGAGGGGTGGAACATGTTCGACACCAAGCACTTCAACGTGGACGTGGACGACTCGCTGCGCCTGTTCAACTTCTATGTTGACCTGCGCAACACCAACGACTACCCCTACTCCAAGACCTTCCTCTTCATAAAAACAACCTTCCCCGACGGCGGCATAGCTATGGACACCATGGAGTGCCCCCTCGCCGACCCCTCAGGCCAGTGGTACGGCAAGAGCTCAGGCCGCTACATCGACAACAGGTATTTCCTGCGCAAAAGCGTGATTTTCCCACGCAAGGGCAAATACACATTCTCGATAACACAAGCCACCCGTGACACCAACTTGGTGGGAATCAAGGATGTAGGCATTGTCATCGAATACGCAACCAAATAAAAAAAACAAAGCACTATGGCACAAAATAAAGAGACAACTAAAAAACCTCAGAAAACAACACGCCGCTACTCCAAACTGTGGTGGGCTTTCGCCGGATTCTGGGTATTCATATTCCTGTTCTTCTTCGCCCTTTCGATGGGATGTCTGGGCTTTATGCCCTCTTTCGAGGAACTGGAAAACCCGCACAGCAACCTTGCCAGCGAAGTGATTTCGGCCGACGGCGAGATACTCGGATTCATCGGTGTGGAAAACCGCTCCAACGTGGCCTACGACGAGATTTCGCCCAACGTCATCAACGCGCTGATAGCCACCGAAGACGTCCGTTTCTACGACCACTCCGGTATCGATATACGCAGCTTGGGACGTGTGTTTACGAAAACAATAATAGGTCGCAGCAGCAGCTCCGGCGGCGGCAGCACCATCACACAACAGTTGGCGAAAAACCTATTCCCCCGCGAGAAGAAATCGAAAATCGGCATTGTTTATTCCAAGTTCAAAGAATGGATAGTGGCCGCCAAACTGGAACACAACTACTCCAAAAGCGAGATTCTCACCATGTACCTCAACACCGTGGATTTCGGCAGCAACGCCTTCGGAATAAAGACCGCCGCCAAGACGTTCTTCGACAAAGCCCCCAGCGATCTCACCGTGGAGGAAGCCGCAGTGCTTGTGGGACTGCTCAAAGCACCATCGACCTACAACCCCGTGCGCAACCCCGAAAACTCGCTCGCACGACGCAACACCGTGCTCTCGCAGATGCTCAAATACGACTACCTAACACAAGAGGAGTACGACAGTATATCGGCGATACCCATCAATATGAACCGCTACTCGCCGCAGACCCACAACGAAGGCAACGCCACCTACTTCCGCGAGTTCATACGTGCATATATGAAAGAATGGTGCAAGTCTCACAAAAAACCCGACGGCGAATACTACGACGTACATAAGGACGGTCTCCGCATCTACACCACCATCGACTCGCGTATGCAACGCTATGCCGAAGAAGCTGTGGCCGAACACATGGGCAACGAGATTCAGCCCGCCTTCGAGAGGGAGCTGAAACGCCGCAAGAACAACTCGCCTTTCGTAAAAGTGTCGCAGGACCAGATAAACGTCTACCTCACCAGCGCCATGCGCAACAGCGACCGCTATCGCAACATGCGCGAAGAAGGAATGTCGGAAAAAGAGATTCGCAAAGCCTTCGACCAGAAGGTGAGGATGCGCATCTTCACCTGGAAAGGCTCCAAGGATACCATTATGAGTCCATGGGACTCGCTGCTATACTACAAGAAGTTCCTCAACGCAGGACTGATGTCGGTGGAGCCGAGCACCGGCCATGTGAAAGCCTACGTTGGCGGAATCAACTACCGTTATTTCAAATTCGACAACGTAACACAAAGCCAGCGTCAGGTGGGCTCCACTTTCAAACCCTACGTGTACGCCTGCGCCATGATGAACGGTCTTACTCCTTGCTCGCAGGTGCCCAACTCCGAAGTCTGTTTTGAAAACGTCGACGGGTCGCTTTGGTGTCCTCACAACTCCACCGACGCCCGCAAGGACGAGATGGTAACCCTGAAATGGGCTCTGGCCAACTCGGTGAACTACGTTTCGGCATACCTGATGAAATACCACACCAATCCCGACCAAGTGGTTGAGCTGGTGCGTAAGATGGGTATCAAGAGCGACGTCCCCGCTGTTCCCGCCATCTGTCTCGGCACCCCCGACCTCACCGTCGCCGAAATGGTGGGCGCCATGGCCACTTTCGTTAACCACGGCGAACATGTGGAACCCATTTTCATCACTCGTATCGAGGACAACAAGGGTATGGTGCTTGCCACCTTCACCGCCGAACGCAACGAAGCCCTCGACCCGCAGACCGCCTACCTCACCGTGGAACTGATGAAAGGCGTGGTGGACTATGGTACCGGCGGACGTCTGCGTTACAAATACAATATCAGCTACCCCGTGGCCGGAAAGACAGGCACCACGCAGAACAACTCCGACGCCTGGTTTATCGGCATGACACCAAAACTCGTCACCGGCGTGTGGATTGGAGGTGAGATGCGTTCTATACACTTCAACAACATGACCTACGGACAAGGCGCCGCGGCAGCACTGCCAGTATGGGGACTGTATATGAAGAAGGTTTACGACGACCCCAAGATAAACTTCTACAAAGGCAATTTCGACCGTCCCGCCAACGTCGATGTCGAGTTGGACTGCAGCAAATACCAACAGGAAGCACTACAGGACGAATACGAATACGATTTTTAAAGTTGCCAGTTGTCAGTTGTCAGTAAACTATAAATTATAAATTGTAAACTATAAACTAACTAATGAACAACATACGCAATTTCTGCATAATAGCCCACATCGACCACGGCAAAAGTACCCTCGCCGACCGTCTGCTCGAGTTCACCAAAACGGTGTCGCAGCGCGATATGGAGGACCAAGTGCTGGACGATATGGACCTTGAGAAAGAACGCGGCATCACCATCAAAAGTCACGCCATACAGATGGAATACAGCCGCGACGGGCAGAAATACCTACTCAACCTTATCGACACTCCGGGCCACGTGGACTTCTCCTACGAAGTCTCCCGTTCCATCGCCGCCTGCGAAGGCGCACTGCTCGTGGTGGACTCCACGCAGGGCATCCAGGCTCAGACCATCTCCAACCTTTACCTCGCCCTCGACAACGACCTCGAGATAATTCCCGTGCTCAACAAGATAGACCTTGACAACGCCATGGTGGAAGAGGTCTCCGACCAGATTGTGGAACTTATCGGCTGCAGCCACGACGACATACTGCCCGTAAGCGCAAAAACGGGCTACGGCGTGGAAGACCTGCTCGACGCCATTGTGGACCGCATTCCCGCACCCCAAGGCGACCCCGACGCACCGCTACAGGCACTCATCTTCGACTCGGTGTTCAACTCGTTCCGCGGCATTGTGTCGTATTTCCGCATCATGAACGGCACCATACGCACCAACGACTTCGTGAAATTTGTCAACACTCAAAAAGAATACCATGCCGACGAAATCGGAGTGCTGAAACTGAAGATGGAGCCCCGCAAACAACTGTCGGCCGGCGACGTGGGATACATCATCTCTGGCATCAAGACCTCCAAAGAGGTGCAGGTGGGCGACACCATTACCCACGTGCAAAACCCCTGCGACAAAGCCATAGAGGGTTTCGAGGCAGTGAAACCGATGGTGTTTGCAGGCGTGTATCCCGTGGATAGCGACGACTACGAGGAGCTTCGCGCCAGCATCGAGAAACTGCAGCTCAACGACGCATCGCTCACTTTCGAGCCGGAATCGTCGCTGGCACTGGGCTTCGGCTTCCGCTGCGGATTCCTCGGACTGCTACACATGGAGATAGTGCAGGAACGTCTTGAGCGTGAGTTCAATATGGACGTGATAACCACCGTGCCCAACGTGCAGTACAAGGCACACCTCACCAATGGCGACGTGATCGATGTGTTCAACCCCTCCGGCCTGCCTGAGCCCAACTACATCGACTTTGTGGAAGAACCTTACATCAAAGCGCAGATTATCACCAAAGCCGACTACATCGGACCTATCATCAAACTGTGCATCGACAAGCGCGGCATACTGAAAAACCAAGTCTACCTCACCACCGACCGCATCGAAATCACCTTCGAGCTGCCTCTGGGCGAAGTGGTGTTCGATTTCTACGACAAACTGAAAAGCATCAGCAAGGGCTACGCCTCGTTCGACTACTACCAGTGCGGCTACCAGCCTTCCAAGCTCGTCAAGTTGGAGATACTGCTCAACGGCGACCCCGTGGACGCCCTCTCGGCACTAACCCATGTGGACAACGCCTACCCGCTGGGACGACGCATGTGCGAGAAACTTAAAGACCTCATCCCCCGCCAGCAGTTCGACGTGGCCATACAGGCCGCCATCGGCAGCAAGATAATAGCACGCGAAACGGTGAAAGCCGTGCGTAAGGATGTAACCGCCAAGTGCTACGGCGGCGACATCACGCGCAAGCGCAAACTGCTTGAAAAACAGAAAGAAGGAAAGAAACGTATGCGTCAGGTAGGCAACGTTGAGGTGCCGCAGAGCGCTTTCCTCGCAGTGCTTAAGTTAGACTGATAAACAATTAACAATTAAGAATTTACAATTAACAATTAATAATAACGAATATGGGAACAGTAATAGCAATAATCGTTTCATCGGTGCTTTCCGCTGCCATTGTCGGTGCGGTGGCCTATCTGATTATCAACAAGTTTGTGGAAAACGAACAGAAGAAAACCCTTCTGGAGCTGAAGAAAATCCAAGAGTCGGAAATCCTTAAGGTGGTGAACCCCATCCGCCTGCAGGCCTACGAGCGTCTGGCCTTGTTTTTGGAGCGCATCTCGCCCAACAGCCTGATACTGCGTTGCTACCAGCCGGGCATGGACATCAAACTGCTGCAAGGCGTGATGACCAAGAACATACGCGACGAGTTCGAACACAACCTCTCGCAGCAGGTGTACGTCTCCACCGAGGCGTGGAGCCGCATCAAGGAGGCCAAAGAGGAGATGATAAACCTCATCAACTCCGCCGCCGTGCGTCTGCCCGAAGGCTCCGACCCCATGAGCCTCGCCGGCGCCGTGTTCGAGAATTCCGCCAAGCAGAACCCCCTCGACGCCGCCCTCGAATTCCTGAAAAACGAACTCCAAAAGAATTTCTAACCATCGTAGCTGATTGGCAATGAAAAAGGTAGCAACCATTCTGATATGTCTTGCGGCGATTTGCGCAACTTTCTCCGCCAAGGCACAGAACAAAGGCGACGCCATTGTTGGCATCTTCCTGATGAAGACCCCCGACACCGGCGACGAGAGCAAGATACAGATCTATCGCACCAACAGCGGCACCTACTGCGGCAAGGTGGTGTGGGTGAAAAATCCCAACAACCCCGACGGCTCGCCGCGCCGCGACACCAAGAACCCCGACCCTGCTCTGCGCGACCGCACAGCACAGAACCTGCTCGTGATGAAAAACCTGCGCTACGACGCCGACGACAACGAATGGAAGGACGGCGACCTCTACAATCCCAACGAGGGCAAGTGGTTCAAGATAAAAATAAAAGGCTTCAGCTCGGCCAGCACCCTCAAAGTACGCTACTACAAAGGTATTCCTCTGCTCGGCATGGACGACGAATGGCAGAAAGTAAGCAAATAACATACTAAAACGCAAAGTCGTGAACAAAAGCAGGAAGAAAAAATGGAAAGCCGACTTGGGCAACATCCATAACTCGTTGATGATGATGTATCGCTGCGACAGGAAACTGTTCATAGCCAAGATACTCATCACCGTGATACAGAGCGTGTTGCCTTTGGTAAGCCTGTACGTTCTGAAACTGCTAATCGATTTTGTAACCGTCTCCATAGCCGGCGGACATTTCCGCACTACCGAGGCTCTGGTTTATGTGCTGTTTTTCTGCGGCATTTTCCTGCTCAACCGTCTGATGACTCTTGCCGCTCGTTTAGTGAACACATTCCTAACACAAAAACTGAGCGACTACATCAGCAACAGCCTGCATCAGAAAAGCACCGAACTTGACCTATCCTACTACGACAACTCAAAATACCACGACACTTTCCATCGTGCTCAGCAAGAAGCATCTTACCGGCCGATGCAAATCTTGGACAGTTTCACATCAATCATCGGCAGTTTCCTTTCTCTGGCCGGCACCGTGGTAATATTGGCCTCTTTCTCATGGATAGTCATATTTATAATGATTTTTGCCTGTCTTCCTGATTTCATTATAAAACTTTACAAATCTCGCAAACTATATTACTGGAACAAAAACCACACCCAATTGTTCCGCTCTGCCAACTACATATCGGCATTGCTCACAAACAGGACGTCCGCTAAAGAGATACGGACATTCGGATTGGCCGGCTATTTCCAAAACAAATTCAACCGTCTGCGCAAAGTTATCAGATCCCAGATAATAAGAATCAACATGCGGCTTTCGGCACTTGATATTTTCGCCATAGTGTTCGAAACTGCGGCACTTTTCTTCATTGTGTTTATGCTTATTCGCGGCACCGTAAGCGGAGCCATCACTATCGGAAGCTTTGTTATGCTTTTCGAGGCATTCAGGAGAGGCCAATCATACATGCAGGGGCTAATAGGAGGCATTACCGGTGTTTACGACAACCGCCTTTTTATCCGCAACCTCTTCGATTTTTTGAAGCTAAAACCCAACATCGTCACCCCCACCAATCCCAAGCCTTTCCCGCAAAAAATATTGCACGGAATAGAGTTCCGCAACGTGACTTTCGCATATCCCGACAGTTCCAAAAACGTTCTGGAGAATTTCTGTCTTTCCGTTAAACCCAATTCGGTGACGCAGATACGTGGCGAGAACGGCTTCGGCAAGACGACACTTATCAAACTGCTGTTCCGCCTCTACGACTGCAACGAGGGCGGCATCTACATCGACGGCACCGACATACGCGAGTTCGACCTCTTCGAGCTACGCAAAAACATAAGCGTTATCTTTCAAGACTTTATCTGCTATAATTTCTCGGTAAAAGAGAACATACAACTTGGCGAGATAGACACTGCCGACATCGAACGTATCAGACAGTCGTTGGAAACCAGCACCGCCGACAGCTTTGTGCAAAACTTGCCGTCAGGCTACGACACACGTCTAGGCAAGTATTTCTCGAACAGCGAGGATTTGAGTATGGGACAATGGCAACGTGTGGCGCTGGCGCGCGCGCTCTACTCCAATGCACCTATACTGGTGCTCGACGAGCCGACCAGCTTTATGGACGCACAGTCCACACGCAGTTTCTTCGCCAGATTGGATGAGTTGGCACAAAACCGTATCGTGCTGCTAATCACCCACTCCGACGAGGTTTAGACTTTTGGCGCAAGCCTATTTTTTCAGCAGTTTTTCAATTTCCATGGCAATCTTGTCGATTTCGGCGGTAGGCTCGAAACGTGCCACCACTTTGCCGTTCTGGTCGACAAGAAACTTGGTGAAATTCCACTTGATATCGGAGGTCTTGCGGTAGTCGGGATGCAGTTTGGCCACCATCTGCTCCATCTGTTTCGACACGGGATTTTCGGCATCGAAGCCCTTGAAACCCTGTTTCTTTTTCAGGAAAGTGAATAAAGGATGGGCATTGGCGCCGTTTACGTCAACTTTGTCAAACTGCGGGAACGACACGTGGTAACGGGTGCAGAAATTGCGGATCTCGTCGATGGTTCCTGGAGCCTGTCCGCCAAACTGGTTGCAGGGGAAGTCGAGAATTTCTAGGCCCATTCCGCCAAGACCCTCGTAAAGAGCTTCCAATTCGCTGTACTGGGGAGTGAAACCGCATTCGGTGGCGGTGTTAACAATCAACAGCACCTTACCTCTGTACTGCGACAGCGAAACGGTCTGTCCGTCGGCGTTCACAGCCTTGATATCATAAATGGAATTTTGGGCCGAAGCCACTCCGAAAACGGCAATCATAACTGCCAGAAAGATTTTTTTCATATTAGTATGTTTTATAATTAACTTGTTTCGGGCAGATTTAATTTATTGTCACACAAACAAATACATACACAACAAACAATTCTGCCATATTGCAAATATACGATTTTTTTTAATTCGGAGAGCGGAGTTCGGAACTAGGAAGTGTTTTTTTAGATTTTCAGATTTTCAGATTTTGATGTTTTGTAGAGACGTTTCATGAAACGTCTCTACAAAACGTCTTTACAAATAGAAAAGCCGTGCGTTGCACGGCTTTTCTAATAATTCCGAGTTAGCCTTACTTTCCTTTGCGGTTGGGGTTCAGCTGTTTACCTCGGTTGCCATGTACTTGCGAGTACTGACGGTTAACTCCGTTGGTGCCTTTGTTGGCGTTGTGCATGTTGGCCGAGTTGTCGGCCGGTTTGATTTTGTGTTTTGTCATATTTTGGATTTTTTATTTGTTAATACTCTACTGATTTCGCGTCGTACCGACATCCTTTTGCTGGTGCTCACAACAAGTTCTTCGGTTTTCAACGCGCCGTCGATGCCGGCGTACGACACCACAACGTTGCCGATGGGAGTAAGTCCCTTGATATACTTTTTATTAACCCAAACGCTGCGGTTTATCTCCAAAAAGTGGTGTATATAATCCCCCATCAGGTCGGCCATCTTAGTAGATGCGCTGAAATCGCAGAGGATGTCGGAGCCTCTGCCGTTGAGGACAATCTCCTTGTTGTTACTTCGGGCATCCTGTTTGTTGGTGGTGGGACGTATCATCACTATGTTGTCCACTGCTATGTCAACACGCCCTCGGTCGCGCAGCTTAAGCTTGAGGGATATCGGTGTTGGTGGAGCAAATTGTATCAGATACTTTTCGCCACCGAATCTTATTTCCAGACTTATGGCGCTAATGACCAACATCTTTTCATCCGACAGGGTGTCGGAACTCAGATTGAATGACAAATGTTTTTCTTTCATGGCTCGAAATATTTAAAAATCATGAGCCAAAATAACGCATATAAACACTTATAAGCAAGCTACTTACACACAAATGTACAAAACAGGTAACGGCATGTACGAAATTGTAAAAATCGTGTATGAAATGAAAGTGGGGAAAAGCACTAAATGGTGATTTCCCACCCTTTTTCGGTAAAATTATCGTGATTTTCGACCGTGTTTTGGCGTTTTGCCAAACATGTGATATCCTATAGCACCAAATATCCGAAAAACCGCGAAAAAAAATTATTTCGCACGGAAAATCAGGTAGTTGCGATTGGGATTGGGTTCACGGGTGTTAATGAAAAGCACCTCTCGTTTGCCGTCTTTCACATACCATTCGTCGAGATTTTTACCGCCCATAAGGTTCACCGCATTGGAGATATCATAATCGAAAAGAGCTTCGGCGAAAGCAGATAATGTGATTTTATCGATGGATTCCACAACCATGACGTTGCCGTCCTTGATACACAGAGCACGACGATAGGATTTGGCTTCGGATTCGAAACTCTCAAAACCATTGTCATTTACAAGTGCGTACTGTCTAAAAAAGAAACCTGAGTCATTTTTTGCAGAATCCAGAAAAGTTGTTGGATTGGCCTTGCCAATGATGGTCTTTCCACCAAAAATAGCACAGAAACCGAGGGTTGAAGCATTTGGGCAACCCTTTGCCATCGAATCGCCTTTATAAATAAAATCGCCAATGATTTTATTGTTGTCCCCACGGATGTTGGCAGCCTGAGTTACAAACACTATCGCTGTGTCTGTAGTGTCGATATCGTTGTACAGGGCGAGTTCCAACTCGGCATTCACCAACTGAAAACAGCGGTATTTGTTACCATTGATTTCCATTTCCTCAAGTGTGAACGGAATTGTGTCGACAGATAAAGAATCGGAAACCGTTTTGCCCACATCGCCTTCTGTTGGGGTGTAGGTCTCATCGGTACTGGTAATTTCGGAAGTTCTCTTGCTCTGTCGTAGAATCAAAAACAAAACAATAACAATAAGCACGATTGCAAAAATGCCAAGAGCTAGTTGAATGTTCCGTTTCTTTCTGCGCAACTTGCGGGGATCTTCGCCCAAAACTTCTATGTCGGTATCTTTCATAACGTTAATCCTCCAAAAGTTCGTCACGTAATTTTATCAAGGCTTCGCGCGAGGCTGACAGTTCTATTTTTATGTTTGTATTTCGCATCTGGTATTCGGGCGAAGTCTCTGTGCGATATTTCTTCCTATCTTTGTCGTAATCATTGCTCGAATACTTGAAAACATCGCATTCGATTGCACGACCCACTCCGCAATACAGTTCCAACTTCCCGTTCGAAACATCTATGCATTGCACGTAGTTCCTATTGATTATCAAACTTTTACCCACTCGAATAAAAGAACTGGCTGTCTGTTTCAATTGACTACGAATATAATCTGCAATCTCACCAATCTGAATTGAAAAAGTATCTATTTTGTTGCTTCCGGCAATATGCACATCGCTGTAGTTCTTTGCAGCTTCGATATATAGGATATCGTTGTGCTCAAAACGGAACAACTTTGCACCACTCTTTATTGTCAGAAACTCAACCATTTGACAAAGATTTACTTTTTATGATTCAGTATAGAAATCTGTTTGGCCACGTTTTCGGCGAAGGCGGTGAAGGCCTCCGATTCGGGGGTGGCGTTCTCGCTGAACAGCGCCACGGGACGGCCGTTGTCGCCGCTGTCGGCAATGCTCTGCACCAGCGGTATCTCGCCAAGCAGGGGTATGTTCATCTCCTCGGAGAGCTTGCGGCAGCCCTCTTTGCCGAAGATGTAGTATTTGTTGTTGGGCAGCTCGGCGGGTGTGAAATAGGCCATATTTTCGACAAAGCCCAGCACCGGAATGTTGATGTCGGGATTTTGGAACATCTCCACGCCGCGCACCACGTCGGCCAAAGCCACCTTCTGCGGGGTGCTCACGATGATGGCACCCGTCACGGGAAGAGTCTGGGCAATAGTCAGTTGAACATCGCCGGTTCCCGGAGGCATATCAACCACAAGGTAGTCGATGTCGCCCCACCACGTCTCGGTGAGCAGCTGTTTCAGGGCGCCGGAGACCATCGGTCCGCGCCACACCACAGCCTTGTCGGGGTCCACCATAAAGCCGACGGACATCAGCTTGACGTTGTATTTCTCGAAAGGTAGCATGTACATCTTGCCGTCGTGTTCCTCGCCAAGTATGTCCTGACGCTTGATGTCGAACATGATAGGTATCGAAGGACCGTAGAAATCGGCGTCCATCAGTCCCACCTTGGCACCTGTGTTGGCCAAGGCCACAGCCAGATTCACAGCCACGGTGGACTTGCCCACGCCGCCTTTGCCGGAGGCCACCACAATAACGTTTTTGATACTGGGGAACATGGCATTTTTGTCGGGGGCGGGCTGCACACGGGCGGTGGTGTTCACCACAACTTCGATATTGGGGTCCACATATTTGTGGATAGCCTCCACACAGTCGTTGCTCATTTTGGCGCGCATAGGACAGGCGGGGGTGGTGAGCACAAGGTCGAAACTCACGCGAAGGCCGTCTATGGCTATGTTTTCAATCATTCCAAGGTGGACAAGGTTTTGTCCCAAATCGGGGTCGTCGACGTGCGACAACGCCATTTCTATCTGTGTTTTAGTTATTTGCATTTCAAAATGGATTATTTTGTGTATCACAAAAGTACAAATAAAAATCCGTATTGCCAAGAAAAATACTTTTTTTATGTAAAAATCCGCACCAAACGGACTTCCGACACACAAAAAACGCCATCCATCGCAGCGAATAACACAACTTCAACACACTAATTTCCAAATACTTATTAAAATAATTGCAGAAAAATTTTGCAGAAACGGAAAAAAGTCGTACTTTTGCAACCTCAAAAAACGAAACGACA
>JAEENM010000056.1 GCA_016283745.1 Bacteroidales bacterium | reverse complement strand
AGGTGGAACGGGTGAAAAAGATACTCCTTTTCTGCACCACGCTGATGGTGGCTTTCGCGGTGTCGGCCTGCGGCGTTATCGGCTTTGTGGGACTCGTGGTGCCGCATTGCGTGCGTCTGGTGGTGGGCTCCGACAACCGTCTGATAATACCTTATTCCGTCGTCGCCGGCGGCATCTTCCTGCTTTTGTGCGACACTTTGGCACGGACGGTGCTGATGCCCTCGGAAATCCCCGTGGGCAGCGTAACGGCACTTGTCGGCGCTCCGATGTTCATCTACCTGCTTTACAAATCTAAAAAACGTCTCTGATATGCTGAAAGTGAAGAATTTATCCTACGCCTTCGGGCCGAAGCAGGTGCTCAGCGATATCAGTCTCGACATTGCTGAAGGCAGTTTCTATGCCGTGATGGGTGCCAACGGCTGCGGCAAGACAACCCTGCTGCGCTGTATGGACAACTTGTTGGAGATACCTGCCGACACTGTGTTCCTTGGCGGAAAGGACATCACAGCCTACACCAGCCGGCAACGGGCCATGCAGGTGGCTTACGTGGCGCAACGCCCCACCTCCGACGTCGATTTTTCGGCTTTCGAGATAGTGCTGATGGGACGTAACCCCTACCAGCGACACCTGCAGAACGAGTCGCAGCACGACTGGGACATTGTGGAGCAGTGCATGCGGATGACCAACACATGGCACCTGCGTTTCTCCACCCTTGCACAGATGAGTGGGGGAGAGGTGCAGCGCGTTATGATAGCCCGTGCGTTGGCACAACAGACGCCCGTGCTCCTTCTCGACGAGCCCCTCGCCAACCTCGACATCTCGCACCAGCTCGAAATCCTAGGAATACTAACCAAGATAAACCGCGAGCAGGGCAAGACCATAGTGCTTATCATCCACGACTTGAATATGGCCCTGCATTACTGTCCCAAGCTCATTTTGCTTCACGACCGCCATGTGGCCTTTTGCGGCGACACCGCCGACGGACTTTCCGAAGAGAATATCCGGCGTGTGTTCGGGGTTAATCCCAAAATAGAGACGATAGAGGGGAGGAAATACGTTTTAGTTGAAAATTGAAAATTGAAAGTTGAAAGTTAAGAGTTTACAGTTTATAATTTACAATTAATAGTTATTGCGAAGCTTTCGCCGAAGGCGAAATAAATTTACAAGATTTACAAGATCTCGCGAAGCGAAGCTGAGCAGGAGAAAAAAAGTTGAAATGATTTATTGACATATTAATCACAAATCACAAAACCATGAAAAAAATATTTGCCTTTTTCGCAGTGATGGCCGCCGTTTCGGCACATTCGGCCTTTTCGCAGGATATAACATTGACTTTCACCGGCGCCCGGACCGACGGCGCTTACGTCGTTCTCGACTCGGTGCAGGTGCAGAACATCACCCGCTCGTGGACCGAGACGGTCGTCTTTCCCGACACCGTGCTGTCGTTCCCGCAATCGGGCTCGGGCATTGCCGATGTACAGGGCGTTGCCGCCAGTCTCTCGGCCTATCCCAACCCCTTCAATGGCGCTACCAACGTGGCAGTAGCCATGTCGCAAAGCACTAACGCCACAGTGCAGGTATTCAACCTTGCCGGACAGAAAATTGTTGAGCAAACCATGGCTCTCCAAGCAGGGAACAACCTGCTTGAAGTGCGTCTGCAACAGCCTCAGGTTCATATTCTTGCAGTAACCACACCGCAGGGACGCAGCACCATAAAGCTGATAAACAGCCGCCAAGGCTCGGAAAATGCCGTTCTGAGCCGCGGCACCGGCGTTTTTGCCAACAAAATGCAGTCGGCACAGCCGTTCCAAATCGGCGACACACTGAGAATAACGGGCTTTACATCGCAATTGAGCACCATTTCGCAAAGCAGGGTGTTGTTGCAATCTCCTGCCGCAAGTGACAATATCACATTGCTTTTCGACACTATCCCCGAAAGGGGCATATTGCCCGGTTCGTTTTCGGTATCGGCCGAGCAAGAGGTGCATTTCGCCAAAGGCAACTTGCAATACACCACCACAGGCACCCATGTTGTGGCAGGTGGCGGCACAGCCCCCGGCACATGGCGTTTCGCTTCCCACCAGTGGGACACTATCGGCGCAGCAAACAGAAACATATCAAGCAGCTATACCGGCTGGATTGACCTTTTCGGCTGGGGAACAAGCGGTTATCACAATACAAACGACATTTACAACACCTTCTACCAGCCTTATAGTACAGGTTATTACACACCTATTGTAAATGCAACCTTCAACCACTATGGTTACGGACCTTCCACCAATATGCAGGATACAAATCTTTTAGGTACAAGTGCCAACTACGACTGGGGTATTTACAATGCCATTTCCAACGGCGGCAACGAGCCCGGACTGTGGCGCACACTTACTCAAGCGGAGTGGGCGTATCTTTTGGAGAGCCGTACCACTGTTTCGGGAGTGCGTTATGCCAAGGCAACAGTAAACGGAGTGCAAGGGTTAATCATTACTCCCGACAACTGGACCACAGCCACCTACCCTTTGGATAGTGTCAATCTGACAACTATTTCATTCACTGCCAATGTGATAACGGCAGCGCAGTGGGTTTCGACATTGGAGAGTGCCGGTTGTGTATTCCTGCCTGCCGCAGGTTTGCGTTCAGGCCGCAACGTGTCTGGCGTTAACACATGGGGAACTTACTGGGCTTCTACATGTAGGAGTGCCTCGGTAGCTAATTCGGTAGCTAATAATATTAGTTTCCAAAGAGGTTACTGCTCCTTTTCTTCCTATAGCGGCAACGCCCGATATTATGGACACTCGGTGCGCCTTGTTACAAATAACAAAAAATAGGGGGTAAAGAGACTTTCAGATTTTCGGATTATCCGATTGTCAGATTATCTGAAAAACTGTGAACTGTAACCAGTGATCGGTGAACAGAAATGGTCGTTAGTCATTGGTCTTTAGACCTTTGACCTTAGACCTTTGACAAGTCAACTTCCGCTCTCCGACTTCCGAGCTACCTTCTCTGTCGCAGTATTTCGTATAGGAACACACCTGTGGCCACGGAGACGTTGAGCGACTGCACCTCTCCAACGATAGGCAGTTTGGCGCGGTGGTCGCTGATTTTCAGGTATTCGTTGGAGACGCCCGTCTCTTCGGCACCCATTATCAGCAGTGTGGGTTTGCGGAAATCCACGTCGGTGTAGAGGTCGTTGCCTTTCTCGGTGGCGGCGCACACCTGCAGTCCCGACTGTTTGGCGTAGTTTATCACCGTTTTCAGGTTGTCCTCGCGGCACACTGGTATCCGCAGCAGAGCCCCCGACGAGGTTTTGATGGCGTCCTCGTTTATCTGTGCGCTGCCGTGGGCGGGGATGATAATGGCGTCCACGCCCGTGCATTCTGCTGTGCGTGCTATGGCGCCGAGGTTACGCACATCGGTAACGCGGTCGAGCATAAGCAGCATGGGGGTGCGTCCCTGCTCGAAAAGCAGCGGCACTATGTCGTAGATACTCTGGTATTCGATGGGCGAGATAAGTGCCACCACGCCTTGGTGGTTGGCGTCGCGCACGGTGCGGTTGAGTTTCTCCACTGGCACGAACTGGAAGGTGAGTCCGGCCTCGCGTATCTTCGAGCGCAGCTCGCTAATAAGCGCACCCGAGAGTCCGTTCTGCAAAAGTATTTTGTCTATCTGTTTGCCCGATTCTATGGCCTCCATCACGGGACGTATGCCGTACACGGTCTGTTGTTTATTGCTCTTTGCTTTGTCCATCTTTCATCAATATTTTGCGGTCGGCCATGCGGGCCAGCTCCTCGTTGTGGGTAACTATAATGAATGTCTGGTTGTACTGTTTGCGGAGGTCAAAAAACAGCTGGTGCAACTCTTTGGCGTTGGCGGAGTCGAGGTTGCCGGAGGGCTCGTCGGCCAATATCACCGAGGGACGGTTTATCAGTGCCCTTGCCACCGCCACACGTTGCTGTTCGCCGCCCGAGAGCTCGGAGGGCTTGTGCTGTGCACGGTCGGTAAGTTTCAGGAACTCAAGCAGCTGCATAGCGTCGGGAGTGGCCTCTTTCAGGCTGCGGCCCTGTATCAGCGCGGGCATGCAGATGTTTTCGAGGGCGGTGAACTCGGGCAGCAGGTGGTGGAACTGGAACACAAAACCGATGTTGCGGTTGCGGAAACGCGCCAGCTCGTTGCCCGAGAGGCGGCTTACGTCGGTGCCGCCGATGGTTACGGTGCCTTTGTCGGCTTTTTCCAGTGTGCCGATGATTTGCAGCAGGGTAGTCTTTCCGGCTCCCGACGCACCAACTACCGACACCACCTCGCCTTCGGCCACACGCAGGTTGATGCCCTTCAGCACCTCCAAAGTGCCGTACGATTTATGTATATTCTCGACCTTAATCATCTTTTTTAAATTCGGAGTTCGGAACTCGGAGTTCGGAACTGATTATTACTAATTGATTATTGCAAATCACAAATTACTGACCAGTACGGGCGAAAAAATTTTCGCCCCTGCTGACCACTGACTACTGACCACTGACCACTAATTTTCCATTAAGGAATACTTTTTCCACTTTGTTGCTGCCGTAGGCGTAGGGCATAAACTCGTAGGTGGGTATCGGTTTGGTGATGAAGAAGTTAGCTTTTTTGCCCACGGCTATGCTGCCCAGTTGGTCCACCACGTCCATGGCGTAGGCGCTGTTGATGGTGGTGGCGTTGATAGCCTCTTCGGGGAGCATGCGGTAGTTTACGCATGCCATGCTCAGTATCAGCTGCATATTACCCGAGGGCGACGAGCCTGGGTTGCAGTCGCTGGCCATTGCCACAGGCAGTCCGGCATCCATCATCTTACGCACGGGGGCGTGTACCATGTTGAGGAAAAAGGCGGCACCCGGCAGCACGGTAGGCATTGTGGCGGAGCCGCGAAGAGCCTCTATCTCTGCGTCGCCGGTATATTCGAGGTGGTCGCAGCTGAGGGCGTTGTGGCGCACGGCGCACTGTATGCCGCCGCTGTATGCCAGCTCGTTGGCGTGAATCTTGGCGCGGAGGCCGTATTTGGCTCCGGCTTCGAGCATGCGGTCGGTGTCCTCCACGGTGAAAAAGCCTTGGTCGCAGAACACGTCGATAAAGTCGGCCAGACCTTCGGCGGCGGCCTGCGGTATCATCTCGTTAATCACAAGGTCGACAAAAGCCTCCTGCCGACCGCGGTATTCCATGGGTATGCCGTGTGCGCCCAGCAGTGTGGCTTTTATGGTGAGAGGCGAAGTCTCTTTGATACGACGTATAACGCGCAGCATTTTCATCTCCGCCTCGGTGGTCATGCCGTAGCCGCTTTTTATCTCTACGGCTCCCGTGCCGTAGGCCGTCATCTCGTCGAGACGTTGCATGGCGTCGTCGTAGAGCTGTTGCTCCGAGGCCTCCTGCACACGTTTGGCGGAGTTGAGGATGCCTCCGCCGCGTTTGGCAATCTCCTCGTAGGAGAGTCCGCGAATCTTGTCGCAATACTCTATTTCGCGGCTGCCGGCGTAAACGAGGTGGGTGTGCGAGTCGCAGAAAGTGGGAAACACCATGCGTCCGGTGGCGTCGTATTCCTTGTCGTAGGTGCCTTCGGGCAGGTCATTCATCTCGCCGAAGGATGATATTTTGCCGTCCTCAACTATGAGGTATGCGTTTTTTATGGTGTCGATTTTGGCCATGTCGGCACCTTTCACCATGGTGCGCGGCGTGCGTTCCACCTGCACCAGCTCTTTTATGTTACGTATCAGGGTTTTCATCGGATGAAATTGGGTTTTGCAAATGTGTAATTAATTATAACGCCGTTTATGGCGGAATATTGTGTGGGGGAGGGGATGCCGCCGATTTTTACCTACAATGTGTAATAAAAAAACGCAACCGATTGAAATTTAGTTGCGTTGTGTGTTGTCCTACCAGGATTCGAACCTAGACAAGCTGATCCAGAGTCAGATGTGCTACCGTTACACCATAGGACAATGAAAAAACTTCTGTCGTTTCGTTTTTTGAGGTTGCAAAAGTACGACTTTTTTCCGTTTCTGCAAAATTTTTCTGCAATTATTTTAATAAGTATTTGGAAATTAGTGTGTTGAAGTTGTGTTATTCGCTGCGATGGATG
>JAEENM010000055.1 GCA_016283745.1 Bacteroidales bacterium | reverse complement strand
GCGTCGCTCACCACGCAGAAATCCATCGGCAAACGCATCGGCAAGGTGCTGAAAGCCGACCGCAACGCCCTTGTGTGCAAGACCGAGCTGCCCGTCACCGCCGGCGACGGACTCTGTTTCTTAGGCATCAGCGGCGCCCTGCAAGGCTTTTCGGTGAACCGTGTGATTGGCAACAAAGTCTATCCCAACAATATGCCCGATGAGATTGTGCCCGGCACCGAACTGTACCGCAACAACGATTTCGCTTTCGAAAAACTGCTGCAGTCCGAAAAATCTGCGCTGCGCAGGGTGGGGGTGAAGCTTGTCTTTTCCGACACCGACAGCGGTTTTGCCCTGCAAGCTACCGATGAAGATGGTGTAACGACTTGCGTGACAGAAGATTGTGAAAAGCAACCAGCACTCAATCCCGACAAGGCCCGTCAGACTGTCGAAAACCAGCTCTCCAAGTCGGGCGACACGGTGTTCAGGGTGGATGGCGTTGAAAATCAATGCACAGAGCAATATTTCATTCCTGCCTCGGTGCTCAACGGATTGCGCCGCAGGTGTCTGGAAGAACTTCAGCAAAAGCGTCTGGAGCATTTCCGTCCCGCAGACGCGCCTTTTGAGAAAAACAACGTGCCGTATTTCAAGGACAAAACCGATTTTCGTGAGAACATCCTCAACCACAAGGCGATGGACTTCTACCAAAGGCACGGGGCACAGACCACGGAGTTCGGTTTGGAGAAAACCTTCGACTATGCCGGAAAGCCTTTGATGACTACGAAATACTGCATCCGTTACGAGCTGGGACAGTGTCTGGTGCGGCATCAGGTGAAGCCCGATTTCCGCAGCGACTTGACGCTTGAAAACAACGGACGGCGTTACCAGCTGAAATTCGACTGCAAGAGCTGTATAATGCAGATTTTTGCACCGAAAGACTGATTTAACTTTTTGATTATGAGCAAAATAAAATATACGTTATTCATATTGTCGTTTGTCGTGGCCACTATTGCCCAAGGGGCGGGGAGGCACACCGTGAGCGGCACTGTGATTGACGAGGCGAGTGGCGAGACGCTCATCGGAGCCACTGTGTTCGACAGTCTTTCGCGCAAAGGCGCCGTAACCAACGCCTACGGATTTTTCTCTCTCACTCTGCCCGATGGAAATGTCTCACTGAAAGTGTCGTTTGTGGGCTATCAGCCAGAGCGTTACACTTTCCGCTTGACGAAAGACACCGTTTTGAACATAAAACTCGGCGGCTCGATAAGTCTGAAAGCCGTTGTGGTAACCGCTGAACGCGAACACGACCTGAAAGGTGTGCAGATGAGCGCTGTGGACATACCGTTGGAACAGATAAAGACGATGCCCGTGCTCTTTGGCGAGGCCGACGTGGTAAAGACCGTGCAGCTGATGCCTGGAGTGCAGTCGGGCGGCGAAGGCACAACTGGAATGTACGTGCGTGGCGGCGGTCCCGACGAGAACCTCTACCTGCTCGATGGAATACCGCTCTACAACGTGGACCACGCATTCGGATTCTTCTCCGCCTTCAACCCCGACGCCATCAAAAACATAACCCTCTACAAAGGCAGTTTCCCGGCACGTTTCAGCGGACGCCTCTCCAGCGTGCTCGACATCTACTCCAACAACGGCAACGACAAGAGCTACCACGGCTCGGCGAGCATCGGAGCCATCTCCGCGCGTCTCAACGTGGAAGGCCCCATCATCAAGGAAAAGACTACCTTCAATTTCTCGGCACGGCGCTCGTATCTCGACATTTTCACACGTCCGGCAATAAAGATTTTCTCGGAAAGCGACATCGACGCAGGTTACAATTTCTACGACATCAACGCCAAACTTACGCACAAATTCTCCGACCGCAGCCGCCTGTTCGCCAGTTTTTATCTCGGCAACGATGTTATCACTATCGGATTGAATGAGAGTGTGTTCGGTAATATGGACATGCGTTATGTGTGGGGCAATATCGTGACCTCGTTGCGGTGGAACTACATGATAAACCCCAAGTTGTTTGTCAACGTAACAGGCTCATACACACGCTATAAGAACAATATTGTGTTTGACATGAAGGACTTCAACGACCGCGATATTACGTTGATGGAATTCCAGTACAAATCGGGAATCCAAGATTTGTCAACACGTGCCGATTTCGACTACCATCCATGGGAAAAACACAGCATAAAGTTTGGAACCACATACACTTACCACATTTTTACCCCCGATGTGCTTGTTTTGGAAAGCACCGATTTCGACACCAATATGGGTGCGCCTCCGACATTGGCCCACGAGCTAAACAATTACCTCGAGGACAGTTGGGACATCACTTCGTGGCTGCGTGCCAACATCGGGGCCAACTACACCATTTTCAACGTAAACGGCACCACCTACCAGTCGCTGCAGCCGCGTGTGGGACTGCGTTTCCTTGCCGGCGACAACCTCTCGTTCAAAACCGGCTACGCCCACATGACGCAGTACATACACCTGCTTTCGAACAGCAACGTGAGCATGCCCAACGACCTGTGGGTGCCAGCCACCGAGAATGTTCAGCCCATGAAGTCCGACCAAATTGCAGCAGGCGCTTTCTACAACATCCCGGACATAGTGGAACTTTCGGTGGAAGGGTATTACAAATATATGCGTAACCTGATAGAATACAAGGACGGAGCTTCGTATATGTTCTCCGGCGACTCGTGGGACGAGATGGTGTACAGCGGCGACGGCTGGTCGTACGGCGTTGAGTTTATGGCACGGCGCACCGTGGGCAAACTTACGGGATGGGTTGCCTACACGTGGTCCAAAACCGACCGTCTTTTCGACCGCGAGGGACAGACGCTGAACAACGGCAAGGTGTTTCCCGCCAAATACGACCGCAGGCACGACATATCTATAGTTATGAACTACAAGATAAACGAAAAGATTGACCTTTCCGCCACATGGGTATTCAGCACCGGCAACGCCATGACCCTCGGCCTGCAAAATTTCAAACCCCTTGACGGATATAATATGGACTATCTCACCTACCTCGAAAGTCGCAACAACTACCGCATGCCCAACTACCACCGCCTCGACCTCAGCACCAATTTCAAACGCAAGTTCAAGCGCGGCGAACGCACTATCAACATAAGCGTTTACAATGTCTACAACCGACAGAACCCATATATGCTTTATCAGAACGTAAGCGGCACAAAACTTAAGCAACTATCGGTGTTCATGCTGATTCCTTCGGTTGCCTACACCTATAAATTTTAAAATGAACGGATATGAAATACATTAAACGATATATTATACTGATTTCCATCGCATTGCTCAGTTTTGCATCCTGCATCAAGGAGGTGGAGTTCACCGGCGAGGAGACCGCACCGTTGCCCGTCCTGAACTGCTTGGTGGGCGATGGCGACACCGTGGTTTATGCCGACCTCACCAAAAGTCTGTTCTTCCTGCGTCGTGGCGATTTCGCACCTATCATCGATGCCGAGGTGGTGCTTACCTGCAACGGCACCGAATACCCGATGACACTTGTCGGCGACAGCGTTTATAAGCTCCGTCACACCTTTGCCGCCGGTGACATGGTGAGCATCTCGGCCACTATGCCAGAATTTGGCACAATCACTTCCTCAACAACGACAGTGCCTCCAAAACTGGATTTTGTCCGAGTTTATTGCAACAAAGAGGATGGTGAAGATATAGTCAAATCATTGACACTCAAATTTGAAAACAAAGCTCCACAAAACTCATATTATCAGATAAAAATTTCGAGAAGGTTACGCCCCAATGAATATGATAATATGTCTTGGTGGTGGTATTGGAGTTGGGATATTGAAAAATATGAATACATATCGTGCAACGACACTCGCATTTTGTTTACCAATACCGATTTTCCGAGTATCACCGAGGGCCGATATATACTTTTCTCTGCAAAGAATTTCCAAGGCGACACAGTTTCAATCACTATTGAATTGGATAATCCGCAACAAATGGTTGATGAATATAAATTCTTCTGCGTTGATATATTTTCAATTAGCGAAAGTCTTTATAAATACATATCTACAGCCAACAACTTCTACAGTTCTCACGACAACCCGTTTACCGAGCCTGTGCAGGTATATACCAATATCAGCGGCGGGCTTGGTGTTTTAGGCACAATAAGTTATACACCGAAAAGTGTGATAGGTGTGTTGGACAAAAAAAACAGCCTTTTGTGAAGACGGTAGTCTATAAGGGATAAGAACTTTTTCTTTGATGTTATTCATTTTTTTTGTAAATTTGCAAAACAAATCAAATACATTAAAATTATGGTAAAAACATTACGAATTTTATTATTAGGACTGGCCATAGTGCTTTCGGGCACTGCAATGGCACAGAACAAGACTGCTGACAGAAATGCCAGACAAGAGAAGGTTATGAAACTGAAAAAAGGTGGCGTTAAACATGCGAAAAAGGCCAAAAAAGCCTCGCTTTTCACCAAAACCACAATTTTCAGCGAAGATTTTACCACCGGTCTCGACACCACTTGGCGTACCTACGACGTGGACGGCGACGGATGGAACTGGTTATACGATTCGTACAGCGAAGCAATGCTGTCGTACTCCTATGATACAGATAACTACAACCCTATTACTCCGATAGATTATCTTATTACACCCAAAATAACCATTCCGTCAACAGGAGCGAACCTGTCGTTCAATGCTTGGGCTGTAGATGATTGGTTTCCCTACGACCACTATTTTATAAGGGTTTCGCCTTCGGGAAGCGACGATGTGGATTCGTTTTATACCACCATCTACTACGACAGCGTTCCCGATGTGCCTCAAAACTATCAAGTGTCTCTTGCCCAATTTGCCGGGCAACAAATCCGCATCGCTTTTGTGCATGTAGACACTGTCGATTACTGGGCTATGGCTATCGACGATGTGGAAGTTTTTTCACTCGACTCGGTTGACCTGGCCGTTACCGGCACCAATGTTATTGGCGTATCTACCTCCAGCGCATCCGCCACAATCACAGCCGATGTGGAAAACTTGGGATTTGCCACCATCAACAATCTCACAGTCTATTGCGACGTTAACGGAACGGTTACAAACACTACTATAGCAAGTTTGGCAAACTCGCAGACGGCTACGGCATCTTTTACCAGTATCAATTTCTCCAATACAGGAACATACAACATCAAATTTTATGTGGCAGTTCCCGGTGATGCCGACAACTCCAACGACACTTTGAGTACTGTAACGGTGGTTGCCCCGGCAGCTTCAATTACTTGGGACTTCGAAGGCGACACTAACCTGCCTGCCGGTTTCACTGTAGGTCGTTACGACAACGGCACGGCTGTGTCTTCAGGTCTTTTCCCCAACAATGAAGCTTGGAATGTTGTTGATGTAGACGAATACTTCTCGGGAGACTTTATGCAAGGACTCGACGGCGGTACAAATGTAGCTATGGCGCAAGACTGGTTCGATGAGAATGATGAATATAAAACTGCTTATCCCTCCAACCGTTGGTTGATAACCCCCCAAGTACGCCTTACTTCTGGCAACTACTTTGTGTGGGATGCTATTTCATACGAAGATCCGTATCTCGAAACCTATCGTGTGAGAATTTCCACCACTAACACCGACACAGCAAGTTTCACCATACTTACAACCATTAACGAAGAAGACGGCTTAGCTTGGCAGCGTCACGCTGTCGACCTTTCTGCCTATGCGGGACAAGATGTGTACATCGCAATCCAGCTCATTTCCGATGATATGAATATGCTTTGGGTTGACAACCTCAAAATCGCCGGACCTGCCACCCTCGTTTCCGACGAACCCGAGCCCCCCGAAGGACTCACAACCGCCGACGGCAGCGACATCAACGTGTATCCCAACCCCACAACAGGTGTGATTACCGTTGCCGCTTCCAACATCACCCGCATCGAGGTTATCGACGCTATGGGACGTGTGGCAATGACTCAGAACGGCAGTGCCAACACGATGAACATCAGTGCTTTGGCCGAAGGCATCTACACTCTCCGCGTGACTACCGAAAACGGCGTTTCCATGAAACGTATCGTGAAGAAATAATCACGTTTTATAGTTTGACAGAAAAAGTCCCTGCCCGCGCGGGGACTTTTTGTTTTTAGATGTTCCATTCAAAATTTTTTCGTATTTTTGCACTTTATTTTATAACAGATGGAAGACATTTACAACTGGTTTCTGATAGGGATGACGGCGGTTGCCGTGGTGGTTTTCGTGGCACTGTATTTCGTCGATGCGGGCTACGGCATGTTCTACAACAAGAAATGGGGACCTTCCATTCCCAACAAAGTGGGCTGGGTGCTGATGGAAGCCCCTGTGTTTTTTGCCATGCTCATTTTGTGGCTCTTGTCCGACCGCACCTGCTGTATCACCTGCATCGTTTTCCTTCTGCTTTTCGAGACGCACTATTTCCAGCGCACTTTTGTTTTCCCCTTCCTGATGCGCGGCAAAAGCCGTATGCCCTTTGCCATAGTGCTGATGGGCGTGGTTTTCAACCTGCTCAACGCCTGCATGCAGGGCGGATGGATTTTCTTTTTCTCGCCCGAAGGTATGTACTCGCCGCAGTGGCTCTGCACTCCGCAGTTTATCATCGGCACGGTGATTTTCCTTGCCGGGATGGGTATCAACATCCACTCCGACAAGGTGATACGCAACCTGCGTCAGCCCGGCGACACCAAACATTATTTTCCGCACAAGGGCATGTACCGCTACGTGACCTCCGCCAACTATTTCGGTGAGTTCGTGGAGTGGTGCGGCTTTGCCATCCTCACTTGGTCGTGGGCGGGGGCGGTGTTCGCAGTGTGGACTTTCGCCAACCTCGGTCCGCGCGCCGCTCGTATCAACAAACGCTACTGGCAGGAGTTCCCCGAAGAGATGGCAAAATACCGTCCCAAACGAATGATACCTTTTATATACT
>JAEENM010000054.1 GCA_016283745.1 Bacteroidales bacterium | reverse complement strand
GCCCACCGAGGCCGTCTCGCCCAGCGACGACAGCGACTTGCTCATGCCGTAAAGTATTGTGTCGATGACTTTTCCGTCCTTCAGAATAAAGATGATGCCGCTGGCGAGTCCAACCACAAGGGCGGCGCTCATTATATCCTTGGCACCTTCCAGAAACAGTTTGCTGATGCTGTCGGCACCCGCACCGTTGGCGATGCCCGCAAAGACGCCCATGGCGAGGAACAAGGCCGAAATCTCCATGATATACCAGTCGTAGCCAAGCACTCCGGTTATCAGGTAGAAGATGGTGAAAAACAGTAGGTTGAGTATGAAAAAGTGCACCGACTTGCGTAGTGCGACAAATCCTGTGACGAAGAAAAGTCCCGCCAGCACTGGCAGCAGGCACAGCGACACCTGCGTCTGTCCTATGGTGATGGTCGTAAAGGGGTGAGTGATAGCGAAAAAGGTCATCACTGCAGTAAGGAACAGCCACACCACCCACGCCGATTTAGGGGTATGGTAGGTGACGGGGCTTTTCTCCTGTTCCTCAACACGGTTGCGCCAGTACTCGTCGAGCTGGTACACCGGCGACTTTTCGGGATGTTTTTTCACCCGTGCGGCGTACCACAGCACAAAGGCAATACCTATTATTGTAAGCACTATCCAGCAGAAAATGCGGTACTCCATGCCCGAAAACATAGGCAGTTCGGCAATGCCCTGCGCGATGCCAATGGTGAAGGGATTGAGTATGGCACCCGCAAAGCCTATGTGCGCCGCCACGTAGCAGATGCACACTCCCACGATGGAGTCGTAACCCATTGATATGGCAAGAGGTATGAAAATCACCACGAAGGCAATGGTCTCCTCGCTCATGCCGAACACAGCCCCGAAAACACTGAACATCAGCATTATGAGGGTGAGGATGATATTATTCACGCCAATCTTTTCGAAAAAGCGGTAGCGTTGCAGTTTGGTGACTTTGCGCAGGAAGGTCATCACCCCGATGTCGATGGCTTTGGTGCTGTTGAGTATCCAGAAAGCTCCGCCCACCATCAGTATGAAAACGATGATGTCGGCTTTGTCCACAAAACCGTTGAAAAACGACGAAAACACCTGCCATGTCTGCGGTTCGCGGTCGGTGTAGTGGAACGAGTCGCTCACCACCACCTCGCGCTGACTGCCGTTCACGTCGACGATGTGCCGCACGAACTCGCCTCCTGGGATAACCCACGTAAGCACGGCGGCGCATAATATAAGGAAGAAAACGATGGTAAAAGTGTGCGGTATTTTTCTTGTCTTGGCCATTGGCGGGAGTTTTTCAAAAAAAGAGTGTCGGCAAAATCCGACACTCTCCAATTAATCCTTTAATAATAACTAAATCAATACTTTTCGATACCTGTGATGATAATCTCGATACGCACGTCCTTGAACTGGTATCCTTTGTTGTTGAGCACTTCGGCGGCGGCTTTCTTCACCTCCGATTTTGTCATGCCCTGGGCGCACATGCGGTTGCCCTCGATGCCGTTGTCGATGAAATACTGTCGCACCGACTCGGCCCTTCCGAGCGAGGTGGCCACATCCCGATCCACGTCGAAACCGTAGGATGCCACATAGCCTTTGATGGTGAAGAACACCTCGGGCTGGTTTTTGAACATCTGCAGGTAGGTGATAAGAGCGTTCTCCGATTCTTTGACAAGAAGTTTAGTCTCGCCGTCCTCGAAATACACCTCGTTGATTTGGAAACGCGAGCCGCGCTCAATCTTGTTCATCGTTATCTTCATCATGGTGTCCTCTTTGAAGATGTCGGCGTTGAACTCTTTGTAGATAGAGAAATAGCCGTCCTTTTTGATGTACATCACGTAGTCGAATTTAGGCACGAACGACACTTTGCCGCCTTTGAACGACGGATTTTTCATCACCACACGGTTGTCGGTGTTCTTTTCGATAAGCAGAATGTCCACATCGACGTTCTTGCGCAGTTTGGGGTCATTGAACACCAAAGTCGGAGTGAAGCAGTCGACGCTCACCGATACTTTCAATGTGAAGCCCTTGCCACCGTTGATGGGTTTGTCAACCACAAGGTAGTAGTATTCGTCCTTGGCCACGTCAATGGTGGCGCAGTTGGGGTCGGTAACGGTTTTCGGGATGAATTTGTTGCGTCCCGTGAGCGAAACGCCGATTGCACCTTTCGTTGCCGAGTCGGGCTCAGAGAGGTTGGAGAGAACGGGCTTGGCCCTGCCGCTGATAAGCTGGTTCTGGAAATACTGGTCGGTGTAGCGGTAAACGAGAAAGTCGTAATCGTCCTTAGGATCCTGCGGAGTAAGGGTTACGATAAGTTTTCCGCTGTACGGCACTTTGAATTTGAACCACGCGGTATTGTGCTCTATCTCGAACACGTTTGGGTTGTTCTTGTCGCGTGTTATCTCCATAACACGTCCGCCGCCGTTGGGCACGTTGGTGGGACCGTACGGCACGTCGGGGTTGAGGGTGATGGCATAAAGGCAGTCGTTGCTGTTGTAAGGCAGCTCGGTAAGCTGCGGGGCGGGCTTTTCGTCGCCTTTGCCCTTTTTACCTTTTTTGCCCTTTTTGTCTTTGGTGGTTTTGGTCGACTTTTTGGTAGAGGCAGAAGTCTTGGCCTTGCCTTTG
This sequence comes from Bacteroidales bacterium, assembly GCA_016283745.1. Classification (GTDB taxonomy): domain Bacteria; phylum Bacteroidota; class Bacteroidia; order Bacteroidales; family P3; genus UBA1219. Next base: position 7,721 of record JAEENM010000054.1, on the reverse strand, counting down.
GTCTGAGCCATAACCTGAGGTGCGGGCAACATGAACAATAGCATTAAAGCTATCAATATTGTGAGTTTGCTTTTCATTTTTTTGTGTTTTTGTTTTTTACCAAAATACCGATTCTTAAAACGATATTTGGTGCAAAGTTACCAAAAAAAAACGAGAAAACGAATTTTTTAGCGTATTTTTTTCTACTTTATTATGTTATTTTTGAAACTATTTTATAAAATACAGATTTACAACATTTTATAAATAAAGATTTTTGCCATCGCAAAACACTTTTCTTATTTATTAACTTTCAAAACATCTTCAAGGCGACACAAACGACTGATTTTTTGGCCTTTTACGAGCAATTTTTATCGAATTTCGCAACCGTTTCCGCATCGAAAAAAAGCAGCAGTCAGGCATGGGAAAATAACAAAAGTAACAAACCTTATATACAATTGGATTTTTTTTCGTATCTTTGCAGTTTGAAACTGAATATAAGAAATGAGAAATCGCAAATCCATAAAACTCTGGGGCACACACACTTCCACTGTTTTAAGCATAACACTTGTGTTGTTCGTGCTTGGTCTGCTGATGCTTATCGGGCTGCATTCGTACCAATACACCAACAGCATTGAGGAGGGAGTTTTGTACAATGTCGTTCTCTCGCCCGACACCGATGACGCGTCGGCTATGGCGCTGAAAGCCAAACTGGAGGACAAAACGGCGTACCCTTACGTGAAAGACGTGCATTTCATCTCCAAAGATGAGGCCGCCGAGAACTTCACCAAAGAGCTTGGCGACGACTTTGTGTCGTTTATCGGCCACAACCCGCTGTTCCCCTCCTTGGAAGTCAATCTGAAATCGAACATCCTCGACGCCAACAACGGCAACACCGTAAAACAGTTTGTCAACCAACTGAAACAGAACGAGTTTGTGGAAGACGTGGTTTATCAGGAGAAAATGGTCAACGAGCTGGACGACACCCTGCGCAAGCTTGTTTGGTTTATGATAGGCATCATGGCGCTGCTGCTGTTCGTCTCCATCATGCTGATAAACGCCACCATGCGCATAGCCATCTACGAAAAACGTTTCACCATAAAGACCATGCAGCTGGTAGGTGCCAAACGCGGTTTCATCATAGCCCCCTACCTGCGTCGCAGCGTGCTTTACGGCTTCCTCGGCGGACTTATCGCCATCGCCCTTGTGGTCTTGCTGGTGTACATTGTCAACAACCAGCTGAACATCGGCATCGACTTTGCCGAAAACCGCGACTATTACATTGCCTTGGGCGCTTTGATACTGGTGCTCGGCATAGTTATTTCATTCGTTTCGACATATTTTTCGCTTCTGCGATATATCCGCATGAGCGACAGTAAGTTATATTAGAAAATTGTTTTTAAAATGAGTAATACAAAAAAAACTGCATCTGTGGCCAAAAAGGCCGATACCAAAGTGGCATTGAAAGGCCTTGACGCAAAAAAACATGAAACCTCTTTTGCCTTTGGCTTGAAAAATTACATACTGCTCATTGCAGGAGTGGTGATACTCTTTATCGGGTACATCTGTCTTGCCGGAGGCGGCTCCGACGACCCTGCGGTGTTCAACGACAGCCTGTTCAACGCCCGCCGTCTGGTGGTGGCTCCGATACTTATCGTGGGCGGACTCATTGTTGAGATTTTCGCCATCATGATTCGTCCTAACGACAAAAAAGAGGCTGAACCCGCCGAAGAGACAGCAGAATAGCATCATCCGAAAACACTTTATTTTATGGAATGGTTTGAAGCACTGATACTTGGAATAATCCAAGGTCTAACGGAATATTTGCCTATCAGCAGCAGCGGACACCTTGCCATTGGTCAGGCCCTGTTCGGCCTCCAAGACGGGGAGTCGAACCTCACTTTCACCGTGCTGCTGCACGTAGCCACCGTTTTGAGCACCATGGTAATACTGTGGAGAGAGATAGTGTGGATTTTCAAGGACATTTTCTCGCGCCAGAAATGGAGCTCCTATTCGGGACTTAACAAAGGCACCCGCTACGCCATCAACATCATCATCTCGATGATACCCGTGGCCATTGTGGGACTGCTGTTCAAGGACCAAGTGGAGGCCTTTTTCGGCGAAGGGTTGCTTGTGGTAGGCATCTGCCTGCTGATTACCGCCACACTGCTGGCTTTCGCCTATTTCGCCAAGCCGAGGCAGAGAGAGGATATCTCGCCCATCCACGCCTTTATTATAGGTATAGCCCAGGCCATCGCCGTGCTGCCGGGACTCTCGCGTTCGGGAAGCACCATCGCCACCGGACTGCTGCTCGGCGACAAGAAAGAGAAACTCGGGCAGTTCTCGTTCCTTATGGTGATACCGCCGATTTTGGGCGAAGCCCTGCTCGACACCAAAGACATCCTCGAAGTCGGTTTCAGCCAAGCAATGGTCGGCATTTCGCCCCTTGCGGCGATAATCGGTTTTGTGGCCGCCTTCGTTTTCGGCTGCATAGCCTGCAAATGGATGATAAACATCGTTAAAAGAGGCAAACTCATATATTTCGCCATCTACTGCGCCATTGTGGGAGCCGTGGCCATCATATTCGCCTGACAATGACCCCCGAACAGTTCGCGCAAGGCCACATACAGCTTATCGACAAGCCCTACACTTGGACTTCGTTTCAGGTGGTGAACAAACTGAAATACATACTGAAAAACGACTACGGCCTGAAAAAGGTGAAGATCGGCCATGCCGGCACCCTCGACCCACTGGCCACCGGACTACTTATTATATGTATAGGCAAAGCCACCAAGCAGATTGAAACCCTGCAGAGCGGCGAGAAAGAGTACACCGGCACTTTCGTGCTCGGCGCCACCACCCCCTGTTTCGACTTGGAGAAAGCCATCGATGCCACCTATCCCACCGAACATATCACCGAAGAGATGCTACGCTCTGTGGCACAGAGTTTTGTGGGCGAGACCGAACAAATTCCGCCAACTTTTTCGGCAGTGAAGATAAACGGTCGTCGCGCTTTCGACTACGCCCGCAACAACGAGGAGATAGAGATAAAGCCCAAGCGGATAACCATTTCGGAGTTAGAGCTAACGCGCATAGCCATGCCCGAGGTGGATTTCCGCATAGTGTGCGGCAAAGGCACCTACATACGTTCCATAGCAAGAGATTTCGGGGCAGCACTCGACTCCGGAGCACATCTGAAAGCACTGCGCCGCACACGGATTGGCAATTACCGAGTAGAGGATGCACAACAGATCGACGATGTGAGAGAAATCTGGAAAAACAGCTGAAATTTTCATTCAAAATTGACGAACAAAAGTCCTGAAAAAGATAAAAATATGACGGAAAAGCACGATTGTTGAAAAAAATATTTTTCGAGTACGTTGTTTATAACGCATTGGTAATTAAAGAAATATAAGAACAACAACGACAAAAAACGAATAAAATTAAAAATAAAAATTGCCATTTCAAAAAAAAATCGTACTTTTGCAGTCCGTTTTCAAAATAAAAAAGAAACAAAAAAACACTAAATAAAATGTCAAGAATTTGCGAAATCACAGGTAAAAAGGTAATGTCGGGAAACAACGTATCCCACTCCAATATCAAGACCAAGAGGAAATTCTATCCCAACCTCCAGACCAAGAAATTCTACATTCCCGAGGAGGACGCTTGGATAACCATGAAAGTTTCGGCCAAAGGCATGCGCATCATCAACAAAAAAGGCGCTTACAAAGCCATCATGGATGCCTACAAAGCCGGTAACATCGAATTGTAAAAAACGAAGTTCATTTTATTCATTCACTAAAAGAAAAGAGGTTATTTAACATGATCATTGTTCCTATCAAAGAAGGCGAAAATCTCGAAAGAGCTTTGAAAAAACTCAAACGCAAATTTGAGAAAACTGGTGTTGTACGCGAGCTCCGCGACCGTCAGAAATTCACCAAACCTTCCGTTAAAGCTAGGGAACGTAGGCTGAAAGCCATTTACGTTCAGCACCTTCAGCAAGAAATGCTGAACAAGTAAGCGGCCGGAAAACTTACGGATCGAAAAAAAGTTTGTAAAAGTTTGCTTTTGCAAACTTTTTTTTTGTATATTTGCAGCGTGGAAATAAAGCAAAGCATAGCACTGTTTAGCGACTATCTGTCGTCGGAGCGGCGGCTTTCGGAGCACACCGTGAAGGCCTACCGCGAGGACACCCTTGCGTTTTGCCAATACTGCGCCGAGGAGGATGTGCACGACACCGACGAAGTGTCGTCGTCGCTGCTGCGCGACTGGGAGATGAGCCTGATGGACGACGGGATACAGCCGCGCTCGGTGGCACGGAAGATAGCGTCGCTCAGGGCGTGGAACCGTTTTCTGCGCAAACAGAAAATCCTTGAAAAAGACCTTTTCCTGAAGATAAACACACCCAAGGTGGGGAAAAGGCTGCCCGTGTTTTTCCGCGAAAGCGAGATGGACAACCTGCTGGACAACGACGAGGTGTTCCCCGACACCTTCGAGGGAATCCGCGACAGGCTTATCATAGAGATGCTTTACGCCACCGGAATGCGTCGCGCCGAGCTGATAGGACTTAAAGACAATTGGGTGAACCGTTCGGAGAAGACCGTGAAAGTGTTGGGCAAACGGAACAAGGAACGCATAATCCCGTTTGGCGACGAGCTTTACGAGCATATCGAAAAATATATTTCGGAAAGAGACAAAATTTTACACAATAAAACAGACAAGTTCTTCGTTACCGAAAAAGGAAGTGCAATATATCCGATGCTGGTGGAGCGGGTTGTGAAACGGCATCTGTCGCTGTTTTCGAACGCCGACAAGATCAGTCCGCACGTGATGCGCCACACTTTCGCCACCCATCTGCTCGACCACGGCGCCGACATCAACGCCATAAAAGAGCTGCTGGGGCACGCCAACCTTTCGGCAACGCAGATATACACGCACAACACGATAGAAAAACTGAAAAAAACATATAAAACCGCTCATCCTCGAGCAAAAGAATAGGAGGTAATTATGAATATCAAGATCAATGCAGTAAAATTCAAACCAGACCAGAAACTGGAACAATTTGTGAACGACAAAGTCGGAAAACTCGAAAAACATTTCGACGGCATCACTTCGTGCGAGGTGATACTGAAAGTGGACAAGCCCGAAAGCGACGGCAACAAGATAGCCGAATTGCAGCTGGCTCTACCAAAACAGACACTGTTCAACAGCAAGCAGGCCGACTCTTTCGAAGAAGCCGTGCTCGAAGCCGTTGACGCAATGAAAGTGCAACTGACTAAATACAAAGAAAAACTGTAAAATATAGAAACTGACGGTTTTAGAGGCGCACCACCAAACGGTGCGCTTTTTTTTGTGTGAAAAATTTGGCAGATAGCCAAAAAAAACGTACTTTTGCAAAGTCGTTTGCACACATTTTGGGGTGCTTGTAAAAAGGCAGGCTGAGATCATACCCACTGACCGGTACGGTAATGCGGACCGCGGAACGCAATCTCAATTTTGTTTTTTCTGCCCTCAAAAGCGTTGCCCGACTCAAAAATAACTATTGTATGAAAGATATAAGAGTGGTACTGACTATTGCCGGCAGCGACAGTTGCGGAGGCGCGGGTCTTCAGGCCGACATCAAAACCATAAGCTCGCTGGGACTCTACGCCGCCAGCGCCATCACCGCCGTAACAGCGCAGAACACAATGGGAGTGCGTGGTATAGAGGCAGTTGCACCCGCAATGCTCTCGGCACAGATAGAAGCAGTGATGGAGGACTTCGCCGTGGCCGCCGTAAAGATTGGTATGATTTACAACCGCGAGAACGTGATGGCCATCAAAGGCAGTCTTGCAAAATGCGGCTACCACGGCCCTGTGGTGCTCGACCCCGTGCTGGTGGCCACCAGCGGCGACTCACTCTCTGGAGAGACACTAATTAGCGCAATGAAAACGGAGCTTTTCCCCATTGCCACGCTGATAACCCCCAACATTCCCGAAACCGAAGTGCTGTCGGGCATGGAGGTGAAATCGTTGGACGATATGCGCTCCGCCGCGACTAAGATAATGCACGAAACGGGAGTGCCCAATGTGCTTGTGAAAGGCGGTCACGGCACCGGCAACGCCATGACCGACCTGCTGATTTCCGCCGACGGCAAAGATCGGCTGTACTCCGCCCCGAAAATCGACACCCGAAACACCCACGGAACGGGCTGCACGCTGTCGTCGGCGATAGCCAGTCATCTGGCCTTGGGTTTCGACATGGAAACGGCTGTGGGCAAGGCCAAAGAGTATGTGCACAACGCCATCGCCGCCGCCAAGGAGCTGAACACAGGCCACGGACACGGGAGTTTGAACCATCTGTTTGAACCGAAGAAAATGAAAATTTAATCCCCTCTCCTATGCATCTTACCGAACAAGAAATAGAACGTTACAACCGTCAGATTATCCTTCCCGACTTTGGGGAGGAGGCACAGTCGAAACTGAAAGCCGCCAAAGTGCTGGTGGTGGGATTGGGCGGCCTGGGCAGCGTGGCATCGCTGTACCTCACCGCCGCGGGCTTCGGCACAATAGGCATTATGGACGACGACACGGTGGCAATCCACAACCTGCAACGGCAAATCCTCTACCGCGAGGACGAGGTGGGAGAGTCGAAGGCCCAACGTGCGGAAGCAACGTTGCACCGACTGAACCACAACGTGAACCTTGTTACATACAACCACCGTCTGACCGCCGAAAATGCGGAACTAATTGTCTCACAATACGATCTGGTGCTTGACTGCACCGACAACTACGCCACCCGTTACCTTATCAACGACACTTGCGTGAAATGCGGCAAGCCCTTTGTGTATGGCACCATAGGCGATACCAAAGGTCAGCTGGCGGTGTTCAACTACCAACCCCCTGCCGCCAACTACCGTACCCTCTACCCCAACCAAGCGGCGCTGGAGGCGCAGGGCAACCTCAACAAAGGCGTGATGGGCGTTCTGCCGGCCGTCATCGCGTCGCTGCAGGTGAACGAAGCGGTGAAAATCATCACCGGCGTGGGTACTCCCCTCAAGGACACCCTGTTTATGATAGACCTGCTCACCAACGAAACAATGAAATTCAAACTGCCGGTGAAATGAGTCTTTCTTCAACAGATAACACGTTCCGTTTTACTGCCGTAATACAAAAGAATCCCGATATGGATGCGGCCTACATCGTTTTTCCATACGACATACGCCAGCTATTCGGCAAGGGACGTCTGAAAGTCCATGCCATTTTCGACGGGTTACCTTACGACGGCAGCATAGTGAACATGGGCGTGAAAGACTCCGAAGGCAACATCTGTTATGTCATCGGAATGCCAAAAGCCATACGCGCACAAGTGGGAAAGAGTTTCGGTGAGAAAGTAGAGGTTACAATTACGCCCGACAGGTAATAAAATCGCAAAAAAAATCGTATCTTTGCAAAAACAAAACAGACTTTAAATATAATGGCCAAAACAAAAGAGATTATTGAAGAGCCTTTGGAGAAACAGCTTTGGAAGGCTGCGGACAAACTGCGCAAGAACATTGATGCGGCTGAATACAAGCATGTGGTGTTGGGCCTCATTTTTTTGAGATATATTTCGGTTTCGTTTGAGCGGTTATACGATGAATTAGTGAAACAGCAAGCCGACGGAGCCGATCCGGAGGACCGCGAGGAATACGCCGCCGAGAATGTTTTCTACGTGCCGGCCAATGCACGTTGGTCGTACCTTGTCTCGATGGCGAAGAATCCGCA
>JAEENM010000053.1 GCA_016283745.1 Bacteroidales bacterium | reverse complement strand
AGGTGGTGTGCCTCAGCGAACAAGGCGACCTCGAACACAACGAGACCATCTACCCCTTCGGCTCGGTGCGCGACGAACGCGACTCCATAAAACGTATCGAAGACCTCGCCGAGGCTTTCGACATCGAGGCCATAGCCATAGGCAACGGCACGGCAGGACGCGAGACGGAAGAGATAGTGCGACATGCCGACTTCAAAAACAACATCATCATTGTGATGGTGAGCGAGAGCGGAGCCTCCGTATATTCCGCCTCCGAGGTGGCTCGCGAGGAATTCCCCGAATACGACGTAACGGTGCGCGGAGCAGTCTCCATAGGCCGCCGCCTGATGGACCCGCTGTCGGAGCTGGTGAAGATAGACCCCAAGTCGATAGGCGTGGGACAATACCAGCACGACGTGGACCAGACCATGCTGCAGAACAGCCTCAACGACGTGGTGGAGAGTTGCGTAAACAGAGTGGGCGTGGAGCTCAACACCGCAAGCAAGGAGCTGCTGTCGTACGTGTCGGGCATTGGGCCGGCATTGGCAAAAAATATAGTGCAATACCGCAACCGCAACGGGGCCTTCTCGTCACGTAAAGAGCTGCTCAAGGTGGAACGTCTGGGCGACAAGGCTTTCGAGCAGTGCGCAGGATTTCTGCGTATCCGCGAATCGGAGAATCCCCTCGACCGCAGCGCCGTACATCCCGAACGCTACGCCCTTGTGGAACGTATGGCGAAAAAAGTGGGTGCCTCGGTGGAGCAACTGATGGCCGACAAAAGCCTCAGGGCAAAGATAAACATCAACGAATTTGTCGACCAGGACTGCGGTCTGCCAACACTGCAGGACATCATGAAAGAGCTCGACAAGCCGGGACTCGACCCCCGCACCAAGTTCGAGGTGTTCGAATTCGACAACACTATAAACACTATCGACGACCTGCGTCCCGGCATGGTGCTGCCCGGCATCGTTACCAATATCACCGCCTTCGGCGCCTTTGTAGATGTGGGCATCCACAACGACGGACTGCTGCACGTGAGCCAGATGGGCGACAAATATGTGAAAGACCCCAACCAAGTAGTAAAAATACATCAGCATCTGAAAGTGAAAGTCTTGGATGTTGACACTCATAGAAAACGTATATCATTCACACTAAAAGGTTTATAAAAATGAAGAAAGCCTATTTATTCCCCGGACAGGGAGCCCAGTTTGTTGGAATGGGCAAAGAACTCTACGAGAAATCCTCCGAACTGAAAGACATGTTCGAACAAGCCAACGAAATCATCGGTTTCCGCATTTCCGACCTTATGTTTGCCGGTACCGACGACGACCTTAAACAGACCAAAGTTACGCAGCCTGCCATATTCCTGCACTCCACCATTTTGGCCAAGAGCCTCGCCGATTTCGCGCCCGAGGCAGTGGCAGGACACTCGTTGGGCGAATTTTCGGCCCTTGTGGCCGCAGGTGCCATGAATTTCGAAGACGGCCTGCGTCTTGTCATAGCACGTGCCAACGCCATGCAGAAAGCCTGCGAGCTGAAACCTTCCACCATGGCCGCCATCATCGGCCTCGACGACAAAACCGTGGAAGACGTGTGCACCTCCATCGACGAGGTGGTGGTGCCCGCCAACTACAACTGTCCCGGACAGCTGGTAATCTCCGGCAGTATGGAAGGCATCGAAAAAGCCTGCGAGCTGCTGAAAGAGGCCGGCGCCCGTCGCGCCCTGCCGCTGAAAGTGGGCGGAGCTTTCCACTCGCCGCTGATGGAACCCGCACGTGTGGAACTGGCCGAAGCTATCGAAAAGACAGCCTTCAAGACTCCCGTGTGCCCCATCTACCAGAACGTAAACGCCAAACCCACCAGCGACCCCGACACCATCAAGAAAAACCTCATAGCACAGCTCACCTCGCCCGTGCGCTGGACAGCCACAGTGCAGAATATGATGGCCGACGGTTTCGACACCTATATCGAAGTGGGACCCGGCACCGTTTTGCAAGGACTTGTAAAGAAAATCCAGCCCGAAGCCTCGCTGGCAAGTGCTTGATTTGACTTAAAAATGAAACACCTCAATCAGCGACGGAGTACGGCTATTCCGCCGCTGATTTTTAGATAAACGACAACCCCGATGACAGAAACACGCACCGACAAAATCTGTTTTGTTCTGCTCCAAATCATAGCTTTGGTGCAGATTGTCTCTGGCGTGGCGTTTATCTTATTTTCGTACGGGGCCGTGGCCACCACAGTGCTTTGCACTGTAACGTTTTTCGGACTTTTTGCCACCACCTTCCGCAAGGACGTAGCCGCGTGGGTTCTGTTCATAGCATCGCTGGTGTGGCTGATGCAGATGAACGACGCATTTGCCTATTTCCTCTTTTATAGCACATTTGATACGAAAGTCTTTTTCTACGCCATAGCGATGTCCCTGCTTGCGTTGTTGAACATATTCCTTTCCAATTATTTTTGGACCAAATCCGACAGCAAACCGCAGAAAATAAAAACTTTGTGCATCGCACTGATTGTCGTGGCCTTTGTGTTGCCCACCCTGTCGTATGCTTACCGCACTCACGATATCGACAAAGTTTCGTACCGTATGTACGCACCCAAAACCATCGACTCCGATGCCCATATTGTGATTTCAATAGGCGAAGAAAGTACCGGCACTATTGTCGTTCCCGACCGTTTAACATTCAAAGCCATAGCAATAAATTCCGATATCGACAGCAACATTGCGTTTTGCGACAATTGCCAAATCAGGGTGAACTCTTTCTTTTCGAAAACCACAAAGATGTCGTTTATAAAAAACAACACTTCCGGGGAGTTCTACGACGATTACGCGACCTTGCGCCTTAACGGAGATAACAGCTGCAAGCCTTTGGAAATGCGTCTCTCCGACCTTCGGTGGTAACAAAAAAGGCTGCAACCCTGTGGATTACAGCCTTATGTCCAATCAAATTTTTTTGCTTAGTTGTTCTTGCGCTGGCACTTTTTAGGGGTAACGCAGGTGCCGTGAGCGCGGCATACCAGCACTTTTTCGGGAAGCACGTCGGCTGCCGAGTCGCTGATGTCGGGACGCGGGGCTATAACCTTGTACGCCTCGAACGACATTTCACGCGAAGTGTTGCCCACGCGGGTTATCTCGCCGTAAGCCTCGATATAGTCGCCGGCATACACTGGCGCCTTGAACTCCACCATGTCGTAGGCGCAGAAAAGTCCTTCGTCGCCGTCCTGAATGATAAGAAGCTCCGTGGCCACGTCGCCAAAGAGATGGAGCATGTGCGCTCCGTCAACCAAATTTCCTCCGTAATGAGCGTCCTTGGCACTCATACGTACTCTTAACATCGATTTTGCTGCCATATAATAATGTGTTTTTACGTTTTTAAATGTGTTATTTGTCGGATAACGGCAACCGGCCGTTTTTATTGTGCAACGGATGTGATTTTTGGGGTTAAGGATTTGCGCGGGGGATATGTAGAGACGATGTGCACATCGTCTCTACATCAAAATTCGGACGCACTCAGTGCGTCCCTACTGAATGCTGAATACTGACAACCGAATACTAATTACCACTTCAGTGGCGAACAAATCCGTGTGTTTACCCATAATATCAAACCATTGAATACCAATTATTTACCTCGTATCAATTCACTAATCACCAATCACTCATCACTATTAAGAAAAAAAATCGTATCTTTGCAAAACAATTCCGCTGCGTATTTTTATGCGGAAACACAATAAAAACCAACGCCCAATGAGAAAAAAAATACTATTTCTGGCAGCTTTGTTCGCCATTGCGACAAGCCAGCTCTATTCACAGGAGAACAACGGACTGCTGTACCGCTCCGATTTTCGCATCGGTCTCACAGCAGGAACAAATTTCAACCTTGCAAAAAGCATTTTTATGTGGCCCGACAGCAACTGTAAACTTACGCAGGTGCCTGGGTCGTTTAAGGACCGTCCCGCATTTGTGTACGGAATATATCTCGGCCACGAGCACGACATTGCCGATGGTAGGCTTCGACTCGGCATCGACGGTAGCATAGGCAATGCAATGGAATCGTGGACAGTGCAATTCAAAAACGATACCAATGCCAGCATCACCACCATAAAAAACAGTTTTACGTCCATATATATAAACGAGGGCGTGTATCTCTCCTACCTGCTTACCGACAGAATAGAGCTTATCGGTGGCCTCGATTTTTACGAAGCATTGTTATTTCCCCAATTTATGGAAATTAGCACTGTAGATAAAAATGGTGCCACTGTGGAGAGCCCTCTATATACCGAAATAATACCCGAAGACCCAAAAGATTTAATTAAAGACAATTTCGAATTCAACATCAAGGTAAGTGCGCGCCTCAGGGCGGGTGCCATATACAACATAAACAGCCTGCTTTTTGTTTCGGCAAACCTGTACTATGCGGTACCTGTATATCTCACCCTCACCAAAAAGAATTTCACCATCGAGGGCGACCAATGGGGCATAGGCCATTTGGGTGTGGTGGGAAAATACCGCAACTACATCCAAAATTTGGGCATTATGTTCACTTTCGGTTTCAAACTGTAAAACACCGTTAAGACATAAAAAAAGGCTGCCTCTCAGGGCAGCCTTTTTTTTGCAATTGGGTATTCTTATTTTTTAACGATATAGTCAACCAAAATAGCCTGTGTGCGTATGGCTTCGTGTGCCAGCGTGCCGGTTTTTACCACTTCCTGCGGCTCCACAATAACCAAGTCGGCGGCGGTGGCCATCAGCGGACAGAAATTCTGCGATGTGCCTTTGTAGATAAGGTTGCCGTCCTCGTCGGAGATATTGGCTCCAATCAGTGCCACGTCGGCGTGGAGGGGTTTCTCGAGCAGGTATTCCTTACCGTCGACGGTAACTTTCTCCTTGCCTTTCTCCACCACGGTGCCAAGGCCCGTCTGTGTGAGAACGCCGCCCA
>JAEENM010000052.1 GCA_016283745.1 Bacteroidales bacterium | reverse complement strand
CTTTCGGACATCAAAAACAAATACACCCTGCTTATTTTCTGGTCGCCGACCTGCGGACACTGCGCAACGATAATACCCGCCCTCCACGATTTCTATCAGAAATATGCAAGCACCTACGACATAGGTACTTTCGCCATAAACACCGACATACACGAGGAGGACAAATGGCAGCAGTTTATCAAGGACAAGAACCTGTACGACTGGAACAACTACAACGGCGGTGTGGCCAATGTGGATTGGAAAGAGCTGTACGATGTCATTTCCACCCCCGTCATCTATCTGCTCGACAAGGATAAGAAGATTCTTGCCAAGAAAATCGACGCCAAGATGCTGGAAGAGATTTTCAAGATTCTGGAACCGGGATTTAAGGAGTAGGTTGTTAGTTGTCAGTGGTCAGTATTCAGTTGTCAGTTGAAAATGAACAATTGACAATTAACAATTAACAATGTTTTTTGATGTTCGGATGTTCAGACGTTCAGATGATCAGAATATCGGAAAATCTGTTAATCTGAAAATCTTCATCACAGTTCACTAATCACCAAATAAAATCAGAACTTCGCCCGACGTACTGTGAACCAAACCGAGGCCATCGAGAGCACTATCACAAGGGCAAAGACGACCACGAAATCTATTAGGTGCATCGCCACGGGGAAGGCATCGACGATGAAATTGCCGTCGCCCATCTTAACTATGCCGAACTGCTGTTGCAGAAAGCACACCACAAATCCCACGGCAAGTCCTATAAACACCCCCACGACGGAAATCAGCACCCCTTCCACGAAGAAAATCCTGCGCAGTGTGCCTTTGGTGGTGCCGAGACATTGCATCAGACGGTTGTCGTCGCGCTTGTCGATGATGAGCAACGAGAGCGAGGCTATGAGGCTAAGCGAGGCGATGATTATTATCAGCGACAGTATCAGAAAAATGCCCAGCCGCTCTGACGAGTATATCTTGTAGTACAGCGGCTGTTGCTCGAAACGGTCCTTAACCCTGAAATTGTCGCCGACGACGGCTTGAAGATGCTTTTTCACTTTTTTTACCGAATGCGACGAGTCCACCGAGAGGGCGAGGAACGACACCTCGTCGGGAGAGTAGTCGAGCAGTTCGCGCACAAAACCGATGTCGGCCACGCCGTATTTGGAGTCTATCTCGTTCTGTACCGAGAAAAAGTCGAGGACCATGGCGTAGCGCGTGTTGAAAGCGTCGTCGATGGTAAGGCCAATACCAGCCTTGCGTTTGGGGATGTGTACCACCAGCGGCGTGTTCTGGTCAAGATAATTGATGCCCAAAGCCCAGTAGAGGTTGCCACCGAGCAGCACTCCGTAGTTGCCGTTGTCATTGCCGAGGTCGTAGTTGAGCGTATTGGATAGCTTGTACTGCAGTCCGCTGTGGTGTAAGTAGTTGCGGTCCACGCCACGGAGCATCACAATCTGTTCGTTTTGTTTGTAGATAACCCACGCGTTTTCCTCTACAATTTCGGAAACGCTTGCCACGCCTTCGGTCTGTTTTATCTGTTGCAGAGGGAAAGTGTCGCCGGTGTGGAAGCTCTTGCCTTGTCGCGGCTCTATCACCAGTTCTGGGTCGAATACGTTGAACAGCGACTGTGTGAGGTCGCCGATGCCGTTGTAAACCGAAAGTACTATGATAAGTGCCATCGAGCCCACGGCAATGCCTATCAGCGATATCCACGATATGATATTGATGATGGTCTTGCGTTTGCGCGAAAACAGGTACTTCCGGGCTACGAAAAACGGCAGGTTCATTGTTTGAGCAGCTTTTCTATGTTTTGTATATAATCCAGCGAGTCGTCGAGGAAGAAGGAGAGCTGCGGTATGATGCGCAGCTGTTTGCCCACGCGGAGGCCGAGGCGTCGACGCAGGTCGGCGGTGTTGTCCTGTATGGCTTTCATCACATCCTCTTTTTTGGCTCCGCCGATGGGGAAGATGCTCACCCATACTTTGGCCACCGAGAGGTCGGGGCTTATGCGCACCTCGGTGACGGTTATCATGGAGCTGCCGAAGATGTTTTTCGTCTCCTGCTGGAATATGTTGCCCATCTCCTGCTGCAGCAGGCGGGATATTTTCTGTTGTCGTGTGTTTTCCATGGTGTGTGTTGTTACCAAAAAAGCAGGAAGTTTTTCAACAACCTGCCTTTTTGTTAGTTGTATTTAGTTGATGTCATCAATAGAATAATACTCTGTTGTCGACAATTTTGGCGCGGTCTTTCAGCACGTTGAACAGCGAACGCAGTTTTTGGGTGCTTTCCATCTCCATCTGCTGTGCCATCAAGGCTCCGTCGATTTGTTCTGCACGGGGGGTGATAGCGTCAACGTATACCACATATACACCGTAGGTGCCTTTTATCGGTTTCAGCATACCGGTCTTTTTGGCGGTAGCTGTCTTTCCGATGGCTTTCATTTCGGGACCGTACATTCCGAAGCTGTAGCTGTTGAAGTTCAGGGCGGTGACGCTGTCCACGGTGGCCTGCATCTGGGCGGCAAAGCTGTTGATGTCTTTGTTGGAGGCGAGGGCTTTCTCTGCTTTTTCTGCAAGGAGTTCCACTTTCTTTTCGTTGCGCACCTGCGGTTCGATGTAGGAGCGCACCTGTTCGAAGGTGGCTATGCCTTTTTTGCGGATGGTTTTCAGCGATGCCACTATGCAATTGTTGTCCGATTCGTGAACTTTATCCATAACGTCGCCTTCTTTGCGATTTTCGTCGAAAGCCCAGCGCACTATGTCACGAGCTTCGCTGATGCCCTGTAGCGATTTTACGTTGGAGGGGGTGAAGTCGGCGTTGCGCACCATCAGGTTCTCGCTCTGTGCGAGGGAGATGAACTGGTCGTGGTTGGCGCAGTTGGCAAGGAATTTATTGGCCTTGTCGGAGACTGCATTGTAAGTGTCTTCGCTAGCTTCAATTTTTCTTGTGATGAGGGCTACACGGTATTTCTTGTTTTCGGGGGTCTTGCCGGTAACTTTCACAATCATATATCCCAGTTTGTCGGGACGTTCGTATTTGAACACGCCGCCCACTGGAGTTTCTATTATTTTTTCGTTGAGGAATCCCATGCTGCCGTCGGGTGCCCATTTGAGGTCGCCGAAAGTTTCATTTTTCTGCGGGTCGTCGGAGAACTGCATCACAGCTTCTTCGAAGGGCATTTTGCCGGATTTTACGAGGGCTTCAACGCTGTCGGCGAGGGAGGCGGCTTCGGCTTCACTGCGTGTTACGCCTTCGCCCACATTGTTGTTGAGGATGTGGATTGCCGAAGCACGGAGGCTGTCGGGACGCATCTGTACTTTAAGCACTTTGGCCATCACCCAGGTCTGGTTGGAGAGCATTGGATTGACGAATTTGCCTTCTGATGTTCTTTCGATGGCACTGTCGAGACCCATATATTCAGCGAAATCGGAGGCTTTCATGAAGGTGGAGTCGTACCAGCGGTCCGACACTTGGTTTACATAGCTGCCGATGTATTCGTCTTCCACATTCTGGAACTCTGACCATACGTTTCCAACGCTGTCGGCGATGTCGTCCATATCTTTCTGGGTGGGGATAACGGGGAACATCACGAAATCGATGTCGCGGGCATCCTCCTGTTTGAACATGTTTTTGTTTTTCTCGTAGAAATTCTTGAGATCTTCGTCGGTAACCTTGATTTCCTCGTCTTTCACCGTTTGGGTGGAGAGAGCCACAACGCGTGCGTCAACGTCGTTGGCGCCAAGGGCGGCAATTTGCGAACCCATAGCCTTGGGAGTGTAGAAACTGCGGGCCATTATCAGGTTGTATTTCTCCAAAATGCGCGACTGGCGGACGTAGGTCTCGATGTCGAGCCAGGTCTGTTTTTGCTCGTCTGGTTGTTGGTCGAAGTTACGTAAGAACTGTGCCACACCCTGAGCGTTGTACTGGCCGGTGTTGGGGTCGTTGAAAGCGGGTATCTGGCGGAGGTAGGGGTGGATGAATTCGCCTACGAACATATCCTCCATCTCTTTATCGGTAACGGTGATGCCCAGTTTCTCGTACTGTTTGCCCAGTATCTTTTCTTCGAGAATCTCGTTCCAAACCTGTTCGCGGAGCTGGAACGACTCGTCGTTGGTAAGCTGTTCTTTGCCGCTCTGTCTTTTGAAGCGTTCTTCGGTTTCTTTTACCTTCGTGTCGAAAGTGACGTCAAGAATTGTTTCTCCGTCAATTTTTGCAAAATCGGGTCTGCTGTTCTGACGTTTGAAAACGTCGCCGATGATGAATGCTATGATAGCTATACCTACCACTGCCACAGCTATTCCCGAGTGTTTTCTGATTGTACCAATTATTGCCATATTTTGTATCTTTTTTCGTTTAAAAACAAGCTGCAAATTTACGATTTTTTTTCCGATTTTGTCCTTTTTTTTCTGATTTTTTTTGTCGTCGTAGCATATTTATGTAAAAATCAAAAAGTTGTCGTGCCGATTGTGGCCCTTTGCGGATGATTTATAATTATGCAGGGGCGTTTTGCACGGCAATTGGGGAGGCCAGATGGCCGAATTTTGTCGTGTTTTTTTCAAAAAAGAAGGGGAGGGGATGGATTATCCGTTTTCGCCGTCATCTCCCTCGGTGTATTGGTAGTTCTCCCAGTGCTGTACTTCCGATTTCAATTGCAGTTTGTTGAGCTTGCGTTTGCCGGCTTTCCAAATCTTGATGTCGAAAAATATGAATGCTATAAAAAGGATTATGGAGATTACGGGCCTTTCGTCGGAGAAGAGCGAGTAGGAGAAAATGAGTGCGTCGAAGGTGCCGTGAAGCACGAGTGGCACCAGCAGCGCTTTTACGAGGTGCGACATACGTTTTGCCGGCTCGAATTTCGCCAGAGCGAAGTAATAGCCCATCGCCACGCCGAAGAGGAAATGTCCCGGCACCGACACGGCTGCGCGCAGCAGTGCTGTGTGCAGTGATGCGTAGAGGTCGCCCTGACCGAAGACGTAGGTGAAATTCTCCACCCCCGCGAAGCCGAGCGAAAGGAAGGCGGCGTACACTATGCCGTCGAAATACTCGTTGAAATGGCGGCTGCGCCACATGGCAAGGGCCAACAGCAGCAGCTTGCTCAGCTCCTCGCTGAAACCTGCCACCACAAAGCCGTGATAAAGGCTGTAGGACAGCACCGAGCCGTTGGCCGTCGTGGCTTGGTGGATGCCCATCAGAAAGCCTTCCAGAATAACGGCCGGTATTACCGACAGACAGCCGAAGAAGAAGGTCTTGAGCAGCATCCCGAAAGGCTCCTTTTCGAACTTGTCCTTGCGGTAAACATAAATCGAGAGCAGCACCACGGGCAGTATGGCCAGAGCTGAGAGAATAAGAGTTGTCGGCATAATGAAATTTTTTTGCAAAGTTACGAAAAAAAATGCTTTGTTCGCAATTGTTTTTTGCAACGCAAGACCACATGTCCCACTTCATACCTTTGTTTCAGACACTTCGCGCGCAGCATTGAAAAATAATCATATCTTTTTTTGGAATTTCAATCATAATTACGTATCTTTGTTGATATGAAGTTTGAATAAAAATAATTCGTTATCACTTAATAATTAGACATAAACGATGAAAATATTAGTTTTAAATTGCGGAAGCTCGTCTATCAAATACCAGTTGATAGACATGGCCAACAACGCAGCCGTAATGGCAAAAGGTTTACTTGAACGTATTGGTTTGGAAATGGGCGAATTCACCCACAAATACCATGGCGAGAAGCACTACGAGCAGCTCCCCATCCCCGACCACACGGCGGGTATCAAAATCGTCCTCAAGGCTCTTACCGACCCCGAAATTGGCGTTATCAAGGACCTCAACGAGATTGGTGCCGTTGGTAACCGCGTGGCACACGGCGGCGAGCTGTTCAAAGGCAGCTGCCTCGTAAACGACGACGTTATCGAGAAAATCAAATCCCTCACCGACCTCGCACCTCTGCACACCCCCGGCAACCTCGCTGGTATCTACGCCATGCAGAATGTGCTGCCCAACGTGAAACAGGCTGTGGTGTTCGACACCGCTTTCCACAGCACACTGCCCCCGAAATCGTACCTCTACGGTCTGCCCTACGAATACTACGAAAAATACGGCATTCGCCGCTACGGTTTCCACGGCACCAGCCATAAATATGTGGCTGAGAAAGCCGCCAAGATGATCGGCAAGGACTGGAAAGACCTCAAGATTGTTAGCTGTCACCTCGGCAGCGGCGCTTCCATAGCAGCCATCGACCACGGCAAGAGCGTTGACACCTCCATGGGTATGACTCCGCTGGAAGGCCTTATCATGGGCTCCCGTCCCGGCGACGTGGACCCCGGCGCTCTGCAGTTCCTCTTTGAGAAAGAGCTGGCCAACGGCAAGACTTGGAAAGACATAGTAACCATGCTTAACAAGAAATGCGGCCTAGTGGGCATCAGCGGTGGCAAACAGGATATGCGCGACATCCGTGCCGGCCGCGACGCTGGCGACGAACGCTGCACCTACGCTTTCGACATGTTCGCTCAGAAAGTGAAGAAATATATTGGAGCTTACATCGCCGAGATGGGCGGCTGCGACATAGTTCTGTTCACCGGCGGCATCGGCGAGAATGCTTGGTTTATGCGTCACCCCATACTGGAAAATATGGAATGCCTCGGCATCAAGGTGGATATGGAACTCAACGACAAGACTGCCGGCGAGGACGGAGTCATCTCGACTCCCGACTCCAAAGTGGCCGCCATCGTGGTTACCACCGACGAGGAATATGTTATCGCAAGCGACACCTACAACCTTGTGAAATAATCCGAGGTTGTCCTTTATAAAAATGTGGGGACGGATTACCGCCCCCACATTTTTTTATAAAAACCTGTATATAAGGCAATTGTTGTTGAAAGAGAACTGCGCAGATATGTAAAGTGTTTTTTATTCTACTATACCATCGGTGATAAAGAGATTGTTGAGTTCATCAGGAGTATTTAGATGCATAATTTTATTTTGAATTGCTGACTTGGATAAATCAAGTCTGTGACAGCTTTTTTTACCTGTTGTAGAGTCTTTAGTTACATGAATGAGTTGTATTCTTTCAATTTTTTGATTCTGTCGGGCATAATCCGCCATTCCTTTTGCCTTTGGCAGACTGTCGGCATACTGTTCGCCGTGAGGTTCAAGTATCGATACTCTAATTGTACCGTCGGAAGCCATGTTGAATATTATAAAATCTGGATACATTGGCTTTTGTTCATTATTTATTGCATACGGTATGCACAATGCCCACGGCTTGCGAGGTTGATTGCGAAGCCAGCATAAAAATCCATTACGTTGGCGCTCTTCGTTAAGAGTGATTTCCTCCCATTCGTTCAACTTGAATTTTGCAACGCCATTGCGATTGACAAATAGATGGTCGGTATAAATGTTGCCGTTTTCTTCAAGAGATACGTTGATGTTTTCAGGCAGACGAAAATTATGTTTGCTGATGATATCTCCATCAGACACTATTTTGTCGTATTGAAGCCTGAAGTGTTCGGGTAAATTGCTAATGCTTAAACGGTAGTTGTCTATAAGCTCGTGGAATTTTGTTTCCGCGTAATTGTGAAGGCTTTTCATGCAGTCTTCGTTGCCGACATACAAGATAAACTGAATTTTGTATGCATCCTCGTCGTTGGAATCCATGTAATACTGACCGTATTTGTAGCCTATGCCCTCGTTGTATAGCATTGTGTTAGCCTGACGGAACTGCCGTTCAAGGTCGGCATTGGACGAGGTGAACAAAGACATGTGCTTGTCGTTATCTATTTCCTCACCCAAAGCATCAAAAACCTTTTTAGTCAACTTGAACTCAAGCACTTTTTCCGCCATGCTTTCGTATTTGCCTGTTGCCTTGAGGTGTTCAATGTAATCGTGAATCTTGCCGACCACATCTTTTATTATTGTATTCAAGGCATCATGCCATAGTGCCGACTGTGTGAGCAGATGCGCCAACTTGAACAGCGAATTTGCATAGTCGTTGATTCTGACTGTGCGTACATCATATGTTAGTAAACTCATCGAGTTGACAACTTGCATTACTTTTTCACGATCAATCATGTCGTGTTGTTGTGAAGTATCGGTTTGTACCTGTTTCGGATTTAATTGTATTTGCGGCGAGGTGTAATCGTGGACGTTTCCTGTGTTGGTTTGTGTAAACGGATAAGTTTTTACTTTTGTATTGTCAGGTTGTGCATTTGTGGCAATATTTGCGTGTGCATTTCCTGTACTAGTTTGCAGATAGGATTGAACTACTGGTTGTTGTCTGTTGTGACTAATCGACAATATTTCAATTTTGCGGTTTCCGCCAACGGACTCTTCAATAAAGTCTGTTGGAATATTGCCACCCTCAATCTTTTGCAATTCGTTAACTATGGTTGATACAGTGTTTATGTTGAAGTGAGGCAGATAAAGGTGAACATTGTTCAACGACTCGTCAACTTGTATGTGCATCTGCATTGGGGTGCGGATCATACGGCCGAGAAGCTGGGCGATGTATGTGCTATCTACAGCATGGCGGAACGACATCATTGTCTCCGCTCTCGGGCAATCCCAACCTGTAGAAAGGCTTTCTTTGAAGAATACCAGTCGAATGTTGTCATCGTCTTGAATGCGTGATGGCTCAATATAGGGAACCGAGAGGCCGTTGATGTTAAGTTCTGATTTATCTCCGAAGCAATGCACAACTTCACCTACCATATATTTTGAATTTAGACGTTTTTCGATAACATCGAGGCATTCGTTGAGGTCGGTAGCTGAAATCTGATTGCCCTTGCCTGCTTCGACTTGGACTACAAATATTGGGTTTACATATTTGTAGTGCTGTTCCTTGCAGTACTGATACCAGTGCAACCATTTGTCGCGCCATTCGTCGGTGGCGGCCTGAAGCACGCCCATCTCCTTGTTTTCGAGCGAATCGTCGGGACTATAGATTTCAATCAAGTCCTTTAGCAAGCCCGACTGACGAACCTCGTCGGGAGAAACTATAACATGATGTTGCGATGATATTGTTCCTGCAACAAGTGTGTTGAAGCGTTCAAGCGTGGCACTCATACCAATTACCACAGGCATCGGCTTGCATTTGTCGTTGCCCTTTATAAAGGTCTGCATTATTGTGGTCTGGTTAGTCTTTGCACCACGATGCGCCTCGTCTATAATCATGAACAGACGGTCTGACTTCTCGTTTATCGTGTTGTTGAGTGTTTCCCAAATTGTGTATTGTCGGGTGTCGCCGTGATTTGTAAGGTTACTGCTTTTGCTTAACTTCTGTGTGTTAAGAAAGTATATGTAGCCGTCCTCCAAAATTTCCTGGTCGAAACTTTCGTCCTCGATAGTTATGCACTGTCCAATCTGTATGTGGTCGGCTTTGGTTTCAATCTTGTTGCGCGACTGCTTGTTGAGTTCTGGCGAATCGCTCAGCCATACGATAATCGCATTGGGCTGTTCGGGGACAAACGAACTGCCGCAGAAAATCTGTTCTATGAGGGCTGATGTAATGATGGTTTTGCCTGCACCTGTGGGAGCGGTAAAACTGATTACCTGCGGAACAAGCATAGTGCGGTAACTCTGCTGTGCGAAAGCGCAATACTGGTGAAGCGAATCGAGTGCTTTCTGCTGGAACGGAAACAAGTTACATTTCATGGCTATCGTTGTTGATTAATACGGAAATTGTCTAAATAGTCGCGGTACAACTGGAAAGTGCGCTTGGCATCAAGGTGTTTAATCATATCCTTGTAGGCGTTTTCCGAGTCGGTAATAATAAATATGGTGTCTATTTCGGTATGGGAATTCACCTGTTCGGCAAAAGTGCTGAAGGCAGATTCCGTATTTAGAACTGCAAATCGGTTTTCGGGATATACAAGCATATCTGGAACGGAATTTTCCGAAACCGAAGGGCAAATGCCGTGAGCGCCCGCCTTCATCCATAGCAGCGACAGCATACGCGAAAACTCCCTGCCAAGCGAAACCTTGGTCTTGTCCAAGAATCCCAACTTGAAGTAGATGGCATTTGCCTTGAAACCGTCTGCCATTGGAATTTCGGAACCGATGTAGTTGCCTTTGAGTGGCTGCCCGTTTACATCGTGCCCTTCGATTGAGCAGACCGTACGCGGCCAAGTAACATAGCGGGCAATGCCAAGTTTTTCCCATTCCTCGTCGCCTGGCTTATATCCCTGATTCTTGAGTAATTTCGATTCTTCCTCGCTTACCTCGTTATTTGTAACCATAATACAACGGCGATGACCGCCATCTTCGGCATTTAGTAGGTTTACAGCGTGCATAGTAGTGCCAGAGCCGGCAAAGAAATCGACAATAAGTGCGTTGGGCTTGTTGGCGACAAAGAACCGTATGGCATCGTGAACAGAGTATAAGGATTTGGGATAAGAAAATCTATCATCATTTAAAATTTTAGCAATAAAACTTGATCCATTTTCAGAAGCATTATGTGAAGCTATTTTCCATTGTGTAGGAGCTATTCTTAAATCTTCTGAGTTTTCTGTTCTGCGGGCTATTATAGAGCCATCTTCGTCATATCCATCTATATTCCATCCGTCTGTATGCAATTCAGCAAATGCTCCATCAGGCAAATAGTTTATAACATATCCATATGAGGATTCTCGCCCAAGGCGAATTCTCCCTTGGCATATTCTGTTTTTTAATTCTGTTGTACTTACCTGCCAGCAGCCTTCATTCCCATTTGTTCTAATTGGAAGAACTTGAACTAGATTTTCAATATCTTTACTTTTGTGCTGACCTGTTGGAATAGGGTCTCCGATTTTTTCAATTCTTCGAGTGTTGGGATTTACATAAATTGGATAATAACATCCGGGAGAATGTTCTCTGCTAGAGTTGCTTCCTCGACGCATCATTGAAGTCCATCCAGGAGATTGACTTGTATTGCTTGAAAATAAAGCAGAAGATGACCATTCTGATCCAAGTGATAAACGGGCAGGTTGACATTCTCCTATCATTATAAAAAATATATATTCATCATTTCTTCTAAAACCACTTCTAGCAACACCTTTAGGGTTAATTACGTCACTGACCATTTGTATATAAGACTCAGGAAACATCTGCTCCAACAAGCATCCCAAATGCAAGTATTCCTTTTCATCAATGGTAACAATAAGAACAGAATCCTTGGGATTAAGAAGTTTCTTCGCCAACTGCAAGCGTTTCTGCATCATCGAGAGCCATTTGCTATGGCGATACGAATCGGAAGAATCCACATAGTCGTTGTTGTATTTCCAGTCGCGTGCGCCAGTGTTGTATGGCGGATCAATGTATATGCAGTCAACTTGTCCTGCATACAGATAAACCAATAGTTGGAGTGCGTGGTAGTTGTCGGCCTCAATCAGCGTGTGCCAAAGGTCACTGTCGGGTGCATTCTGCACCGAATCAATCTTTTTCAGGAAAGGATAAATCGGCTCGCCAAACTCCGCAACTACAACAAGTTCGTCAACCTTGAAAGTGTTTATTTCATGTGAGTCATCGAGTTTCTCACAAGTGGCAATGCTGTTAGAAATCTTTGTAACTATATAGTAATCAGCAATTTGCCCCCCCCCCCGCCTAAACGCGTTGCATTTGCCTTCGGGGCAACGGTACATCCGCGACGTACTGGGATGTCGAAAAGCAGTGTACACTCCGGCATATGCTCCTCGAACACCAATCCGAACTTACGTTTCCTCTGTATTTTGGACAGTTCCTGCTCGATAAGCAATCGCAATTCGCGATTGTCTATTTTATTGATTAAGTCGTCTATCTTTGCCATAATTGATAAAACGTAAAAATTGTAATTATATTGTAAATTCGGTCCAAAAACTTATGTGCAAATTTACATAAAAAAAACCGATTTTTTGTAAAAAATCGGTTTTCAACGTTTTTAAAACTTTTTCTTGGCGGAAAGGAAGGGATTCGAACCCTTGAAGCGCTTTTGACGCTTACTCGCTTTCCAGGCGGGCCAGTTCAACCACTCCTGCACCTTTCCGTTTTTTTTCGGTTTGCAAAGATACAACTTTTTTTCGGTTTATCCGAAATTTTTTGCAATAATTATTCCAATGTTTTGTCAATCAGCGCTTTGTTAATAAATAAAAACATCCGCAACGGGTGGCTACGGATGCTTTTTTAAGGTATTTTGTGGCGTTTTTGCCTTTGTAATTTACGGAATCAGCACCAGACGGAAGCCGTAGTAGCTGTAACCGAGTTGCGGGTTGTAGTTGCAGCGGTCGGTGATACGGCATCCACGGGTAGGACTCGTGTAGCAGCCGCCTTTAAGAATGCGTTCCTCGCCGTGGCGCGGACCTTTGGGGTTGTCCTGTGAGTTTTTGGTGTAAGGTCCGAGGTAGTCGCTGCACCACTCCCACACGTTGCCGCTCATGTCGTAGAGTCCCAGCTCGTTGGGTTTCTTCTGTCCCACCTTGTGGGTGTGCGAGTTGGCGTTGGGGCCGTACCATCCGTACGAGCCGAGGTCCTGGTTGCAGCCGGCGTATTTGTAGTTCTTGCTTTTCTCGCCCCCGCGGGCGGCGTATTCCCATTCGGCCTCGGTGGGCAGCCGGAAATTGCGTCCCGTAAGGCGGTTGAGCTTGTTGATGAAAGTCTGTATGGTGTCCCAGCTCACGCGTTCCACGGGCAGGCTGTCGTGTTTCCATTTGGAGGGGTTGTAGCCCATCACCGCTTTCCAGATGTCCTGTGTCACTTCGAATTTGCCAATGGCGAAGTCGCCTACCGTCACTTCGTGTGCGGGGAACTCGTTCTCGTAGCAGTCCTTGTCCTTGGTGTTTTTGCAGCCCATGGTGAAGGTGCCGCCTTTCACTTTCACCATCTCGAAAGTGAGGTCGTTGAGGGTGATGGTGATGATGTTGGTGTCGACGGGTTTTGCGGCCACGGTGTCGCTCTTCGCGGTGTCGTTCTGTATTTCCGTCTCGATGGGGTATTGGGCTTTGGCCACCAGAGCCGCAAGTGTCAAAAGTGCAAAAAATAACTTCTGTTTCATTATTTTACAGACTATTTGTTGTTATTTTCCGAAAATTTCTTTGAGTTTGTTTTCCAGATCTGTGCCGCGCAGGTTACGAGCAATCACCTTGCCATCTTTGTCGATAAGCACGGTGGCGGGGATTGAGGTGATGCCGTAGGTTGCACCGCCGGAGGATGTCCATCCGTTGAGGTCGCTCACGTGGTTTGGCCACACCAGTCCGTCGCTCTTGATGGCTTGTGTCCACGAGTTGCGGTCGCGGTCGAGGGAGACGCTGAAGATGTCGAATCCCATCGATTTGTATTTGTGGTAGAGTTTCACCACGTTGGGGTTTTCGTTGCGGCAGGGGCGGCACCACGATGCCCAGAAGTCGAGCAGCACCACTTTGCCGCGTAGGTTGCTGAGTTTAAGGGTTTTGCCTTCCGGCGATTTCATCTCGATGTCGGGGGCGGGGGTGCCGGGCAACATCACCGATTTCACTTTCTGGTCGATGTATTTCACCATCTGGTCGTTGGGATAGTCTTTGATAAGGGCGTCGCGCACTTCGACGTAGAGGGGGGCGTAGGTGTCGAACTGGTTCTCGAAGAAAGTCACCAGCAGTGCGCTGAAGAGTCGGCTTTTGTTGTCGCGGAGCAGTTTTTCAATCTGGTCGAAGGTGGCGGGCACCATAGTCTCGAAAGCGTTCTGTATCTCTCTGCGGCGCGATTCTTCGGCGGTCTGGTATTCGCGGTTGAGGGCTTCCACCGGCTCGTTGATGTCGAGGAATTTTTTATAGAGCAGCATCTCGTCCGACGATTTCACGTTGCTTATCAGCACTGTCTGGCCGAGGCTGTAGTCCACCACTATTTTCGCTTTCGGCTCGAAGATGGCGTAGGAGGTCAGTCCCGAGGGCTGGAATTGCAGCAATAGCAGGTTTTTGTTGGCGTTGTCGATTTCGAAACTGTAGGCTCCGTTGTCGGGAACCACGGTCTGCAGCGGCACCAGTTTGTTGCCGTCCACGGCGTTCACCACTATCTTTTCGCACGGGGTGCTTCCCGAAATTTTGCCGGAGACCTTTGTGGTCTGGGCTTGTATGGTATTTATTGCTAACAAGGTGGCCAGTACGGCGACGAAAGCGTTTATCTTCATAATGATAATGTGTTTGTGTTAATAACTGACTGACAGAAAGTTGCTGTCTTTGCGACGCTTTTCTGCTATTCTGCAAATTTACACAAAAAAATGATTATTTTTATATAGAGATATAAATTTTTGAACACGAATCGCACGAATCACACAAATATTTGTGTTAATTAGTGCTATTCGTGTTCTTTAATTATAGAGGAAAATACGATATTTTCTTGTTTTTTTCGACAAAAAAATCCGATGACACGAAAATATTGTCACAAGTCGTAAAATAAACCACTCAAAGCGCAAAAAGAAAAAGTTGTATATCTCGTTTTTTTTTGGTATCTTTGCAGATTGCTTTTTTTGTGAAAAAAAGGCTTGGAAATTATTGTTTTTTGACAAGAATTAAATCTGTAAAGATATGAAAAACAGTGATATGGATCCTGTGATACTGTCGGCTCTGCGCGAAGACATTGGCGACGGCGACCACAGCACATTGGCCTGCATTTCGCCCGACAACCGCGGCAAAGCCCGCATGATTGCCAAGGCCGACGGAATTATTTGTGGCATTCCGGTAGGAAAACGTGTGTTCGAACTGGTGGACCCCACGCTGGTCGTTACCACCTATAAAACCGACGGCGAGGCCGTTGCCAAAGGCGACCTGATACTCACGGTGGAGGGTCCTTCGGGTTCGATACTCACCGCCGAGCGCACCGCACTTAATTTCATTCAGCGCATGAGCGGCATCGCCACGCAGACCCACGCCATGACCGACATGCTTAAGGGTATGCACACCAAGCTCCTCGACACCCGCAAGACCACGCCCAACCTGCGCATTTTCGAAAAATATGCCGTGAAAACCGGCGGCGGTGAGAACCACCGTTTCGGCCTTTACGACATGATAATGCTGAAGGACAATCATATAGACTTCGCCGGAGGCATCGAGAAAGCCATCGCCAAAACCAACGACTACCTCAAGGCCAAGGGCAAAAACCTCAAGATTGAGATAGAGGTGCGCAACCTCGACGAGCTGAACCGCGTTCTGGCCGTGGGCAATGTGCACCGCATCATGCTCGACAATTTCACCCCCGAACTGCTGAAGGAGGCCGTCAAAATCATCGGCGGACGCTACGAGACCGAGGCCTCGGGCGGAATTACCGACAAAACCCTTCTGCAATACGCCGAGAGCGGAGTGGACTACATCTCCGTCGGTGCGTTGACGCATCACATTAAAAGTCTGGACATTAGCCTTGTGGTGTAAGCCATGAAAAGGATAGAAAAGTTGAAAAAACGTAAGGAAAGTCTGGTGGAGTATTTCCAGAAACTTCCCCGCAAGCTGCTCTACAAGCGGCCGGTGCGTAAGTTTCTGCATCTTATCAAGCAGATAACGCTGCCGGGCTTCCAGGGCGTGCCCATTTTCGACGTGCTCGACTTTTTTATCCGCAACCTGCTCAAGGAATCCATCGCCAACCGCGCCAAGGCCATGGCGTTCTCGTTTTTCCTTGCGTTGTTTCCCATGCTGCTGTTCCTGTTCTCGCTGTTGCCCTATTTCCCCATTCAGGGCATTATCAACGAGCTCTATTCGGCCCTCAACGAGATGCTGCCCGCCGATGTCTATGCCAAGGTGATAAA
This sequence comes from Bacteroidales bacterium, assembly GCA_016283745.1. Classification (GTDB taxonomy): domain Bacteria; phylum Bacteroidota; class Bacteroidia; order Bacteroidales; family P3; genus UBA1219. The sequence continues at coordinate 15,844 of JAEENM010000052.1, read as the reverse complement.
CACTATGGACGAGATACTTACGCACAAACATACGGTACTGCTATCTGTCGGATTCTTAGGCACTTTGGTGGTGTCGGTCAACGGTATGGACTCCATAATGCAGGCTTTCAACCAGTCGTTGAACATCATCGAAACACGTAGTTTTATTAAGCGAAAACTGCTGTGTCTGTACCTCGTGCTGCTGCTTTTCGTGCTTGTGGCGGTGGTGCTTACCATCATGATGGGATACAAACATTTCACGGCCTATTTGCTGTCGCGGGATTTGCTTGCTGAAAATTTCTGGTACTACGCCATGAATGTGGGCAAATGGATTCTGATGATTGCCATAGGTCTGTTTGTGATTTCGTCTATCTACTACGTGGCTCCCGTTAAAAAACAGCGTTTGAATTTCTTTTCGGCAGGAGCGTCGCTCTCCACAGTGCTTTTCTTCCTCGTAACGGCCGGTTTCCGTCTGTATATCGAGAATTTCTCCAATTACAACGCCCTGTACGGCTCCATCGGAACGCTGATAATAGTGATGCTGTGGATTCAGCTCAGCTGTATGATACTTCTTATAGGTTACGAACTGAATATCAGCATTGTAACCACCAAAAACAAAGACAATCCGTTTATACACGGAAAGATAGTGAACAAACCTGCAGAAGCTGAAGTGGCTGCAGAAAATGAAAATAATACTGAAGAAAATAAATGATATGGAAATAGACATCCCCAAAGGTATTGAAAACCAACTGACAAAGACCGTCCTCGACAGCGACTCCGCCTCCAACTGCGGCTCGGGGCTGCTGCCGGTGTTCGCTACGCCCGCCCTTGTGGCGTTTATGGAGCAGACGGCACACACTTCCATCGAGCATCTTCTGCCCGAAGGACTTACCACCGTGGGAGCGGAAATCAATGTGAAACATCTGAAAGCCACGCCGTTGGGAATGCAGATACGTTGTCATTCCACCCTTGTGGAGTCCGACGGCCGCAGGCTGGTGTTCAACATCGAGGCATACGACGAAGTGGCCAAGATAGGGGAGGCGGTGCATATCAGATACATCGTTGATTCCAAACGTTTTATGGATAAATTAGTACAAAAATAAAGGACTACCCAAAATACTAAAGCAATGATAATAATTAAAGAAGGCAACAAACAGGTGGCGCAAAAAAGCAACGCCGAACGTTTCAAGATGATAGCCAAGACCATGTTCGGGCTGGAGGAGGTACTTGCCGCCGAGCTTAAAGAGCTGGGTGCCGAGGACATCACCCCCGTAACCCGTGCAGTGACCTTCACCGGCACCATGGAAACCCTCTACAAAGCCAACTACTGCTGTCGCACCGCCCTTGCCATACTCAAACCCTTCGCCGAGTTCGAAGCCAACGACGAGCAGGAGCTCTACGACAACGTTTATAAAATCGAGTGGGAGCATATCCTCGACGTGGATGCCACTTTCTTCATCGAATCGGCGGCCAACAGCAAGATTTTCACCAACTCGTACTACGCTGCCCTCAAGACCAAGGACGCCATTGTGGACCGTTTCCGCTCGATGTTCGGCAAACGTCCGTCGATAGACACCGAAAACCCCACCTACAAGTTCAACATACACATCTTCCAAAACCATGTGACGCTGCTGATGAACAGCTCCGGCGAGTCGCTGCACAAACGTGGCTACCGTCAGGCGGTAGGCATAGCCCCCATCAACGAGGTGCTTGCGGCAGGACTAATACAGCTCAGCGGCTGGAAAGCCGACTGCAGTTTCTTCGACCCCATGTGCGGATCGGGAACGCTACTCATCGAGGCAGCGATGTTCGCCAACAACATACCGGCGCAGTACTACCGTCGCAATTTCGCTTTCATGCGTTGGAAAGAGTTCAGCATCCTCGACTGGAAACGTGTTAAAGAACGTGCCGACAGGGAGATACGCGAGTTCGAGTACGAGATTTGGGGCTCCGACATCGACATGGGCGTGCTGCAGCAGGCCGAGACCAACCTCAAGTACGCCAAACTGCACCACGACGTGATGCTTTACAACGAGTCCATCGAAACCAAGGAACCGCCCGAAGGCGAGTGCATCATCATCACCAATCCGCCTTACGGCGAACGTATAGCTGTGGAGGACCTCAACAGCATGTACACCATGATTGGCAACACTTTCAAGAACCTCTACGGCGACGGCAAGACGGCCTGGCTCATCACCTCCGATTTCGAGGCTATGAAAAACATCGGCCTGCGTCCCTCGCGCAAGATACACCTCTTTAACGGTCCGCTGGAATGCCGTTTCCTGAAATTCGACCTCTACAGCGGCTCCAAGAAAGACAGATATAAATAATTGAAATACACAGAATAACGAATATAATAATTGAAAACGATGAAAAGATACATAATCCTGATACTGGCTTTGGCCGCAGTACCCAGCCTTTTTGCACAGATCAACCGTGGCGGCGAGCCTTACGCTTTCGCCAACAGCTTGGACAATCCCGTCGAGGTGGTGATGCCCGCCGTGGATGTGGAGCAGTATATGCTTGAGGACGAGCGTAATACCGACTCCAAACACCCGTTCCGTTTCGGTGCCGAACTCGACACCAACCTCTCGCTCACCAACTCCGGCACTTGGCAGCAACTGCCCAACGGTGACCGTGTGTGGCAGCTGAAAGTTACCTGCCGCGGGGCAAAGACGCTGAACTTCGTCTTCGACCGCTTTGTCATCCCGCAAGGAGGCCGTATGTTCATCTACACCCCCGACCGCAAGTACATTACGGGTGCTTTCACCGAGCAGAGCAACAATCCGGAGCATGTGTTCTCCACTTCGCTGTATCCCGGACAGTCGGTGATAATGGAATACTACGAACCACTGTCTGTTCGTGGCATGAGCGAGATTACCCTCTCCACCGTTATCCACGGCTATCGCGACATATTGTTCAAATCCGACAAGGGCACCTACGGCACTTCGGGTTCGTGCAACATAAACGTCAACTGTTCCGAAGGAGCCAACTGGCAGATGGAGAAACGCGGCGTGGCGTTGATAATCAACCGCGGCAGCGCACACTGCACAGGGGCGTTGATAAACAACACCTCCAACGACGGCACTCCTTATTTCCTCACCGCCAACCACTGTGTGGAGTATTACAGTCCCTCCAATTTCGTGTTTGTGTTCAAACACGAGGCGGCCACCTGTAGCGGCACTTCCGGTCCCACCATCTATTCTGTCAACTATGCCTCGCTTATAGCCAACGCCTCCAACTCCGACTTTGCTTTGCTGAAACTAAATGACACTGTGCCGATGTCGTACGACCCGCTGTATCTCGGCTGGTCGCGTTCCACCACGGCACCCACCGCTATGACCTGCATCCATCACCCCAGCGGCGATTTGAAAAAGATCTCCCACGCCGGTGCAGGCACTAGCTCCACGTATCTCGACAACACCTCCGACGACGGCACCCACTGGTGCGTGTCGCGATGGCTGCAAGGCACCACCGAAGGCGGCTCTTCGGGTTCGCCGTTGTTCAACCAGAACCACCAGATTATAGGCCAGCTGCACGGCGGCGACGCTTCGTGCTCCGACAGGCAGGGCTCCGACTACTACGGCAAATTTTCCTATTCGTGGACAAACAACAACGCTTCGTCGTCGTCGGCAAGGCTCAAGGATTGGCTCGACCCCAACAACACGGGTGCCACCACCTGTCCCGCCTACGACCCCTGCACCTCGTCTATGGACAGGGATGTGGTGGTTAGTAACGACGGAATCGACTCGGCATATTGCAACGTCACTAGTTTGAATCCCGAAATACGTATTACCAACCGCGGCAACGACACACTGCGTACCGTTGTAATAAAATACCAGCTCGACAACCAGTCGCCGCAGCAATATTCTTGGAGCGGCTCTTTGCAACTCAATATGTCAGCAACGGTTACCCTAAACAGTCTGGCCGTAACCCCTGGCAACCACGTCATCACCGTTTGGAGCGAGCAGCCCAACGGCTTGGCCGACCAGAACACCTCCAACGACACCATACGTGTCCCCATTGTCGTGAACAGTGGAACCGAGGTTACTTATCGCATATCTATCCCCGATCAGTATTCGGGTTACCTCGATTGGTTCGGCAGTTACATTAGCTGGGAGTTTGTCCGCGACGACGGCACTGTCCTTGCCTCGTACAACGAGTTGACTTCAGTGGATTTCAGCGAGTCTTTCTGCACCGAGCCGGGATGTTACACCCTGCGTATGAATATCTCGTCGTATCTGTCGCGTCTGCGTAACGAAATGACACTCGAAGGCTATGTGAACGGAGGCCGTGTGCGTACCGTAACAGGCTCCGACACAATACGTTTCTGCACCACCGATGCCGGTATGGACTTCGCCACGGAGCAGAACGACTTCGAACTCTATCCCAATCCCGCCAAACCTCACAGCCAGATTTTTGTGGACTTCGCCACCGCCGCACCGCGTCAGTATTTCATCATCGACGCCAAAGGTACGGTGCTTGCCGAAGGCCGCTTGAACGACGAACGTAATGCGATAACGCTGCCCAAACTGGCCGGCGGCATCTACTTCGTGCAGGTGGTGGATAACGAAAATGTTGCAGTTAAACGTTTGATAATAAAATAAATATGGCTAAAAAAGGCGGCACTCTTACCGACAAACAGTTAATGGATGGCGTTGAAAAAGGCGACATAAAGCCGGTTTACTTCCTCTATGGTGACGAAGGTTACGGCTTGGATCTCCTTTCCGATTTCTTCGAAACAAAGGTCGTTCCCGAGGAGAATCAGCCATTCGACCAGACTGTTGTTTACGGTCGCGATGTGAGGATGTCGTCGGTTATCGACAGTGCCAAGCAGTTTCCGACGTTCCCCACAACAACACGCCGTCTTATCCTTATAAAAGAGGCGCAGGGTATCGAAAAAGACGACTTGGACCTGCTGCCGCCATATCTGGAACACCCCTCAACCACATCGGTGATAGTGTTTGTGTTCCGTATGGACGAAAAGGAATTCAATAAGAAAACTTCCAAAGTTATCAAGGCTGTAAGCGCCCATGGAGCTGTTGTAGCAAAGAATCGTCCGTACGAAGACAAGGTGGCGGGGTGGATACTGAACTACACTGCAGGACAAGGCTACAAAATATCGCTCCCGAGCGCCACGCTCATCGCCGAAGCCCTCGGCAACGACACCGGCAAAATTGCCAACGAGCTGTCGAAAGTGTTTATCACGTTGCCGCAAGGCGGTGTAGTAACCAACGAGATAATAGAGCGTAACATCGGCATTAGCAAGGACTACAATGTGTTCGAGCTACAGAAAGCATTGGGAGAGAAGGATGTCCTGAAATGCAACCGCATTGTGAACCATTTTGCCGCCAATCCCAAGGATAATCCCATACAGATGGTGTTGCCCAACCTTTATAGCTATTTCATCAAAGTGATGATATACCAGCAACTTACCGACAAATCGTCACATTCCGTAGCTTCTGCTCTTGGCATAAATCCCTATTTTATTGGCGATTACAAGACGGCAGCACGCAATTACTCCCTGCCCAAGATGGCCGCCATTATCGGTTACCTGAAAGAGGCCGACCTTAAAAGCAAAGGCATGGGCAACACAGGCACCATCACCGACGGGGAACTGATTAAAGAACTTGTTTTCAAAATATTACACTGATATATATGCGTAAACTCATTTTTTCAACACTTCTTGCAATGCTTTTGCCGATGCTGTCGATGGCACAAAGCACCGTAAAAGGCTTTCTGTACGACAAGGACAACGGCGAGCCCGTGCCTTTCGCCAACGTGCTGTTGCAGGGCACCACATTAGGAGCTGCCTCCGACATCAACGGCTTTTTCCTGATGAATAAAATCCCCAACGGAGAATACACCCTTGTGGCGAGATGTATTGGCTACGAAGACTTTACAGAAAAAGTGTCGATAAAATCGGCAGGACAGACCGTGCAGCTGCGTATCGAGCTGAAACCCGCTTCGCAGACGCTGCAGACCGTCAAGGTGTCGGGACGTAAGCAGGAACGCCGCGAGGACACCAAGGTATCGGTGGAGAAAATCTCCCCGATGGAGATACAGCAGATGCCCTCCATAGGCGGTCAGTCGGACATAGCCCAGTACCTGCAGGTGCTGCCGGGCATCAACTTCACCGGCGACCAAGGCGGACAGCTCTACATACGCGGCGGCTCCATGATTCAGAACAAAACCCTGCTCGACGGCATGGTGGTTTATAACCCCTTCCATTCCATAGGACTCTTTTCGGTGTTTGAGACCGATGTTATCCTCAACGCCGACGTTTATACCGGTGGCTTCGGTGCCGAATACGGCGGACGCATCTCCTCGGTGCTCGACATTACCACCCGCGACGGCAACAGCAAGCGGCACTCGGGAAAAATCAGCGTGAACACAATGGGCGCGGGACTGCTTTTGGAAGGTCCCTTGAAAAAGGAGCGTCCCGACAACGGCTCGTCGATAACATATCTTGTCACGGCCAAAAACTCGTACCTATCCGAGTCGTCGAAACTGCTCTATAGCTACATCGACGGCGGCCTGCCGTACGATTTCCTCGACGTGTATGGCAAACTGAGCTTCAAATCGGCGTCGGGCAGCAAACTCAGCGTCTTCGGCTTCGGATACAACGACTGGGTTACCAACTACCAGTCCATCGCCGACTACAAATGGAACAACTACGGTGCCGGCGCCAACTTCGTCTTGGTTCCTGGCAGCGACGCATTGGTGGAAGGCACCTTGGCCTACTCCGACTACAAGATAGAGTTCAGCGATGTACAGAACAGCGGCCTGGCCCCGCGTACCAGCGAGATCGGCGGCCTTTCCGGTGTGCTCGACATTGTGAATTTCTTCGGCAAGGACAAACTTACTTACGGCATAAATGTGGAAATGTTCCGCACCGACTACTCTTTCCAGAACCAGTACTCGCGTAAGTTCGCTGTAACCGAGCATACCAGCGAGCTGGCCGTGTTCGCCACCTACAAGATGAACCGCGAACACTGGATTTTGGAGCCCGGCCTGCGACTGGTGTATTACGCCTCGGTGGCCGAATTCTACCCCGAGCCGCGTCTCGCCGTCAAATACAAACTCAACGACAACCTGCGTTTCAAGCTTGCCGCCGGACTCTACAGCCAGAATTTCCTCGACGCCCGTCCCGACAACGACGTGGTGAACCTCTTCAACGGATTCCTCACCGGTTCCGAAAATCTGGGCATCACCTCCACCTTCCACGGCGAGGAGGTGAACAGCTGCGTGCAGAACGCACAGCACGTCATTCTTGGCGTGGAATACGACGCCAACGACTGGCTGTTTTTCAACGTGGAGCCTTATTTCAAAAACTTCTCCCAACTGGTGAATATGAACCGCAACCTGATGTATCCCAATACGATGGAATATCAGGACGGAGGCATCTACGAAAAACCCGAATATCTCCGCAAGGACTTCATTATTGAGACCGGCAAGGCCTACGGTATCGACTTCAGCGCGCGCTGCACCTACGGCATGTCGTACCTTTGGGTGGCCTATTCGTTGGGCTTTGTGCAACGCACCGACGAGCTTGGCACCTACAACCCGCACTACGACCGCCGTCACAACCTCAACATGCTGTTCACCTACAAGGCCGGCCAGAAACTCGACTGGGAGTTCAGCCTGCGTTGGAATTACGGCAGCGGATTCCCCTACACCCAGACCCTCGGACTTTACGAGAACCTCACTTTCGGCGGCGGCCTCAACACCGACTACCGTCTCGAAAATGGTGAGACAGGCATCTACTACGCTACCGTCAACGGCGGACGTCTGCCCTCGTACCACCGTCTCGACGCCTCGGTGAAGAAACGTTTTGCTTTCGGCAAACGCTCCATTCTCGACATCAGCCTGAGCGTTACCAACATCTACAACCGCAACAATATGTTCTACTTCAATCGTCTCACATTCGAGCGTGTGGACCAGCTGCCCATCATGCCGAGCCTTGGTATTTCGTTCACTTTTTAAATAATAAATCATTAGTTTAAACGTTGTTATAATAAAATATTGCAATATGAAAAAAAGTTTTTTTGCCATTATAATGCTGACATCGGCTTTGATGTTGGTTTCTTGCTTCAACTCGACCAACCCCAACACCAAACGAGGATCCTCGGGTAAAACACTCGAAGTGCTTGTTGTTGCCGACAACGATTTGTATTGTGGCAGTGTAAAGGACAGCATACTTGCCATATTACAACAGCCGCAGGAGTGCCTCAACCAGCCAGAGCAATGTTTCGATGTTGTTAACGTCCCTGAATCGTCGTTGAAGAATAGCGATATGTTCAAGACTCATCGCAATTTGATAATGATTCACGTTGCCGACACCAACAAAAATGTCGTTAAAATGGCCAACGATTATTGGGCACAGCCACAGATCATGTTCGATTTCAAGCTTAGTAGCCGCGACTCCGTGGCACCGTTTCTGCGCCGTTATATGCCAATCATCAAAAAGGAAGTGCGCAAATGCGAACATCCGCGTATTTTAAGGGCATACAAATCTATTGAGAACTATGAGCTGATGCAGAAACTGCGCAACAACTTCGGTTTTGAAATCACTGTTTCCAACGAGTATTACCTTTGTAAGATGAATCCTGGTTTCGCATGGCTGCGCAAGGAAACTCAGGATATGAGCATCGGTTTCATTATTAGCACTCTGCCGTACAAAAAAAGCACCGATTTCGAGCAGGCTACCATACTCGACAACCTCGACAGCTCGATGAAAAACATTCCCGGTCCTGTGGACAGCTCGTATATGTCCACCGAACGCCGTGTGGAGTCGATTACACAGCGCGTCGAGTTCAACGACCTCTATTGTGTGGAGACACGCGGTTTGTGGCGACTGCGAGGCAAGGGGTTCCTTGGCGGACCGTTCGTGAACTACACAATCCTCGCCCCCGACGGTGAAAACCTCATTATGCTCACTGGCTACGTGATGGCCCCGGGCAAAAACAAACGTGACTACCTTATGCAGGCCGAGAGTATCTGTTACACTCTCTATTTCCCCGAAGACAAGCAATAAACTGTTGAAAACATGTCAGGCCTAAAACGCATAACGCTTTTGCTGGCTTTTTTGCCACTGCTGGCGAATTCGCAAACTTTGCGGAAAGATGCCGAAATAGGCCTGTTGCTCGGCGGTATGAACTACATCGGCGACCTCAACAGCCAGTCGATGCTTGGCAAGGTGAACCCCGCCGCCGCCGCCATCTTCCGTTACGACTTCCATTCCCGCTGGGCGGTGCAGTTCAGTTTCGCCTACGGACATATCGAAGGCGGCAACCCCGACGTTATCGAGAAACGCAACCTCAGTTTCCGGTCGCAGGTAATAGAAGGCTCGCTCACCGTGCAGTTCAACTTTTTGCCTTACCAGAACGGCGCCTACGCCAAACGCTTCACGCCCTATATGTTCGCCGGGGTGGGGGTGTTCGGATTCAACCCGCAGGCACAGTACAACGGCAACTGGTACGACCTGCAGCCCCTGTGCACCGAAGGTCAGGGCCTTGACAAGTTCCCCGACCGCAAGCCGTACAGCCTGATACAGCTGAGCATACCCTTCGGCCTCGGACTGAAATGCCGCATAGGAAAATATTTCACCGTCGGGGCGGAATACGGCTTCCGCAAGACGTGGACCGACTACCTCGACGATGTAAGCACCACCTACGTGGAGCCCGAGCTGCTCACCGCCAACACCGAGGAGATGGCCGCCATTCTGGCCGACCGCAGCGGCGAATATGAGTCCGGCCACGCCTATGCCCCCGGCACACAGCGCGGCGACGACAGCCTCGACGACTGGTACGCCTTCTTCGGATTAAGTATAACAGTGAAACTCAACGTGTTCGACGTGTTCCGCAAACACCAGCGGTGCGACGCATACTGACAATAAACAATATTTATATGGACAACACATTGGATTTGAATAACATACCTCAGCACATCGCCGTGATTATGGACGGCAACGGCCGCTGGGCCAAACAGCGCAAGCACGAGCGTATCTTCGGCCACCAGAACGCCATCGAGGCGGTACGGCAAACCGTGGAACGCTGCGCCGAGCTGGGAGTGAAATACCTCACCCTCTACGCCTTCTCCACCGAAAACTGGAACCGTCCCAAAGCCGAAGTGGAGGGACTTATGGCGCTGCTTGTCAAGTGTATACGCGACGAAACGCCCACTTTGCAGAAAAACAACATACGTCTGCAGACCATCGGCAACACGGCGTCGCTGCCCGAGGCCACACGCAAACAGCTGCAGCAATGCATCGACGACACCGCCTCCAACACCCGCATGACGCTGATACTCGCCCTCAGCTACAGCGCGCGCTGGGAGATAAAACAGGCTCTGCGTAAGATTGTGGCCGACGCCAACAGCCACACCCTCGAAAGCGACGACATCACCGAGGACACCCTCGGACGCTACCTTACCACCGCCGACTACCCCGACCCCGATCTGCTTATCCGCACCAGCGGCGAATACCGCATAAGCAACTTTATGCTCTGGCAGATAGCCTACACCGAACTCTATTTCACCCCCACGCTGTGGCCCGATTTCCGCAAACAGGACCTCGACAACGCCATTCTGGACTACCAGAAACGCGAGCGCCGTTTCGGAAAAACAGGCGAACAAATAAAAAAACAATAAAAAATATAATAAATCGGCAATAGCTTCGTTAATACTGATTGCGAATAATTGTTTTTACAACAAAACGACGATGAAAATTAGAACTAAAATACTGTGGCTGATGCTGTTGATGTGCCTTGCACCATTTGCAAAAGCGCAAATTGTGGTGGGCGGCAACGGCGGCGGCGACTACGACATCGATTACCTCACTCCCAAAAAATATGAGATCGGCGGCATCACCATCGAAGGAGGCGAGAACCTCGACCAGCGTATGGTGCTGATGGTGGCCCAACTACATGTGGGCGACGTCATCCAGATACCCGGCGACAGAATCTCCGGAGCCATCGACAAACTGTGGAAACAAGGTCTTTTCGACGATGTGAAAATCGAGGTCACCAACATACAGAACGACTTGGTGTTCCTTAACATCAATCTTGTGGGACGTCCCAAACTCTCCAAATTCAAATTCCAAGGCGTGAAGAAATCCGACGCCGACAAACTGCGCGAAAACCTCGGCCTCATGGTGGGCGACGTGGTTACCGAAAACCTTCTGGTGACATCCAAAAATAAAATTCTCAGCTACTATCTCGACAAGGGTTACAACGCAGTAACCGTCGATGTGAACACCGTTCCCGACACCACTCTCAAGAAAAACGAACAGATTCTTATCTTCGACGTGCACACCGGCAAGAAAGTGCGTATCAAAGAGCTGACTTTCGAAGGCAACGAAGCCCTCTCCGACAAACGTCTGTCGCGTGCCATGAAAAACACCCACGACGTGAACTACTGGAAGAAGTTCTATTTCTGGACTTCCGGTTTCTGGAAACGCTCCAAATATATCGAATCCGACTACAACAGCGACCTCGACGAGATAGTGAACCTATATAACGAAAAAGGCTTCCGCGACGCCAAGATACTCGGCGACAGCATATATTACGACGACAAAGGCAAGATGCACCTGAAGGTGAAGGTTTACGAAGGCAAGCCCTATTATTTCCGCAACATCACCTTTACGGGAAACACCATCTATCCTTCCGAGCAGCTTGCCCGCCACCTGCGCATAGAAAAAGGTACGCCATACAACAAGACCGTCCTCGACCAGAACCTCTCGTACAACCCCAGCGGCACCGACATCAACTCGCTGTATATGGACAACGGATACCTCTTTTTCCGCGCCACACCCACCGAAGTGGCCGTGGACAACGACTCCATCGACATAGAGATACGCATACGCGAGGGTAGCCAGGCACGACTGAACAAAGTGTCGATAAAGGGTAACACCATGACCAACGACAAGGTGATAATGCGCGAGATACGCACCCGGCCGGGCGACCTTTTCAGCCGCGACGCCGTGATACGCAGCGTGCGTGAGCTCGCTACCCTCCAGTATTTCGACGAACAGAAGATAAACCCCGACGTGAAACCCAATCCCGAAAACGGCACCGTGGACATCGAGTACCAGCTCGAAGAGAAATCCACCAGCCAGATATCGCTCTCCGGCGGATGGGGAAGCAATATGATTATCGGAACGGTGGCACTTTCGTTCAACAACTTCTCGGTACGCAACATCTTCAACAAAAAGGCATGGGCCCCGCTGCCCACCGGCGACGGTCAGAAACTCTATCTGAGCGCCCAGACCAACGGCACATATTATTATTCGTTGAGCGCCGGTTTCACCGAACCGTGGCTCGGCGGCAGCAAACCGCAGTCGCTCAGCGTGTCGGTGTACCACTCGCTTTACAGCAACGGATATTATTACGACAAGGACAGCCCCAAATATAACAGTCTGAGAATTACCGGCGCCAGCGTGTCGCTTACCAAGCGTCTGTCGTGGCCCGACGACTATTTCATATTCTCGCACGCCCTCTCGTACCGTATGTACCGCGTGCAGAACTACACTTCGTTCATATTCCCCGACGGCTATGCCAACGACATCAACTACACCGCAGCCCTAAGCCGCAACTCCCTCGACTCGCCTATCTATCCACGCATGGGTTCCGAAGTGTCGGTGAGCGCACAGCTGACACCGCCCTACTCGCTCCTCGACGGCCGCGACTATAGCACTATGGACTCGCAGGAGAAATACAAATTCCTCGAATACTACAAACTGAACATACGCGGCTCGTGGATGTTCAACCTGATAAGCAATGTGGTGTTCAACGCCCGTTTCCGTTTCGGCAATATGGGCTACTACAACTCCGACATCGGACTGTCGCCTTTCGGACGCTACTATGTGGGCGGCGACGGCCTTTCGAGCTATGTGCTCGACGCCCGTGAGGTGGTGCCTATGCGCGGCTACACCACCTACGCCCTCACCCCCGAAGACGCCTCGGGCAACCGCATAGGAGCCTCGATGTTCGACAAATTCACCCTCGAGCTGCGTCAGCCCGTAACCCTCAACGCCACGGCCACCATCTACGTGCTCGGCTTTGTGGAGGGCGCCAACGCTTGGTCGAAATTCTCGCAGTTCCAGCCGTTCAAGATGTACACCTCGGCGGGAGTGGGCGTGCGCCTGTATATGCCGATGTTCGGACTTATCGGCCTCGACTGGGCCTACGGCTTCAGCGACAAGGAGATAGGCGGCTCGCATTTCCATTTTTCAATCAACCAATCCATCGATTAACAAACACGAAGTATAACTTTAAAACATAATTTGATATGAAAAAAGCAATTTTCACATTAGCACTCTGTCTTGTGGCCGCCTTTGCGGCAAACGCACAGAAATACGCTTGCGTAAACACCGAATATATATTGAGCAATATTCCCGACTACGACCAAGCACAACAGACACTCGACAAATTCTCCGTCGACTGGCAGAAAGAGATTGAAGCCAAGTTCCAAGAGCTGGACAAACTGTACAAATCGTACCAGTCAGAGGCCTACCTCCTGCCCGAAGACCTGAAAAACAAACGTCAGGACGAGATTATCGAAAAGGAGAAGGAAGTGAAGGAACTCCAGAAAAAACGCTTCGGCTCCGGCGGCGACCTTGAGAAAAAACGCGAAGACCTGCTGAAACCCATTCAGGACAAGGTTTACACAGCCATCGAGAAATACGCCACCGCCAAGGGCTATTCCATTATTTTCGACAAATCCGGCGAATCGTCGATTATCTACGCCAGCGCAAAAACCGATGTCAGCGACGACATACTGAAACAGATGGGCTACACGGCAAAACAATAATGCCCTTTTGACAGAAATAGCGAAAATAAAAATAATTTCGTATATTTGCAAACGGCAACGAAAAAGCATGATTGCCGCAAGTATTTGATACGAAACAAATTAAATAGAAAAATAATATCATTACAATGAAAAAAACAATCTTAGTGTTAGCAGTTGCACTGTTCGCTTCAGCAGCTGCCTTTGCTCAAAAGCCTGTAAAACTCGGCCATATCGACGCACAGGAACTTATCAAGATAATGCCCGAAGTGGACTCGGCACAGAAAGTCCTTCAGGTGGAACAGGGAGAGGCCGAAAAGATGCTCAAATCCATGCAGACCGAACTGCAGACCCTCTACACCGAATATCAGAGCAAAAAAGACCAGATGTCGGACCTCATCAAACAGACCAAAGAGGCCGAGCTGCAGGATAAAGAAACCCGCATGCGCCAGTTTCAGGAAAATGCCGTGAAACGCTTGCAGGAACGCAACGACGAGCTTTTCGCCCCCATTCAGGAGAAGATCAAGAACGCCATAGCCAAGGTTGCCAAGGCCAACGGCTATACCTACATCTTCACCTCGGGAGCCGCCCTTTACGAAGGTGGCGACGATGTTCTGCCCCTCGTAAAGAAGGAAATGGGATTGAAGTAAATAATTTTGATAAATTTTCCCTACGTGCCATCCTTGCGGACGGCACGTTTTTTTTGTGTTGTAGGGTGGGGGAGGGCAGTGCTTAGCGCAATTTTCTGCCGTTGAGTGTGGCGGTTTGTAGGGTGTCGCCCACGTAGGTGAGTTTCAGCGAGAAGAAAGGCTCGTTGCGGCGCAGGAGGTCGAGAAAGATTTTGTCACCCTCCCAGATGTTGAGCTCGGGAATACGCTCTTTCTCCACCCATTCCAGCACTCCCTCGTCGCAGGGTTTTGGAGTGCCCGTCCATCCGGTGCAGGTGAATAGGTGCATATACTCCGTGCCGTAGATGTCGCTAACAAAGGTAACTATGCCGCGGTAACGCCATTGGGTTACGGCAAATCCCGTCTCCTCGCGCACCTCGCGCAGCATGCACTCCTCGGGACTTTCGCCCTCCTCGAACTTGCCGCCCACGCCAATCCATTTGTCGTGGTTTTCGTCGTTGGCCTTGGTGGTGCGGTGCAGCATAAGGTACTGTCCGTCGCGTTCCAGATAGCATAAAGAGGTCTGTTTCATGGGTGAGATGTTTGGGAGGTTAATAGCACTGATAGTCGTAGAGCACATTGCCGAAATCCAGTC
This sequence comes from Bacteroidales bacterium, assembly GCA_016283745.1. Lineage (GTDB taxonomy): Bacteria > Bacteroidota > Bacteroidia > Bacteroidales > P3 > UBA1219. The sequence continues at coordinate 817 of JAEENM010000052.1, read as the reverse complement.
GTAGCAGTGCATCGGAGTTTATGAAAAGGCGTGCCGAGCCGCAATCGCCCCAAATGGTGCAGAATCGGGAATCGTTTTCGGCATTTTCCTCGGCATCAATGGTGGGGATTTGGAGAAGAAGTATATCGTGGGCACTGTATTCCTCGTATTCGTCGCACTGCTCAAAATTCGGGAACCCGAGCATTTGAAAATCCTTTTCCGAAACACATTGGTATATGGGGTTGTTGCCCAGCACAATGTCGTCGGGTACTTTGTCGCGCTGTTCTTCGGGGAGAAGCCGTTTTACGTAGTCGCTTACATCAGGTGCGTCCATCTTGTCGTCATAAAGGTTTTTGATAGCTGTGGCCGCAAGGTCGTTGAAATTTCTGCACGTTTGGTTGATACACGAGGTGCCGAGTTGCATGTTTAGGGCATATTCACGCGCCACAGGCGAGTATTCCAATGTCTCCACACGTGGATATGACTCCAGTTGCAGCTTATCCACATAAGTGCTGATATGGCCGTGGTACACCAAACGGAAGTCGGACTGGAGTGTGTAGTCATTATAATTGACGCCATAGCCTTTCAATAATATCTCGTCGTCAGAGGATATGAAGAACTGAAGCATACCCGTTTTTGGCAAGGGTTCCAGAGGCGGACATTGCTCGAAATTGACTTGAAAAACCATTGCCATGGGCTTGCCTTTGGAATCGGTGGGGTATGGTTTCGAAGCATCCCAATATGGTGTGCCACCCAACTTGCTGTCGATAACAGAGGGTTTGCGACTGTGGTCAATTGAGAAACGCAGGCAGGGCTGCGGTGGGCAAAGGCGGTTTAT
>JAEENM010000051.1 GCA_016283745.1 Bacteroidales bacterium | reverse complement strand
TCCGCCGGACTGTTGGACGTGCCCATCACCAGCGAGTCGTCGTGGGAGATAGCCAGCCGCAGCCGTGGCACCCCCCGTATAGCCAATCTGCTGTTGCGTCGTGTGCGCGATTTTGCACAGGTGAAAGGCGACGGCACCATCACCCTCGAGATTGCACGCTACGCCCTGCAGGCTCTCAACGTGGACAAGCACGGTCTCGACGAGATGGACAACCGCATACTCAGCGTCATCATCGACAAGTTCAAGGGCGGTCCTGTGGGACTGAGCACCATTGCCACCGCTGTTGGCGAGGACCAAGGCACCATAGAGGAGGTGTACGAGCCGTTCCTCATCCAGGAAGGTTACCTTATGCGCACCCCGCGTGGCCGTGAGGTTACGCCTCTGGCCTACCAGCACCTCGGCAAAGCGCGTTTCTCCGCCGACCAAGGGGAGTTGGAGCTTTTCTGAAAATAACAGAACACAAAAAAAAGCGTGCCTTCAAAAAGGCACGCTTTTTTGTTATAAAAGGTTGTGGCGTTTTATTTCACCACAAAGGTCTTGCGTCCGGTTTTTCCGAGACTGTCTTTCACGGAAATCACGTAAACGCCTCTGGCAAAGTCATTAACTGGTATGATGATTGTCGTTTTTTCGTTGTTCTCGAGGTTTTTCACCACCTGTCCCAAGGTGTTGTAGATGGTAATTTCGCTCATATTGGCACCCTCGATGGTTACCGAAGTGCTGGCGGGATTTGGATAGAGGTTGAAGCCAATTTCGTCGGCAGTGGATATTGAAGCAGTGAGGCAAAGCACCGTTACCGAAATGCTGTCCATACATCCGTGCTCGGTTGTAGAAACAACGGAGTAGAGTGTTGGCTCGGTGGGCGATACTGTAATGGTGGCGGTTGTGTCGCCGGTTGACCACAAGTATGTCTGTCCCGTCTGTCCGGTGGCGGTAAGCATAACGCTGTAGTCCGGAATATCCCATCTTACACCATAATGGTCGGCCACTTGGCCTAAATGGTTGTGGATATCTACGTGTGGCTGAGGATATGCAAAAAGATCTAATGAATCCCACACGGGACAAAGTCCTGTGCTGTCGATGCGTACCATAATATGATGCCTCGGATACATGACTTCAATTGTAACACTTTGGTTGGTATCCCATCCTGAATGTACTCCCAACCATGCGTACGAATCGCCACCTCTTGCAGTGATTGTTACAAACTCTCCTGGGCACACCGAAGTGTCGTTGGATACCCACCAATTTGAAACGTATTTTTTTACGGTAACAGTAACGCTGTCGGTCATTGTACAGAAGTTAGGGGTTTGATTGCTATTGACAATGTAAGTAGTTGTTGTCGAGGGTGTTACTGTAATACTTGCTGTGGTGTCGCCGGTGTTCCAAAGTTGCGAGGTGCCTCCGCTGACAGCGAGGGCAACGCTTTCGCCTATGCAAATGGCGGTGTCGCGGCTTATAGTGGTGTTAAAGCGTTGTCTCACGGTAATTGTAATAGTGTCGGACCACGGGCTGAAATAACCGCCCACGGAGTCGATTCTTACGCAGTAGGAGCCCGCTGCGGATGTGGTTATTGTTTGTGTTGTGTCGCCGGTGTTCCATTGGTAATGCAGGTAACCGGCAGGTGCGGAGATTGTTATGCTGTCGCCCGAGCAGATAACAGTGTTTGTGGCAGGTGTTATGGCGGGTTTGGCAGGAATACGAGACAGTATTGTCTGTATTCCGCCGAGAGCGTTAATCTTGCCCCAGCCATAGTAAGGACTGCCGTTGGCGGGAATAATTCCAGTCAGGGAGTCGGAGATGGCGGTGGTTCTCATCAGTTCCTTTACCTGGGAATAGGTGAGTTCGGGGTAGGCTTCCATCCACAGAGCCACTATGCCTGTAACGGCAGGGCATGACATGGAGGTGCCCTGCATCATGCCCCAGAAACAGGTGTCGCCGCCGCCTGTCTGCATATTGGTAATCATGTAGTGGGTGGTGTCGTAGCGGGTGTCGTAGAAATTGTACGACGAAAGTATCAAAGCGCCGGGGCCGGTGATTTCGGGCTTATTGAGGGTGGTGTTCAGTCCCGGGCCTATGCTGGAGAAGTATGAGCGGCTGCCGGTAAGGTAATTATAGCTGAGATTGTAGTAACGGCCCATATATGTAGTCCAAGTGGCTTTGGTGCTGTACGAAGCAACCATCAAACTGCTTCTGCCCGAAGCTCTGTTGTTTGTGGTGTTGTTGGTGTTGCCCGCTGTTGCTGCTGTTCCACCTATAAATATGCCGCTGTTGTTCCACAGGTGAACTGTGCCTGAAGTGGATTCTATTCTGATAATAAAGCAATTGCGTCCCGAAAGGTTGCTTCCGTTGAAATAGAGGTACACATGCGGTTTTTCGTTGTAGTAATTGGTGTCCTCCACGTAATAACTCACTCTGCCATTGCTGCCCAAGTTTACGTTGGTGGTGTAGTCGATGGTATCTTCGGTGGTAAAAACGAGGGGATAATTAAGTCTTGCCAGTGTGGCGCTGTCGCTGGTGCTGTCAGCAACAGCCACTTTCACCCTGAAATGGCTGCCTAATTCGCCCCATATATCCACGGTGCCCGTCAATTTGTTGTTGCCGTTGCTTTTTGTTATGGCAAAGGTTTGAAAAATAGTGTCGTTGGCTGTGAAACTCTTGCTGTTGTGCAGGTTGGTGCTGCCCTCGTTGCCGGCGGAAACCATCAAGGCGGCACCTTTTTTATAAATACTGTCGAAAAGATAGTCGGTGGCATATTCGTTGTAGTCGGTGCCGTCGTGAGGACCTACATGGTTGCCGAGGCTCATGTTCACCACGCAAGGTTTGCCAACGCTGTTGGCGTAGTCCAGAATGTACTGAAGTCCATCGAAAATTTCACTGGAATACATCGTTGTGGCAACAAGCACTATGTCGCTTTCGGGAGCCATGCCTTTGTATTTTTTCATCAAACTATCGTTGGTTCCGCCTCCAGCCGCCATGCCTGCCACGTGCGAGCCGTGAGTTTGGTTGTTGTGACTGTATTTGGCGGCAGCCATCTGAGCCTGGGTGGTAAGTTCGTTGCCGTAATTGAAGCCCGCGGGAGGCGTTCCGCTGCTGGCATTCTGGTCCCACACACGTTTCACACGGAAGGTGGTTTCGGTGCTGTCGAAGAAATTGAAGTGGGTGTAGTGGAAGCCAATGTCGATTATACCCACCACAACATCTTTACCGCAATAGCCTTTGGGCAGGTTGTAGCCCGACTGTACAAACGATGCTCCGGTGTGTATTTTGGCACTATCCATCATAGGGACGTTTTCCTCGCCAACCTCGATATAGTCGGCAATGCCCGAATTGATGAAACGGACATAATTTTTTACGGGTATGTTCACCGTCATGAACGGGAGTACACGTTTGCCGTTGAAAAGAACGCCGTATTGGGCTGCAAGGTCGCGTTTGTCGGCTTTAATGTCGGCAAAAGCGCCCACATACATTTCCGAGTTTATCACGCGGAAACCGTAGCGGTCCTTCATCTCATTGGGAATGGATTTCAACGACGGGTCAGCTTTTTCAAGCTCCATCAGGTCCACATAAAGAAATGCCGAGAGTCCCGACATGCGGCAGGTATTCGCCTTTTTGACAACGGGTTTTTCTGTTGTCGAAGTCTGTGCGTTGGCGGAAACAAACAAGAGTGCCGCACAAGCAATAATCAACGCTTTTTTCATTTTTGAACTGTGTTTTAATGTGTTATTTTTCAGTTGCAAAGATACAAAAAAAATCGCTTTTGGCAAAAAAAATGTTTGTGCCGACAAAAAAAAGGCTTCCGGCAAGAAATACGGAAGCCTTTTCTTCACATAAGTTACAGTTATCTTACTATAAATGTTCTACGTCCGGTCTGTCCTTTGGTGTCGGCAACCGAAATCACGTACACACCTTGTGCGTAGTCTTTGACAGCGAGTACAACGGTCTTTTCGCCGTCGCATTCAATCATGTCAATTACTTTGCCTAAGATGTTGTAAATGGTGATTGTCTTGATGGACTCGCCTTCCACAGTGAGTTTCGACTCGGTGGGAATCGGGTAAACCTTGAATTCCAGCTCCGAACCGGAGGCGATGGAAACGGCGTTCACCACGACAGTGGTACGGGCAGTGTTGCGGCAGCCGTTCAAATCGGTACCTTCTACGGAATAGAGTGTTGAAACAAGTGGGGCTACATTTATCGTATTGGTCGTGGCACCTGTTGACCACAAGTATCTGTAAGCTCCCGACGCAGTGAGTGTAGCAGTGTTGCCCGAAGAGATGACGGTGTCGCCAGAAATAACTACAACGGGTAGAGGATAAATGGTTACCTTAACGGTGTCGGTGGTGGAACAATGGTTGACTTGGTAGCTCGTTACGGTGTAAGAGGTTGTTGTAGAAGGTGTTACCAAAATAGTCGGAGCGTTTTGTCCTGTACTCCAAGTTCTTGAAGTGCCGCCTGTTACAGAAAGAACAACGCTTTCGCCAAGACATATTGCCGTGTCGCGGCTGATGGTGGTAGCGACGTAAGGTTTAACGGTTACTGTTACGGTGTCGGTGGTGGAACAATGGTTGGCTTGGTAGCTTGTTACGGTGTAAGAGGTTGTTGTAGAAGGTGTTACCAAAATAGTCGGAGCGTTCTGTCCTGTACTCCAAGTTCTTGAAGTGCCGCCTGTTACAGAAAGAACGACGCTTTCGCCAAGACATATTGCCGTGTCGCGGCTTATGGTGGTAACTACGTGTGGTTTCACGGTTACCGTAACGGTGTCGGTGGTGGAACAATGGTTGGCTTGCTCGCTGGTTACGACGTAAGAAGTTGTTGTAGAAGGCGCTACGGTGATTGAGTTTCCTGTGCTGCCGTTGTTCCAAGTCCTGGATGTGCCGCCGCAAACGTTGAGGGTGATGCTTTGACCGATACAGATGGCTGTGTCGGGAGTAATCGTCGTGGCAACGTAAGGTTTAACGGTTACTGTTACGGTGTCAGTGGTGGAACAATGGTTGGCTTGGTTGCTTGTTACAGTGTAAGAGGTTGTTGTGGAGGGTGTTACCATAATGGTCGTAGTGGCTTGCCCGGTACTCCACGTTCTTGACGTACCGCCGCTTACGGTGAGGTTTACAGTTTCGCCTATGCAGATGGCCGTGTCGCGGCTGATGTTGGTGCTGACGTAAGGTTGCACGTAAACCGTAACGGTATCGGTGTTGGGACATCCGTTAACGCTGTCACTTGTTACGGTGTAGGTGGTTGTTGTGGAAGGCGAAACGTTTATGGAATTCGATGTCATACCTGTGCTCCAATACCATGAAGTACCGCCGCTGACGCCGAGGTTTACACTTTCGCCAAGACAGATGGTCGTGTCTGGACTGATAGTTGTGGATATGGGTGTTTTCACTGTAACCGTAACGGTATCGATAGTGTTACATTGGTTAGTTTGACGGCTTGTTACGGTGTAGGTAGTTGTTGTGGAAGGCGAAACAAAAATAGATGTGGTGTTTTGTCCCGTGCTCCAAGTTCTTGACCTACCACCGCTTACACTTAGGTATGCTGTCCCGCCTGGGCATATTGCCGTATCGTGGCTGATAGTAGTGGTTACGTAAGGTCTTACAGTTACTGTAACGTATTTTGTTGAAGGGCAATAACCTGGTTGTTGTACGTAAGCGTTGTATGTAGTTGTGGATGTCGGTGCTACCGTTATAGTTCGTGCTGTATCCCCGTTGTTCCAAATTCTTGTAGCGCCGAAATTTATATTAAGCGTTACACTGTCGCCGATACAGATAGTCGTGTCGCGGGGAGATATGCTTCCGGTCACCCAATCGCTTACCGTAATGTGGACGGTGTCGGAGTTAGGGGTGCGGAATCCTTCTGCCGAGACGGCACGGACAAAGTAAGCGCCTGGCCTACCCACCTTGATGGAGCGTGTGGTGTCGCCGTTACTCCAATAGTATTTGCTGTATCCAGCAGGGGCTGTGAATGTTATCGAATCGGCGGCTGAACAAAGCACTGTGTCGCGGCCAGGAGTTATTGTAGGTTTGGCTGTTTTCTGCAAAATGGCGTTGAGTCCCGCGAAAGCGTCGATTTTGCCGCGGCCAAAATAAACACTGCCGTTTGAGGGGATAGTTCCCGTGTATGAGTCGGTGATGGAATAGTTTTGGAAGAGCCATTTTGCTTGACTTGTAGTAAGTTGTGGATATGCTTCGAGCCACAGAGCCAAAATTCCAGCGCAAGCCGGGGCTGCCATCGATGTGCCCTGCATAACACCGAACAGGCTGTAGTGGGTGAAACCTCCTTTCGAGTTTGTTATGGAGTCGGTGATAGGTACGTATGCAGTGGTGTTTTGGCCTTGATAAGAGTTGCCGTAGTTGTACGACGAAACAACGACGCTGCCAGGTGCAGAGATGTCGGGTTTAATTATATTGCTGTTACGGCATGGACCTATACTCGAAAATACCGATCTTGCACCTACTGCTGTGGCACCTACCTTATAATATCTGCTACCGTTGCGTGCATTACGCCAATAGTGTTTGGTATTATGCGATGCCACCATTATCTGGCTGTTGGCCTGACCCCAGGCGTTTATTGAGTAGTCCGTGTTACCTCCCACAGCGTTCGAAAAACCACAACTGGAGAGATATGCATCGTAGGCCCAAGCGTGAACCTGTCTTCCAATTCTTGAAACTATCTCAACCATAACTTTTCGAGTAGCTATAGTTTCGGATGAGTTGTTGATTTTCAGCTGTACATGAGTATTGTTGTTTAACGATGAAGAAGGCTCGAGCTGATAGCTTATTGTACAGTTCGATATTGTAACACTTCCCGATCTCGAACTGGCCAGATTGCTCAAATCCAACCTGGTGGTAGCGATAACCTGACTCGTTTGGGTGTCAACAACGGAAACTTTTACAGCCTTAATGTATGGTGTAGATGTCAGATAATATCCCCAGATGTCCAGATAGTTGTTAACCTTGTTACCATAACCGGTAGTTACCATAAAGGTTCGCAACACAGTGTCGCGACTTGTAAAAGTTTTGTACACGTGGACTGGTTTGGCGCCGTCGTTGCCAGCGGAAACCACTATCATCGAACCTTCGGTGTAGTGGTTGTTGATCAGGTCGTCACAGTTTTGGTC
>JAEENM010000050.1 GCA_016283745.1 Bacteroidales bacterium | reverse complement strand
CTCTTCGAAACCAACAATATAACCGTGCTGCGCGTGGGCCTGCACCCCACCGAAGGTTTCATCAGCCACACCGACTATCTGGCCGGACCTTTCCATGTGGCTTTCAAGGAGTTGGTGCAGACCGAGATATGGCACGACATTTTTGCCAAAACCGAAATACATGGCGGAGAAGTTGTTATCACCGTGCCGGAACAGCAGCTCAACGCAGCTGTGGGACATCACGCCAAAAACAAGAAAATGCTCCTACAACGCTGTAAGTCGGTGAAATTCAACACATCAACTGAACTAAAACCATACAAATTTGAAATTGAAAGTTGAAAGTTGAGAATTGAAAATTGTGGCTTCGACAGGCTCAGCCACCGAGAAATCAAAAGCGGAGGGTGCGGTCACTGAGCTTGTCGAAGTGACGAACCCACGCATCGTTTAACTGCAAACTCAAAACTCAAAACTGCAAACTAGCTCATAGAGTTTTGTCGAAACGTCGTGCCAGGCTGTAGTACCAGCCGAGGGTGATCAGACTCATTGCCGCGCTCACTATTGCGAAAAGGGCTATTGCCAAAGCAAAATCGGCGTACACAATACCGATTATCAAAGCCGTAAGTCGCAGCACGAAAAGCACGATATTGAGTATCATATCGGTACGCTGAGTGGAGAAAATGCTTGGCAGAAACGACAGCGAAGAGGTGAGGTGGCTGATGAAAATCCACGGCAGGACCATAAGCAGATACGGCGTGCAGGCCGTCCATTGGCTGCCGAAAAGCAGAGCGATGATATTGTTGGCAAAAACGCCTCCCAACACGAAAACGGGAATGAAAACAAGGGCGTTGAGGGCGATAAATTTGTTGGTTTTCGGGATAAGAGGCTGGTTTTCGCGGTAACGTACCGAGAAATTCTTGTAAAGCACGCTGTGGAAAGCTCCCGAGAAGAAACTCACCGGGCGGAAGGTGCAGGTCATCGCCAGCGAGAAAAGTCCGATATATGCGTTGTCGAAATAAAAGGCGAGGAGTATGAACGGCAGGTTGTACGAAAAGCTGTTGACAAAGCCTTTAGGCATCGAGAACAACGGGAAATTGCGCCGCAGCGAGGCCATCTCTTTTGCCTCGGCCCATGTGGTTTTGGGCAGTTGCAGACGGTGCAGGGCAATGCGGTAGTTGATGTTGCCGACCATCTGTCCCACAAGACTACCTGCAGGCAGGGTGCCGTTGGTGAGATGTGCGAAACCGGCAGCCAGCTTTGCCACCGCCGCCGCCACACTGTTGGCGATATTGGAAAAAGCCATCTGTCCGAAGGCTTTGGCGTAGTTGAACAATGCCTCATAAACCCGAGTAGTGCCGCAGAAGAAAATCATCGGGGGTATGAGGAACACTGTGTAGTCGGCTTTGCCGAGGGCGAAAATTACCGCCACCACCGCCACCGCAGCAAGCGAAAACACCGTGTTTACACGCATTGCCAGACGAGCCGTGGCCGCAGCCTCCCTTTTATCTCTGCCAAGCATCACCGACTCCTCGTATTTTCCTGTGGATAAAATGGTTAGCACATCCACAATGCTGAGCCAGGTGGCATATAACCCTAAGTCGGACTGGGAGAAAAGACGTGTTATAAGAGGGTAGATGAGCAACGCAATGGCCTGTCCGATAAAACTGCTGGAGACCAGAGTAAGCGAATTTTTGGCAAACTCCGATTTTAGTAGCGATAACGGATTGTTTTTCATTGCTTTGTGCGGTGTGTTATATATCGTTTTTGTAGCGTCGTGCCGTCCATTCGATAGCCAGAAGCAGAACAATGGCCACGAAAAGCCACGGCAGTTTTATCAGCTCGGAATACTTATAACGGCTGAACATCACATTTCGTATATCGTCGCGTTTTTTGAGCAGTTCGGGCAGCTGCGAAAGCTGTCGCGGATAGAGCTTTTGTCCGCCGCTGTTTTGCGCAATGGTATTCAAAAGGCTGTGGTCGGCGGTGAGGTTGTGTTCCTCGATGTCGTTTTTCTGAACGGCGAAAGTGCCGTTTTTATGGTAGTTTTTTCCGTTGAAAAAGGTTTTTGCGTTGTATGTGTAGCGGCCTTGCGGCAATATGCCGATGGCGGCGGTGTAGGCGTTTTGCGTGCGCGCGAAAGCAAAGTTGCGACTTGTGCCTTTCTCGTCGGCCACGGAGAGTGACACTTCGGGACTGTTCACCAGCTCGAAATTGTCGTTGTACAGCTCTGCGTCGAGGGTTATCACCTCGTTCTCGGCGAAAGCGGCCTCGGCCCGTACCACGAATTTCTCTTTTGCTGACTGCTGGGCGAGGTAGGTGCATGTTTTGTCCAAAAAGGTGCCGAACGCCTCGCTGGAGCCGTTTTGCTGGTAGTCGGCCAAAGGCCAGCGCCACAGTCCGTCGCCCACCACAAAGCCGTAGCGGATGCCGTTTTTCTGGCCGAAAGCCACAAGCGGACGGTTGGTGACGATATTGCCGATTTTTGCGTAAAGCAGTGTCTGTGTGGATGTTGTAGTTGCGATGTTGCCGAAAGGCACGCTCAGCGGCGGAAAGCTCTCCACTTGGCGGATGCCGTCGTCGGTGGAGAAACTGCCGAAACTGCCGTTGACCGATGCTGTAGCCTCGTCCATGCGGGAGCCTTTGGCGTTAAGCGTAAGTCCCATCTGTAGACGGTCGAAACGCTCGTTGGCCGTTTGCTGTCCCAACACGAACAGGGCGGGGACTTGCGATTTTAAAACCTTGTCGACCAAGGCGTTGTGTGCGGCGTTGTTGTCGGGCAGCTGGTGGAGGACGAACAGGCTGTAATCCAACGGGTTACCATTGAATTTGTCGGCCATGAAAGTCTCCGCCTCGTAGCTCTCCCGAGCGTCGAAATACCTTTTCATGGCCCCGAGGTCGGGATGGGGAGCCTGAGCCACAATGGCCACGCGGCGACGGCTGTCGAGCACCTCCACGGCAAAGGTAAGAACGTTGTTCGACACCGAAGCCTCGCCCTCGCAGGTCTGCAGACGCACGGTGTAGAGCTGAACCCCCGCCTTGTCGGCGTTGAGCAGTATGTTCTCCGTGGTGAAAAAATGGTCGGAGGTGTAACGTATCTCTTTGGAGAACAGTGTTTTGCCATTATTTTCCACAGTCAGTCGCTTGGTCTGGCCCTGTAGTTTGTCGGCTTTCACCGAAATTTCCACCGGAAAACGGCTGTTGAGATAAGTTATTCGGTTGTATTTCAAGTTGTTGAGTGTGGCATCCTTGCGGATGGCGGTGTCGCCCAAGGCAATGGTATAGATGGGGTAGGGGGCGTTGCCGCCCGACACATGCGGGGTGTGGCCCGCGTTGTATATGCCGTCGGAGGCGAGGACCACCGCCCCCACGTTGCGGCCTTTGTATATGTCCGAAATTTCGTCCAAAGCGAGGGAGATATCGCTTGACGGTTGGTCGAAACGTCCGTCGAAGCCTTGCTGCAGGGCGCCGCCGAACGAGAACACTTCCACCTGATAGTCGTCGGAAAGCTCCTTTTTCAGTTGCTCGAAACTTTGCAGGTACTCGTTGCGGTAGTAGGCGGAGTCCTTGCCGAGGACGATGGACTGCGAGTTGTCGTGCAGAAGCACCACCACAGGCTTTTCGGTCTCCACCACGTGGTTTTTGAGCATGGGCGAGAGCAGCAGAAAGCTGATGAAAAACACAGCCAGAAACCTCAAAACCGCCAGCACTGCACGGGTTTTTGCCGACATTTCGTGCTTTTTCCCAATAAAATAAAGCACTACGGCATACACCGCCCCAAGAGCGACGCACACTGCCACACCGATCCACGAAAAGTCTGTCAGAATGTCCATTTTTTCTGTTGATTTGCGATTGCAAAGATACGATTTTTTGACGGATTTTCAGACTTTTAGATTTTCTGAAAATAATTTTTCCAAGCCACACAATTTACAAAATAAGTTTCCGTTATTGAATGCAACTAAAATCATTTTTTCACTAATTTTAAATTCTTTATTTATGGAGCAGAATGAAAATCCACAAGTAGAAAACCAGCCTGTTGAGCAAAATCCGCAGCCACAGCCCGTTCCCGGACGTATCACTCCGCCGATGCCTCCCAAACCCAAGGAAAAAAAGCCCAATATCGGACTGAAAATCCTCCTTATCGCCGGACTTAGCTTGGGTATGCTAATTCCCCGCATCTTTATCGGACTTCTGATCGACGGCCGCGAGAGAGCTGCCAAGTCATCCAGCAACGAAGTGTTTGCAAGCTGGGGTGGTGAGCAGACAATCAACGGCCCTGTTCTGTACATTCCACAAAAGAAAAATGTAAAGAAAACAGAAATTAAGTCGGAAAATAATTCATCAGTTGCAGAAGTTAAAGATGCTGATGCTGACGAAGAAGAGACAGGAGCAATATACATTGTTCCCGAAGATTACAACTTTTCGGGAAAACTCAGTTCTGAAAAACTGCACCGCGGTATCTACGACGTTGTTGTATATAAAACCACTGCCGACCTCAAAGGAAGTTTTGAGATGCCCGAAGATCTGAACGATATCAACTGGGATAATTACAATCTGACAAACAGTAAGTTATATGTAGATTTTGGAAGAAAACCCAATCCCAATCTGACGGATAAGATTTCAATAAACATTGGCGACACGACGTATGCCATGAAATACAACTCCAAACTGGTGGCGATGGCCTGCAACTATGATGCCACATCGTTTGTGAAAGAGGGTAAAAAGCTGGATTTCTCCACACAGATTTCTATGAAAGGCGCATCGTCGTTTTCCGTTGTGCCTGTGGGCAATACCAGCACAATACACATGGAGTCCGACTACCCGTCGCCGAGTTTCAAGGGTGCTTGTCTGCCCGACACCCGCGAGGTCACTTCCGACGGATTCACCGCCGACTGGAAAGTTGTGCGCAACATCCCACTCGATTTTTCGTCGAAACCAACAATGACCAAGTACTATGATTACGAAGACTTGAGAGAAGTTTATTATTATGACGATGAAACAACCAACAATATCAATGGCATTCACGTGGAGATGAACATGCCGGTTGACCAGTACACCCAAAACGACCGCGCAATAAAATACTCCTTCCTTATTGTGGTGCTGACGTTTATCACCGTGTTTGTTGTCGAAAACCGCAAACGCACTCCCATACACTGGGTTCAGTACCTGCTTATCGGCTTCGCCATAATGGTGTTCTACACCCTG
>JAEENM010000049.1 GCA_016283745.1 Bacteroidales bacterium | reverse complement strand
CGATATGGTTTTTACGGAAATTGACATCGTAATACAGCCAAGCACCGGCTTTGCGAGCATCACGCAACAAACCGCCCACAACGGGACGTATGGCAGGATTGATGGCGAAAAACGACCCGAAAAGCACCACGTCGGTGGGTAGTATGGTGGGCAGCGGTCCGTCGAGCGATACGGAGGCGTGGTCCTTGTAGAAAATGTATTGGGCGTCGTTGTGCTCGTCGAGAAAAGCCAGCGAAACATGCGACTTGGCATGCTGGTGAATGCATACGTACTCCGACGACACGCCGTTTTCGCGCAGAAAGCGGCAGATAATTTCGCCTATATGGTCGCCGCCGGCCTCGGTAACCATGGCGCACGGCACACCGGCACGGCCGAGCGAAACAATGCTGTTGAAAGTGGAGCCGCCCGGCACGGCTTTCTGCGGCTGGTCGTCCTTGAACAGGATATCCAGCACCGTCTCGCCGATGCCTATCACGCGTCTTGTGGCCGAAAAGGCCTTGGGGTCTTCATTGTACATCATAATGTTGTTCTTTGGTTTTGCAAAGATACGAAATATTTAGGAACGAGGAAAGAGAAACATTTTCATTGGCAATAAATAAACGTATTTTGCGTTTTATATTAAGCTTATGGTATAATAGAAAAACAATCAAAATGATTTGAATATGGCGAAAGGCATGACGATAAACCAAGAAGAAAGGGATTTTGTAAAGTCTTTGAAACAGATTGTCCAATCGGCGCGTGGAATGGCCTACGCTGCCATCAATTATGCGAATGTACGGGCCAACTGGCTCATTGGCCAACGCATTGTGGAACAGATGCAGAAAGGCGAAAACCGGGCCGAGTATGGCACATATCTGATAAAATTGGCTTCAGAAGCCTTGACCGAGGAATTCGGCAAGGGATTTTCTGAAACGAATATTAAAAGTTTTAGAAAGTTCTATTTGATATTCAGCAACTTAGAGATTAGCTCCATGGTGTTGAACGACTCCAAGCAGATTGGGCAGACACTGTCTGCCCAATCTCAAAAACAGATTCAGCAGACACCGACTGCTGAATTTAATGACTCGGCAAGTCAAACATCATCCGATCCATTTCGGCAGGCACTGCCTGCCCGATTGAGTTGGACTCATTTTGAGCGACTTATGCGTGTGGAGGATGAGAAAGCACGCAACTGGTATCTGCGTGAAGCCTCGGAACAGATGTGGAGCGTCCGCACCCTCGATCGCAACATCAACACAATGTATTACGAACGCATTATCCTCTCGCAGGTGAAAGAGCCCGTAGAGCAGGAAATGAAAGAAAAAACTCAGGCTTTCCAGCAAGATAAATTGGAGTTTATCAAAAATCCCACGGTTCTGGAGTTCCTTGGTCTCCCGGGAAACAAAGGATACAAGGAGAAAGACCTTGAGAAAGCGATATTGGACAATTTGAGCGAATTTTTGATGGAATTGGGCAAGGGTTTCGCATTTGTCGGTCGCCAACAGCTTATCCGCACCGAAGCCGAAGACTATTACATCGACCTTGTGTTCTACAACTATCTGCTAAAAGCTTTTGTGCTGGTAGATTTGAAAGTGGGTAAAGTGACGCATCAGGATGTGGGACAGATGGATATGTATATCCGAATGTTTGACGAACTGAAACGTGGTGAGGGCGACAACCCGACAATAGGAATCCTGCTTTGCTCGCAAACCGACAAGGACATTGCACGTTACTCCATTCTCAAAGGCAACGAACAGCTGTTTGCCACAAAATACAAGCTGATACTGCCGAGCGAAGAGCAATTGGCGGAAGAGATTGGACGACAGAAAGAAATTTTCTTGGCACAACAATAATAAATAATTGTAAAAGATAAAGATATGAAGAAATTACTGGTAATTTTCGCGATTGTGCTAGCTCTTTATGCCTGCACGGAAAACATATCACAAGTTATTCCCCAAAAAGAAAAAACCGACTACTGTTCCATAAAATTTAATGACAGGTTCGACAACCCTTTGAAAAAGGGCGTTTGGGACAGCCTTTTCGAGTATCACGAAGCTGTTTTCGCCCCTGTATATTTGGGAGATGTTAAACCGGAGATAAAATTGATATACAAGCCTGAGCTGACCGGAAATAGGATTGATGCTGTTGAAGAATGGGAGGCACCATTTGAATATGACACTGAAAGACGAATGCTAAAATATCCTACCGATAGCACATTGCTAATCACAGTGGACACCAGCCGAATAATCGGTTATCCGATGTATCTTTGGGAATATTACAAAACACCTGAACATCGTCAGGGCATAATGTCTTACCCTGTTTTTGTGGAAAACACATCCGATGACACTCTGCAAGTCGGGGAAGGCGATGTTTTGCCAATCACCATTGAGGCGAAGGGAAGGGATGGACAATGGCACGAGTTGTACAGAGCTTATATTTATGAGTGTGGTACGGGGTTGTTAGATATTTATCTTGCACCGCACCAGATTGCCGTTGTGGCAATGCCCGTTTGCGAAGGGACTTTCCGCACAGAATTGCGTTTAGGGTACTGTCTGTCCCGCGACAAGCGTATTTATTCCAATGTGTTTGAAGGTTTTATAAACCAATAATTACATTCACTATACTGCTGGCTTGCTATTTGCCCTGCCTCTTAAAAATCACATTCCTGCTTTCAGCTCCCGCACCAGCTCGTCGCTGATATTGTTGCCCAGCTGCCGGCACACATCCTGGCTCCAGCGTTGAGCCATAGCTATGCGCGAAGCGTGGTCGTCGAAGCCCTGCAGCATGGCGTAGATATATCCCGCATTGAAATTGTCGCCGGCGCCGACGGTGCTCACCGTCTCTATTGTTTTCACCGGATAAGTTTCGCAGCCTTGGGGCGAATAAACACGTATCTGCCGTGCTCCGTCGGTGAGTATCAGCGTGTTGCACATCGGACTTACCCGTCGGTAGATGGCGTCGCCGTCGTGCAGGTCGTACAGATAGCCGAAATCGTCCATCGAGCCGCGCACCACGTCGCTCAAAGCCATGTTCTCCTCGATACTGGCCGCAACGTCGGGCAAGTCGGCGATATGGTTTTTGCGGAAATTGACATCGTAATACAGCCAAGCACCGGCTTTGCGAGCATCACGCAACAAACCGCCCACAACGGGACGTATGGCAGGATTGACGGCGAAAAACGACCCGAAAAGCACCACGTCGGTGGGTAGCATGGTGGGCAGCGGTCCGTCGAGCGATACGGAGGCGTGGTCCTTGTAGAAAATGTATTGGGCGTCGTTGTGCTCGTCGAGAAAAGCCAGCGAAACATGCGACTTCACATTTTCGTGAGTGCATACATATTCCGACGACACTCCGTTTTCGCGCAGAAATCGGCAGATAATTTCGCCTATATGGTCGCCGCCGGCCTCGGTAACCATGACGCACGGCACACCGGCACGGCCGAGCGAAACGATGCTGTTGAATGTGGAGCCGCCCGGCACGGCTTTCTGCGGCTGGTCGTCCTTGAAAAGGATATCCAGCACCGTCTCGCCGATGCCTATCACGCGTCTTGTGGCCGAAAAGGTGTTGTTTTCTTCGTTTTCCATGGCAATGTCGTTTTTTTTGTCTTGCAAAGATACGAAATATTTAGGAACGAAAAAACAAAAACACCTTGCCATAAACAATTTTTGCCGTCGTGCGACGTTAACCGACTGATAGAACGATTCTCTTTCTGAGTTGATAAGAAAAAAGTAACGATATGAAAAAACTCTTGTTATTATGCACTTTGGCACTAGCCGTTGCCCTTGTGGGCTGCAAAACGCAACATCTCACAGCAAAGGATGTCATTCTTAGCTCGTACCAAAAGTGCCAGTCCATACAATGTGGACATTACGAGGTGGATTATCTTATTAAATACATGTCGGGCGACGACACATCGTATTGCCGTTTTACCTGCGACTTCAACAAAAAACTGTTGGACTCAATTTTTGGTAAAACATTTGCTTTGGTTGAGGAATATGAATATTCCGGAGAAAAATATCGAAGCAATTACCTTTACACTGGAAATGAGTTTGTTGAGTATAACGACACTTCTGGAATGGTGGTGCCGTGCGGGATGTATGCTCAAGACATAGCTAATAATTGGCGTCACCAGCTCGATTTTTACACGCCTTTGACCGAAAGGAACAGTTTCCCTCTGCGTGGCGCCATGCAATTGCTCGACACATCCTACACATATTCACTTTCCGAAACCAAATTGGATGGGAAGAAATGTTATCTTGTTACTATCTTCGGAACGCTAGTTGAGGATAAGAATTATGGTATGAAAATAATACGCAATGAGACCAAGGTGTGGATAGACAAAAAGGACTATCTCCCGCTAAAATATTCCACTGCTTTCGACATAGTGCAACAGAAAGACACACTGTTCGAGTACAGAGAGTTCAGGTTGCTCTCTTTCAGTCCCGAAGTCGATAATACGAAACTGTCGTTTGATGCTGTGCCAAAGACAGTGCTTTTAAAGGACTATGTTCCATATACTCCTCCCGAGCTGCTTCCCGCAGGGGACCCGGCCCCGCTGTGGTCGCTGCCAAGCCTTGCGGGCGACACGGTCTCTCTCGCCGACCTGAAAGGCAAGGTGGTGCTAGTGGATTTCTTCTACAAATCGTGTGCCCCATGCTGTGCCGCATTGCCTTGCTTGCAAAGTCTGCACGAAAAATACAAGGACAAGGGCTTTGTTATGATAGGCATCGACCCGATAGACGACCCTGTTAAGGCTAAAATGGCCGATTTCCTTGCCAAACGCGACGTCACCTACACCGTTCTTTTCTCCGACCGCAAACTTCCAAAGGAATACCATGTTTCGGGTTACCCCACACTCTATTTCATCGACCGCAATGGCAATATCGTCTATACCCAGATTGGATTCTCCACAACTCTGGAGGAAGAGCTGGAGAAGAAACTTGTTGAAATGCTTGGAAAATAGATGGACTAGAGGAACTGCACTGCTGTTTTTCTACGCAAAAGTAGGTGCTTGTTGCGCTCGTTTCAAATTGTATTTCAAAGAAAAGTGTTTATTATAACATCTTGATAATCAATAATATAATATCAAAATATCTATTTTGTAAATAAATTATTTTTGGCTACAATGCATATTTTTATGCTATTTCTAGCCAAAAATAACCGCAATAATTCAACGAAAAATAACGTTTGCAAAACAACAGATAAAACCAACCCGAATTTTGTCAGAGCTGCGGAATGCGATGGTTTCCCGATTGCTTTTGTTCTAAAGAATAAATAATTTTTGGCTGTAATAATTATTTTTCATATATTTGTAGCCAAAAATAAATATATCTATTTTTATGCAACTAATTGGAAGAAAGCGAGAAATAGAAGAATTAACTCGATTGAAAGAGTCGTCTCAGGCAGAGTTTGTTGCGTTGTATGGTCGCCGAAGGGTGGGCAAAACGTGGCTGGTGCGGAGCTTTTTCCGCGACAATTTCACTTTCTATTCCACTGGCATAGCTCGTGGAAACCGACAGGAACAGCTGCAAAACTTCTATAAATCAATATGTTCGTACAGCAAAACAGCACCTGAACAGCCCAAGGATTGGTACGAGGCTTTCGATTTGCTGAAAGATGTGATAAAACGCTCTCGGCAACGTAAAAAGGTGGTGTTTTTGGACGAATTGCCGTGGATGGACACCCAGAAATCGGAGTTCCTTAAAGCTCTCGACCTGTTTTGGAACAGCTGGGGCAGCATGCAGAGCAGCCTTCTGTTTATAGTCTGTGGCAGCGCCGCCTCGTGGATGGTGAAAAACATCATAACCAGCAAAGGCGGTTTGCACAACCGTTTGACCTGCCACCTGCACCTAAGCCCTTTCACCCTTGCCGAAACCAGGCAGTATCTTCATTCGCAGGGCGTGCGCTGGAACGAGGATCTGATTGCCGAATGTTATATGATAATGGGCGGAATCCCCTATTATCTGCACTTGTTGGACAAGTCTCTGAGTCTTGCGCAAAATATTGACAGACTGTTCTTTGCGAATAACGCGCTGCTTAAAACCGAGTTCGACAATCTGTACAAATCGCTTTTCCGGAAATCGGAGGAATATGTGAAAATCATTACCGCTCTTGGCAAAAAACGCAGCGGCCACACCCGCGACGACATCGCCAACGCCACAGGCCTTACCAACGGAGGCGGTATGACACGGCGGCTGGACGAGCTGGAGCAATGCGGTTTCATCCGTCGATACAAACCGGTGAATGGTCGCTCGCCACTGTTCCAGCTTGTCGATTTCTACAGCCTTTTTCACCTTCAGTTTATAAATGGAACGCGCCATTTCGACCGTGAAGCGTGGCTGCATCTGCAAGCTACGCCGCGCTACAACACTTGGCTGGGATTGAGTTTCGAACGGCTTTGTTTCGCCCACGTCCACGCCATCCACAAAGCACTCGGAATAACGGGTGTGGCAACCAAGACCTATCCCATGCAAACCGCTAACGCACAGATGGATATGGTGATAGAACGTGCGGACAAGGTGGTTTCGTTGTGCGAAATGAAATATACCGCAAAACCGTATGCCATCACCAAACAAGAGGCCGACAAGCTCCGCAACAGGGTGGAGGAACTGAAAGGTTGTTTTTCTACGCAAAAACAGGTGCTTGTAACGCTTGTTTCAAATTGTAACTCGAAGAAAAATGCTTATTATAACAGCCTAATAACCAATAATATAATATTAAAAGACCTGTTTAGCGAGTAAATTATTTTTGGCTACAACACGCATTTTTATGCAATTTCTAGCCAAAAATAACCGCAATTATTCAACGAAAAATAACGTTTACAAAACAACAGATAAAACCAACCATAATATGGAACCAAAATTTTGTCAGAGCTGCGGAATGCCGCTCACCGAAGGAATGTTCGGCACCAACGCCGACGGAAGCCGCAACGAGGATTACTGCCTCTACTGCTACAAGGACGGGGCTTTCACCAAAGACTGCACCATGGACGAGATGATCGACTTCTGCGCCCAGTTTGTTGACGAGGTGAACAAAAACATGCCCAAACCCATGACCAAAGAGGAATACAAACAGATGATGCGGCAGTACTTTCCACAGCTGAAACGCTGGAAGAAATAAACCCTAGGAGCGTTAGCATGATGGAAATGATAGTTGCCACGTTGGACGACATGCCAGAGCTGCTGGAGCTGCAACGCAAGGCCTATGCTCCCGCTTTCGGCAGTCTGGACTGGACCGACGAGTCGCCGCTGGACGAGACGTTGGAGCATCTTTGCCAGGAGTTCCGCCGTTGCACCATCTACAAAGTGCAAAATGCGGAGGGACAGATAATTGGCTCCATCCGTGGCAACGTCGCCGACGGCTCCCTGTGGATGGGGCGCATGATGGTGCACCCCGACTATCAAGGACAAGGCATCGGCAGGTATATGTTCTACGAGATACAGCGGCTCATGCCACATCGGCGGGCGTGGTTCTGGGCCTGTCTGCAGATGTCCGCCACCTACAATTTCTATCTCCGCCAAGGGTTCAAACCCACCGGAATACTGAACGAAAACCCCAAGCTGACGTGGATTTATATGGAGAAAAAATGAAACGTAAACTTCTGATACTGATAATGCTTTTGCCCGCATTGCTTTTTGCCCAGCCCAAGACGGAGAGATATGGGGCTTGCGTTTCGCATAACCACACAGCCGGTTTGTTCAACGCCGACGAGAGTTTCGCCCTTCACAGCGTCATGAAATTCCCGCAGGCCATATATGTGGCTGATTATCTGAACAGAAACGGGCTGGCGCTAACCGACACCATTGTCGTGGACAAAGCGAAACTGATGCAAGACACATGGTCCCCGATGCTGAAAATGTTCGAAGGCAGGAGGGCTTTTTCGTATGCCGAATTGTTGGAACTTTCGCTCGCCCAAAGCGACAACAATGCGTGCGACATCCTTTTTAAGCATTGCGGCAAGCCAAAAGTGGTAACGAAATTTCTGCACAAACTCGGATTCCCAAATATCCATATCCGATTTACGGAGAGGCAATTGCACAAAAATCCAGCAAAGGCGATAGAAAACAACGCCACACCTTGGGAAATGGTTCGTCTGTTCCAATGGTTTTACAACCACAAAGATGATAATCAATATCTTACATTCGTTTGGAACACCATGGCCAATTGCTCGACAGGTTTGAAACGCATACCGGCCGCAATTCCCGAAGGGGCCACCATCGTACACAAAACAGGCACTGGGTTCCCTAATGGAGATGGCACTCAGGACATGAACGACGCAGGAGTCGTCATCCTGCCCGACGGAAGATGCGTGTTTATCGCCATTTTTATCCCAAATTCGAAATCAGAAAACGAAATAGCCGAATTGGCTAAACAGATGTTACCCAAATAAGTAAGTCAAACAAACCGCTATGTCAGAACACTGGGAGATTTACGCCGACTGGAACCCGTGGCACGGATGCACCAAGATAAGTCCCGGCTGCAAGTACTGCTATGTGTACCGAC
>JAEENM010000048.1 GCA_016283745.1 Bacteroidales bacterium | reverse complement strand
TTGCCAGAGGATTGGCGAAAGTAAGCTGGAAAGTGTCGAAATAAGGCAGGCTGGTGCCGAAATTGTTTTTCATAAAGCCGCCTGCGGAGAGGTTTTTCCCGCGACGACGGTTGTATTTGAGGTTCAGCGTGTCGTCGATGCCCGTGGTGTCGCGGATGACGAAACGCAGCGAGTCGGTGTTTTTGTCGAGCATCCACAGGGTGATGGTGTCGCTGGTGGCGTTGGGCAGCCAGAAAATTCGCGCGCTGTCGGCGGTGATGGTGGGGTTGGCCATAGGCATTGCCGTGGCAATCTGCACCTTGCCTTTGCCGATGAACTCCTTTTTGGTGATACGCTGAACGGTGCCCACCTGCTCGAAACTGCTCATCACAAACTTGTCGTAATCGGGCTTGACGCTGTCGAGCAGGAAAAAGGGCGTTACGGTGTCGGTGGAGAACGCCACCTTCTCGGCAACGGAGTTGTAGGTGTAGCTCTTGTCCAAATCGTTGAGGGCGAGGATTTTGTATTTTTTGTCGGCGAGGTAGTGGAACCGGAAATGACCTTTGTCGTCGGTCTTGGTGGCGTAGGCGGGATGCGCAGCCACGGCGGAGTCGTCGAACGACTCGTACAGGAAGACAAAGATTTTCTTGTCGGGCTCGTCGGTGAGGGCGTCGGTCACCGTACCACAGAAGGCAAGACTGTCGAGGCTGGGGCCGGTGGAGAAGACGTAGCTGAAATCGCTGAGCAGGTTGCCCTCGTTGTTGTCGGCAATGGCGTCGCGGAACTGGAAAAGGTAGGTGGTGTTGGGCTGCAGCGTGTCTTTGATGACGACCTTTATCTTCTTTCCCGTGGAGGTGATTTGCGGGAACTGCTTCATCGGCGGGGAGATAATCACTTGATTGTTAGCGTCTTTCAAAACAACATACTCGTCCGTTTCCAGCGTAAAGCCCTTGCCGTTGAAGTTGGTGGTGCGGTTTTCGGGCGACACTTTGGTGATTTCCGGCGGGGTGCGGTCTGTCTCGCCGCCCGAGGGGTAGCCGGTGCGGGCACAGGCAGCCACAAGCGTTGCCACACACAAAACGATGATATTCCGATATAAAGTCCTTTTCTTCATAAAAAACTGTGTACAAACCATTTAACAAGGTTTTCGCCTCCGTAAAACGGCTTGTTTCGTTTTTCAAAGGTAAGGATTTTTTTTGAGATTTTGGCAAAAGCGGACTTCGAAATAAGCGAAAAGAAGGAAAAAGGCAGGAGTTTGGAAGAAAAAACTATTAGTTGTCAGTGGACAGTAATTAGTTTGCAGTTTGCAGTGGTGAGTTTGCAGTTAAGGAACTAAATCTATCAACGATTAACCATATTTTTCCACTTTCTTCATCACTTAACACCAAAAATCACCAATCACGATTCACTATTCACAAATTTTTCGTATCTTTGCATTTCTAAAAGCCTGACAACAGGTGTTAAGTTATGAGCAAAAAATCGATACGTTTTTTCAACAACCGTGAGGTACGTGCCGTTTGGGACGAGGAGCACAGCAAGTGGTGGTTCTCCGCCACCGACATAGTCCGTGCCATCAACGACGAGGACGACTATGTAAAGGCAGGTAACTATTGGCGTTGGCTCAAGAAAAAACTATTATCCGACAAAATTCAACTCGTGAGTATCACTCACGACTTCAAATTCCAAGCTCCCGACGGTAAGCAACGTGCCGCCGACGCCCTCGACGCCGACGCTGTGCAGACCTTGGCCAAAAACTACCCCAACAACCGCGCCAGCGCTTTCCTCGACTGGTTTATCTACAGCGACAACTCCATCGACGGACAGAGCAAGAAAAAAGCCTACACCCTTGTGGAAAGCGGTCTGCTCGACACTTTGGAACCCGGCACGGTGAAATGCCTGCAACAGATCCACGCCTACCTCTTCGGCGGATTGTACGACTTTGCGGGAAAAATCCGCACCACCACCATCTGGAAAGACGGCACACTTTTCTGTCGCGCCGAGTATCTGCAACAGCACCTCGAAATAATAGAGCGTATGCCCGAAAGCTCTTTCGATGAAATTGTGGACAAATACGTGGAGATGAACGTGGCACATCCCTTTATGGAAGGCAACGGCCGCTCCACCCGCATCTGGCTCGACCTGATTTTCAAAAAAAGTCTGAAAAAGTGTGTGGACTGGAGCATGATAGACAAAAAGAACTACTTGGAAGCCATGCGGAAAAGCACTACCAACGCCACCGCCATCAAGTCGCTGCTACAAGGTGCGATGACCGACCGCATCGACGACCGTGAGATTTTTATGAAAGGCATCGACTACTCGTACTATTACGAGCAAGAGGATTAGAAAAAAATTCCCCCGAAAAGATTTTCATTCTTTCACGACGAGTTCCGCAGTATTCCGTCGGCGGCGTCACGATGGCGTTTCTTGATGTAGGCGGCAAGGGCTTTGGGTTCCACCACCTTCACTCCGGGACCGAAACCGAGAAAAACCCTCATCAGCTCGCGGTTGATGATGACTTCGATGCTGAAAAGCGTCTCCCCCTCTTCGTTCTGCTCCACCACCTCCTGCGTGTGATGGATGGGCTTGGTGACGAAATAGGGCGAGTCCATCTGCGAAGCCCAGAACTTCACCGTCTGCGGCTTGTCGTTCTCGTTGCGGCTCACGCCCACCATCTCGGCGAAATACTTCTCGGCGTCGAACTGCTTGGGTTTGAAATAGGGCTCGTCGGGCAGGGTGTGCAGCTCTTTGATGCGGTCGAGGGCAAGGATGCTCATAAACCGCGACTTCGACTTACGTTTGCCTAGCACAAACCAGCGGTTGTTGTACTCTTTCAGCACGTAGGGGTAGAACACGAAAGTGGTAGGCTGCTGGGCCTTGAACGACTGGTAGGTCATCTGCTGCGCACAGCGGTTGCGCAGGGCGTCGTAGATCACCGACACATATTCGAGTCCGCGAAGACGGTCGTTGCGTTCCATAAGGATAAGCGGTTCGCGGTTGCCCGCCGCCATGCTCACCTGCTCCTCCATACGGCTCACAAGGTCGGAAACGCCCGCCATGGCTGGGAATCCCGTCATCTGTTTCATCACCCCCACGGCCTCGGTAAGCTCCGTCATGTCGCGCTCCGTGAGTGGACTGTGAAGGATACTGTAGTCGGGGTCGGAGTAGGTGTAGTATTTGTTGTCGATCACCACGATGGGTGCGTTGTAGCCGAGCCGGTCGCTGCGCATGGTCTGTATGTCGAGCTGTATGGTGCGGCGACTGATGCCTTTGCGGATGCCCTCGAATTCGTACAGGGCGGCGGCACAGGCTTCGATAAGGTCGTCGAGGGTCCACTTGCGGTAACGGTTGCACAGGCAGTGGTCGATGGTTTTGTAGCGCAGCAGCGCGTTGCGGTTTGCAGGCATTTCGTTTCAGTTAATAATTAATAGTTAATAATTAATAGTTGGGGCGAAAAAATTTTCGCCCGTTTTGGGTGAAAGAATTTCGCCCGTTCAGGGTAAAAATATTTCGCCATTTCATGGCAAAATTTCGCCCGTTTTTGTGGTGCAAAGATACGTAATTTTGGTGAAAAATGATGGTTTTCTGACGAAATAATGACGATTTTTTAGGGGTGTGACGAAAAAAAATACATTTTTATTTTATTGATTTACAATGAAGTAAAAAATATTTTCAAAAAATTTTTATGCTACGCAAAAAGATTGCGCACCCCCTTTATAATTTTGCAATGTCGAAAACAAAAAATTAGTTTTTTTATCATGGAAAAAGTAGAAGAAATGGGAACCACGGTGGTCAAGATGTGGCTCACCGACATAGAAGAAAAGGCACTACAGCAGGTGCAGAACCTCGCCTCGCTGCCTTTCGTATATCATCACATTGCGCTGATGCCCGACTGTCACGCAGGTATGGGGATGCCCATCGGCGGCGTGCTGCCCACCAACAACGTGGTTATCCCCAACGCCGTGGGCGTGGATATCGGCTGCGGCATGCGTGCCGTAAAGACCAACATCCGTGCCGAGATGATAGAGGAGACTTTCCTGCGAAAGATAATTATGAGCGGCATCCGCCAGCGCATCCCGCTGGGAATGGACCACCACAAAGAACGTCAGGACGAGAAATATATGCCCGTGGGTTTCGACATAGACAGTATGTGTGTAGTTAAACATCAGTATATTTCTGCGCAACATCAGGTGGGGACGCTGGGAGGCGGCAACCATTTCATCGAACTGCAGAAAGACGGTGATGGATGGCTGTGGATAATGATCCACTCCGGCTCGCGCAACCTCGGCAAACAGGTGGGCGACTACTACAACAAACGTGCGAAGATTCTCAACGAGATGTATTTCAGCAAAGTGGAGTCGAGCATACAGCTGCCGTTCCTGCCGTTGAGGACACCGGAATTCACCAGCTACTGGGACGAGATGAACTACTGCATCGCCTTTGCCCACTGCAACCGCAGCCTGATGATGGAACGTATCAAGGAGGTCTTCACCGACGCCTTGCCCGACGTGGAGTTCGAGCCCGACATCGACATCGCCCACAACTACGCCGCTTGGGAGAACCATTTCGGCCACAACTGCATAGTGCACCGCAAGGGGGCTGTGCGCGCAAGGGCGGGCGAGACGGGCATCATCCCCGGCTCCATGGGGACAAGCTCGTATATTGTTGAAGGACTGGGCAACCCCGAAAGCTTTATGAGCTCCAGCCACGGCGCAGGACGCACCATGAGCCGCACAAAGGCTATCAACACCCTTAACCTCGAGGAGGAGATAAAGAAGATGGACGAAAAGGGCATCGTCCACAGCCTCCGCAGCCAGCGCGACCTCGACGAGGCCTCCAGCGCCTACAAGGACATCGACCAAGTGATAGCCCTCGAGTCGGACCTTGTGAAAGTGAAAGTCAAACTGGAGCCGATAGCTGTGATAAAGGGGTAAACTCAAAGATGGTCAAGAGCAGAAATATTCGGTGTCTGCCGGCTTTTGAAATTCAACATGACTGATTGCGGTACGACCGTCCGCAGACCATCTTCTTTTTTATTTTGGATAAAAATCGTATATTTGCAATTTTAAAAGACAAAAATTATACCCAATTAAAATATAGATGATTAAAATGGACAAAGAGAAAAACGAATTAGATGTATTGAAAGAAATAGCATTCGATATACTGAAGGAAGAAAAAGGCTGTGATTTTTGTATATGGCAAGATACGCTTCTCAAAGATTATACAACAGAAGTCATGGATGCATTTGGAGAGAATCCATACGATGTGTATCCTGCGCTATCGGACCTCTGGGAAACGCCCTATTTTGACAAGAACAGCGGTCTGGAATACACCTTCATGGAGTGGGCATTGGCTTTTGCAACAGATGAATCGGTACGGATGTACTATGATATGATTTATGTGTTTGAAAGAAAAATAAAGGAAGCAGTTCATATTACACCTCGGAACATTGAGTGAAAACAGAGAGAAACAACAACTTATTAAGTGATTGATAACGAATGAAAACCGCAATACTTGAACAGCTTGAGGCCATCGAGCGGGAGCACGATGTTTCGGTGCTTCTTGCCGTGGAGTCGGGGAGCAGGGCATGGGGCTTCGAGTCGAAGAACAGCGACTGGGATGTGCGTTTCGTGTATGTGCACCGTCCGCAGTGGTATTTGCGAGTGGAGCCCCAGCGCGACACCATCGAGCGTATGCACGGCGACCTCGACCTCGCGGGCTGGGAGCTGCGCAAGACACTGGCACTGCTCAAACGCTGCAACCCCGCACTTATGGAGTGGCTCGACTCGCCCTTCGTCTATCGTGCCGATGACGCTTTTCTGGCACGTATCCGCACCGCCGCACAGGATTTCTTCAACCCCATCGCCTCGATGTACCACTACAACCATATCTACATCTCCCACGACGAGCGTTACCTGCAACGTCCCGACTGCTCGATGAAACGTTTCCTCTACTACCTGCGGGGAGTGCTGGCCTGCCGCTGGATAGAGCAACGCCACACCCTGCCGCCCGTGCCTTTCGCCAAGCTGGTGGAGGCCACCGTGGAGGATGCGGCGCTGCGGGCGAAAATCGACCATCTGCTACAACTTAAGAAAAGTGGCAAGGAACATGACGTAAGCGTGGTGGACCACGACCTTATGACCTACGCCCGCAACCTTGCCGGCTATTACAACGAACATATCGAGACATTCCGTCCCGAACTGGACAAACACCCCACCGAAACACTGGACAACCTGCTGTACGATATGGTGATGAAATATAAGGAATAAAACAAATGAAAAGAAATACAGAAGGAAAGCCGATTATACCTCGTACCTATCTTGATTGGTCGTTTGACGATGACAAAAACCAAAACTACAAGTTTATGGTAAATCGCAACGAACACCAACTACAACAAGGCGACCGAGTGAAGCTAACAGTTTTCGTCCGTCCCGACTACCAATTCGGGAATATCATCAAAGTAGAGGACGATTGTATTTTCATCCACACCGACGAGTGGCTGGACATCAGCGAGGAGTATTCAATTTCGTTGGCATAAAAAAATCTCTCCCCCGCAGTAAGTTTTGGTAAAAAAGCGGTACAAAAAAGTACTTACAAAAAGCGAAAAACATCGGGAAACCAATAATTTAGAAGGCTAAAAACTTGATATATAGCGTATTGAAAAACAAACAACGTAAAACTGATAAAAATATTTTGCAGAGTCGAAAAAAAATTGTATCTTTGCAGTTCGAAACAGTTAAAAAACAAAGTATAAACTAAAACAGAAGATTATCGAAGCATAACTACTATTTTTGTAAAAGAAAACAGTAAATAAAAACCCAAAACATAGGAGGTTATTATGAACGTAGCAACAAAGGCAATGATCAGCGACAACGAGCTGATAAATGGCTACAGAAATGGTAATTATGCAGATTTCGAGACACTTCTGGCCCGCCATCAGGCAAAAGTGTATGGCTATATCTTTTCCGTGGTAAAGGACAAGAACGTGGCCGACGACATATTCCAAGACACATTTTTGAAAGTTGTACAGACCATCAACTCGGGCATGTACAAGGACGAGAACAAGTTCATACACTGGGTTATGCGCATTTCGCACAACCTTATTGTGGACCATTTCCGCAGGGTGAGCAAGCTTCCTACGGTGAACAAAAACGATTTCCTGCTCGAAAACCTGCGCGTGCTCGACGACAATGTGGAAAAAGTGGTGATCAAAAACCAGACCCGTCAGGACATACGCAAGCTGATAAAGAAACTCCCCGACGAGCAGCGCCGCGTGGTGATACTGCGTCACTACGGCAAATACGAGTTCAAGGACATAGCCGAGAAAACGGGCGTGAGCATCAACACCGCCCTCGGCCGTATGCGCTACGCCATCATCAACCTGCGCCGTCTGGCCCGCAACAGCAACGTGATGCTGGAAATCTAATCCAGTTCAACATCGAAAAACACGAAATAAACATAAAAACAGGCTCTTTGGAGCCTGTTTTTTGTTTCTATAGGGAATTCACCCCAAAAAAAACAATTCCGAAATCCTAAATCCGAATTCCGAAATAAACTAGAGTCTTTGCGACAGCACCGGAACCATACGGTTTTTCCATTCAAGGAAATCGCCAGCAAGGATATGCTCGCGCGCTTGCGTAACCAGTCGCAGGTAGAAACTAAGGTTGTGGATGCTGGCAATCTGCATGGCCAGAATTTCCTGCGCCTTGAAGAGATGCCGCAGGTAAGCCTTGGTGTAGACCTTGTCCACAAGGGCGGTGCCCTCCTCGTCGAGGGGCGAGAAGTCGTATTCCCATTTCTGGTTTTTCATGTTCATGGTGCCCTGCGAGGTGAAGAGCAGGCCGTTGCGGCCGTTGCGGGTGGGCATCACGCAGTCCATCATGTCGATGCCGAGGGCTATGCTTTCGAGGATGTTGGCCGGGGTGCCCACGCCCATCAGGTAACGGGGCTTGTCGGCGGGCAGTATGCCGCACACTAGCTCGGTGAGTTCGTACATCGTCTCCACCGGCTCGCCCACCGAGAGTCCACCGATGGCGTTGCCGTCGCAGCCCACGGAAGCTATCTTCTCCGCCGACTGTATGCGCAGGTCGCGGTACACGCTGCCTTGCACTATGGGGAACAGCGACTGGCTGTAGCCGTATTTCGGCTCGGTGGTGCGCACACGCTCCACACAGCGGTCGAGCCATGCGTGGGTGAGGTGCATCGAGCGTTTGGCGTAGTTGTATTCGCAGGGGAAGGGGGTGCACTCGTCGAAAGCCATGATGATGTCGCCTCCGATGCTGCGCTGCACGTCGATGGCGAACTCGGGCGTAAAGAAATGCTTGGAGCCGTCGATATGCGAGCGGAACTCCACGCCGTCCTCCTTAAGCTTGCGGTTGTCGGAAAGAGAATACACCTGAAAGCCGCCGCTGTCGGTGAGTATGGGCCGTTTCCAGCCGTTGAAACGGTGCAGTCCTCCGGCGGCCTCCAGCACCTTGACACCCGGACGCAGGTACAGATGGTAGGTGTTTCCGAGGATGATACGTGCCGAAACTTGGTCGATAAGTTCCTGGATATGAACGGCTTTTACGCTCCCCACGGTGCCCACGGGCATAAATATGGGGGTGGGTATGTCGCCGTGGTCGGTGCTGATGACTCCGGCACGGGCTTTGCTCTGGGGGTCGGTGGCTTCGAGGGTGAATTTCATTGCTTTATAACGTTGTTAGTAAATAGTTGATAAGTTGGCGGTGGTTTGTTTTGGCATTACGCAAATAAGTTATACTTTTGCAAACCAAATCAGACAGAACATGACACTCTTTGGAACTTATTTCGAAACAATTCCGCTGATACTGATAGCACTGTTTGCCGTTTGCTTTGTGTATCTGGCAATCCATTACGGATTGTACCATTTTCGCACGTCGAAAACAAAACTGTCGCCCAATAATAACGCACAACCATCCGTTTCTGTTGTGCTTACTTCAAAAAATGGTGAAAAACTTTTGACCGACAACCTCACTTACCTGCTCGAGCAGAACTACCCCAAACTCGAGGTGGTGGTGGTGGACTACGACTCGTTCGACAACACGCAGTACGTGCTGCAGGTGTTCAAAAGCAACTATCCCGACAAGCTGAAAATAGTGCGTCTGGAAAAAGACGTGAACAACTATAAAGGCAAGAAATTCCCCCTTTCCATAGGCATTCAGTCGGCCAAGAACGACATAATACTGCTTACCGAAAACGACTGTGTGCCAAAGAGTTTCGACTGGGTGGAGAAGATGGTGGCACCTTTTGCCAACCCCAAGACGCAGATAGTGCTGGGCTACCACGGACTGGAATCGCGCAAAGGCATGCTCAACGCTTTCGAGCAATACGAAAACCTGTCGCACTCCGCCATGATGTTCGGCACCGCCCTAATGCACCGTCCCTACTGCGGCGTGGGACGCAATATGGCATACCGCCGCCAGTTTTTCTTCGACAACAAAGGATTTATCAAACAATACAACATACCCTACGGCGACGACGACCTGTTTGTGAACAAAAACGGCAACAGCTCCAACACTGGAATCTGCCTTGAGGAAGAGGCTTACGTCGTTTCGCAGCCGCCAAAAACCGTCGGAGCGTGGATGGACCAACGGCGCCGTCTGCACAGCACCATAAAAAGATACAAAGCCTCCGACAAAACCCTGCTGCTGCTACGCACCCTCGCGGTAACGCTTTTCTACCTTTGCGGAATTTTGCTGTATGTCCTCAACCCGCTGCCCATACTCGGTTTCGTACTGCTGGGAGTTTTGGTTGTAAAAATAGCCTGGCAGATTGTGTGTAACTTCCAACTCTGTCGGCGTTTAAATATAAAACGCTACATATCAGCACTTTCCCCGTTTTTTGAAATTTATTTTTTGTTTGCAAATACTATTTTGTTCCTATCAACGTTAAGGCATAAAAATGGCAATGGAAGCAACTCCTAATCTAACCACGGATAAAGCACAGCGTGACTACCAGCTTGTGCGCTTGGCTCGCGAAAAGGGCGACGAGAAGGCCTACGCCGACCTGCTCAAGATCTATCGTGAACCGTTGTACCTGATGCTTTTGAAAATGACCAACGACCCCGTCGAGGCCGACGACCTCACCATCGAGGCTTTCGGCAAGGCGTTCCGTTCGCTGCACCTCTACACCCCCACCCACGCCTTCAGCACGTGGCTCTTCACCATAGCCTCGAACAACTGCATCGATTTCATCCGCAAAAAACGTCTGCGCACCATATCGCTCAACAGCATGTGCACCAACCGCGACGACGAGGTTACCGACTACAGCATCCCCTCCGAGGACCACAACCCCGAAGAGGCCATCATCAAGGAACAGAAAATAGAGATGATGCGACAGGTGGTGCAGCTGCTCAAACCGCGCTACCGCAAACTGGTGGAGCTGCGCTATTTCAAGGAATACTCCTACGAGGAGATTGCACAGGAGATGGACCTGCCGCTCGGCACCGTGAAAGCCCAGTTGTTCCGCGCCCGCGATTTCCTCTATCAGATGATGAAAGGCAAGGAGTCGAACATTTAAAAAACTCCCCGTGCCACGATTTTCGACATACATAAATGCTCTGCTGGCGGCTATCGTAGCCTGCCTTCCCCTTACTTTATCGGCACAGGAAGCGTTTGACGAACTGCTGCCGCTCAAAAGCTTTTCCGTAACCATCGACGCCGGCGGCACCTACGCAGGCAAGTACCACGCCAATTTCTACAACGGCATCCCCGAAAACACCAACACCATCGACCGCATACTGCACAGCGAGGCATACGGTAATCCGATATGGAACAACCTTGTTGACCAAGGGCTTATAAATCCCTCTGCCATTGGCACATACAAACAGCTGCAAGTGGCCGAATACGCCAAAATGAGTTACGCCATCACCTATCAGGTAGGCATCGGCTTCCGCTACGATTTTGAAGGCAGCAACTCCGCCGTTTTCGCACGTTTCAACTACTCCAAACTCACGGCCAAAGGTGCGTTCAACCTTTATAGTGGTGCCAGCACTTCCACTCTGTCCAATATGAACCAATACATACCTTGCGACATCTGGGGTACCGAGTCGCGCACCTATATAGATTTGGGGTTCTCCAAGTCGATACCGCTTAACCCGATGTTTCACTTTGTTGCTGATATCGGTTTCAACATCAACCACATACGTGTGCTGAGCAACGATGTGGAGATTGGTGGCAACACCTACAGCATCCTCGACGTGTGGGGCGGACGCGAACCTTTGATGAACTCGCAGAGCTACGAGTATTACCAGGCGGGCATCGGATACGGCGTGTTTGCGGCACCGTGCCTGCGGCTTTTGCTCCCCCACTCCATGGCCGCCGACCTTGGCGTGAACTGCTACTACAACAAGATAAACCTTCCCAACTACGACAAATTCGCACCGCAGTTCACCCTGTTCCTACGTTTTATTTTGAACAACCTGTGATGTCCGTCGTTTTTTCCAACGCTTTTCTTTCCCACACCGACCGCAACTTCGCCAAAAGCCTTTTGGAGAGTGCCTTTCCGGCAGAGGAGCGTCCCTCTTTCGAGGCGATGGAGCGACGCGGCGACGAGTACCGTCTGTGCGTGGTGCAGAAGGATGCCAAAAACATTGGGGTGTTCGGCTACTGGAATTTTAGGAAAACGGTTTACATAGAGCATTTCGCCATAAGCGAACCCCTTCGTAACAACGGCTTGGGAGGAGAGGTGTTGGGCACGTTCCTTTCTCAGTTACACAGTGACATGCAGGTGGTGCTGGAGGCGGAACTTCCCGACAACACTTTGGCTCAAAGGCGGATAGGTTTTTACCAACGGCACGGCTTTACCGCCAACACTTTCGAATACCTGCAGCCGCCATACCGCCCCGGCGACGGCTTTCTGCCAATGCTCCTGCTGTCGCGGAATCCGCTGAACGAGAGGGATTACAAGGAAATAAAGGATATTTTGTATAAGAAGGTGTATGGGATATTCTAACCCAACACCCTTTTCAGCTCTCGTATAAGGTGGTTCTCCATTGCGGAGTGACGGCCGTCGGCAGCGATGATAGAATGCACATCGTCGAGCAGCTGCTGTTTCTCAGCGGCGTCGGCAAGATACTGAGCTTTATTTTCTTGAATACACGACAGTATTTCCGTATCGCCCATATTTTTGAACATTTTTCTCACTTTTTCAAAAGTGACGGCATCAGTTTTTTGGAGTATACCGTCCACTTCGTCTTGGTGTATGTCGCTGTCGATATTGGCGGCATAGAGCATCACCAGCACCTTGAATTCCTCTTTGGTAAACATATTATTTTGGTTTTGTATTATCTATTGTTTTGCAAGTATTTCATTTCACTCCCCCATCAGCCTTTCCATGCGGTCGGCGATGTCCTTGGCGACGGCGGCTTTGGATTTGAGGGTGCCTTCGGTAACCGTCCCGTCGGCGGTGATGATGGTTACCTTGTTGGTGTCGTGACCGAAGCCCGCACCTTTGTCTTTCAGCGAGTTAAGCACAATCATGTCGAGGTTCTTGCGTACAAGCTTCGACTTGGCGTTCTCCAGCTCGTTGTCCGTCTCCAGCGCAAAGCCCACAAGCAGCTGACGGCCGGTTTTCATTTTGCCCAAAGTGGCCAGAATGTCGGGGTTCTGCACAAGGTGTATGTCCAGAGTCTCGGTGTCGGCAGTCTTTTTTATCTTGTGGTCGGCCACATTTTCGGGACGGTAGTCGGCCACGGCGGCGGAGAGTATGGCGGCATCGCAACTGCCGAAGTTCTCCGTGGCGGCGGCGTACATCTCGCGTGCCGACTCAATGTTTATCTGCCTGATATTACGATGTTTGGACGTAAGACTCGTGGGTCCTGCCACAAGTATTACCTTGGCCCCGCGCTCGGCCAGCTCCTCGGCCACGGCAAAGCCCATCTTTCCGGTACTGAAATTGCCGATAAACCGGACGGAGTCGATACGTTCGTAGGTGGGGCCGGCGGTGACGAGCACCGTCTTTCCGGACATACTCAGCTTTTTGGCGAAGACAGCCTCCGCAAACTCGAAAATCTCCTCGGGTTCGGGCATACGTCCCACACCGGAAGTGCCGCAGGCCAGCTCGCCATCAGCGGGGGAGAGGATATTCACCCCTTTGTCTTTCAAGCAGTTGAGATTCTCCTGCACCACAGGACTGTTGAACATGTTGGTGTTCATGGCGGGACACACGACTATATCCTTGGCAAAAGCCAGAAGCAGTGTGGAGAGTGCGTCGTCGGCAATGCCGGAGGCGAATTTTCCTATGATGTTGGCCGTGGCCGGTGCCACCACAATCATATCGGCCCAGTCGGCGAGGGCTATGTGCTCGGTGCTGTACTCGTTGCGGGGTGCGAACACGTCGCTGTAAACGGCGTTGCCCGAAACGGTCTCGAGGGTAAGCTCCGTTACAAACTGCAAGGCGTTTTTGGTGGCGACCACCTTTACCTCGTCGCCGTTCTTGGCAAAAAGGCGTATCAGCTGCGGAATCTTATAGGCGGCAATGCCTCCAGTTATCCCAACTATTATCTTTTTGTTCATTGTCCGTTATTTAGTTTTCAAAAACATCAACACACAAATCGGCTTTTTTCGTGTTTTTAGATGTTAAGACTATTCTTCCGATTCGTCGCCTTCGCCACCCACTCTGGCCTGACGTTCGAGTTCCATCTTACCGAAACGCAGTGTGATGCCGGCGCTTATGAAACGGCTGTTGAGGGTTTTGCGTGTGGATTCGCTAAGATAGTAGGGGTTGGTGTTGGTGGAGCCTGTGCCGTAGCGTCCGCCCCAGTTGAAGATGTCCTGAATGTTGATAAACACGGAGAGTTTGCGTTTGAAGAAATCGCTGCGTATGCCCATGTTCATAGAGTAGCGGGCCTTGGTTTCGGAGAGCAGTCCGATGGTGGGCGAGTTGTAGTTTGCCGAAAGGTGAATCTGATAGTTGTCCCACACCTTTGCCCAAGCGTTCACACGCACACTCCACGACCATTTGTCCTTTGTGATGTCCTGATGGCGCACACTGCCGTTATCATCGGTATGGTCGTACTCCATGTGGTAGCCGTAGTCGTAGAGGTTGGCGTAGAGACGCACGTTGAAAAATCCCGTGGGACGGTAGGTCATATTGAGCGAAGCACCATAGCGCCACGACGAGCCCATGTTATAAGGTATGGAGTAGGTAACCATACGGTCGGTGAGATATGTATCGCTGTTTGTGGCGTCGGTGAGGGAGCTAATTTCGTTGGTGGCCAGACGTCCGTAGCCTTCGATACCCACGTTTCCAAACGAGGTGAAATATTTAGTCCAGCCCGCTTCGGCGGAATGTGTGAAAGAGGGTTTCAGGCCGTCGGGGTTACCGGTGCGGTAGCTTTCATCGCCGTAGATACGGAACTTGGTGAGCTGACTTTCGTCGGGCTGACGCATACGCATCGAGTAGTTGAGTTTGAAGTTGTGCATGCTCTCGGTGCGGTACGAGAGGTGTACGGAGGGACGTGCGGTGATGAAGTTACGGCTGCCGTTGTCGGCAAAATCCATCTTGGTATCGTAGTCCCACGTGATGCTCTGCAATCCCAAACCAACTCCTGTGGAGAGTGTGAAATTGCCCCAACGGTGGGTCCAGTTAACATCGGCACTGACGTTGCTTGTAGCACCATGGAAATCGTAGGTGCGCAGTATGTCGGTGGAGTCTTTCAGGTTATTGAACGACGAGTCGGCCCTGTAGAAACGGTCGTATGTGTTGTGTGTGTTGGTGTAGTCGGCATTAAAACCGTAGCTCATCTCGCCGTCTTTGCTGTAGGGACGGTTGTAGCGGGCAAAGAGGCTTCCTCCGCCGTTACGCTGGTTTGTAAGACGGTAACGGAACTCGTCGTCGAGGCCGTAATATTCGGTGTACATGCGGTCGTAGAACTCGGTGGAGCGGTTGTGCGAGAAACGTCCGTTGAGACCGAGTCGGAGATTATGTCCGTTTTGGTCGAATTTCTTGGTGTAGTCGGCACCGAGGTCGCCGAAGAAACTTGGGTTACGGGTGCTGTCGTAGGTGGAGTAGCCGTTGGTGTAAATGGTGTCAAGCTCGTAGAAAGTGCGGTAAACACTATTGTCAGACACGCTGCGGTTGAACGAGCCGTTCACGCCTCCGTGCACTTCCAAATCGGTCATCGAGTCAATCTCGTAGTTGATGTTCATAAACAGGTTGCCTCCGAGATTCTTGCTCCAGTTCGACGCGGTGTCGGTCTGATGGCGGGTGGTGTCGTAGGTGTCGGGCTCGCTGCCGTCCACACGGGTGTACGACCAGCCGTTCGACTCGTTGCTGCGGAACGAGTAGCGTCCGCTGGCAAACAGGTTAATGCTGAGTTTCTCCTTGGCCCACATGTATGAAATCCAAGGACTTATGTTAGGCTGGGTGCTGCCGTTAACACCGAAACTCACAAACTGGTTGCTTTTTACGTGTGCCGAAGTGATGATGTTGATGACAGCTTCAGCGTCGGTGGCGTATTTCGCCGACGGGTTGGTGATGGCCTCGATGCGGTCGAGGGCGTTGGCAGGCAGGGTTTCGAGATATGTCTTGAGGTTCTCCTCGGTGAGTTTCGAGGGTTTGTCGTTTATCCAAATCTCCACACTCGACACACCGCGAAGGGTTACGTTACCTTCCACGTCCACCTCCACGCCGGGGGCGTTCTGCAGGGCGTCGTTGGTGGTTCCGGTCTGTATCGACGGGTCGTCGGCAACATTGTAGATAAGTTTTTCGCCGTCCTGGGCGTAAAGTGGCCGCTGTCCCTTTACAGTAACGGCTTTAAGCATAGAGCCCTCTTTCATGTTTATGTTGCCGAGAGCCGTGTTGTTCTCCACCTTGAAAGGTATATAACGTGTGGTGTAGCCAATGTATGTGGCACGTAGAAAATACTCACCCGCAGGCACTTCGGTAACCTCGAAATAACCATAGAGGTCGGTGGAGGCACCGCGCACAAGGCTGCTGTCCTCCTTGTCGAGCACAGCCACATTGCCGAATCCCAGAGGCTCGTTTTTAGCGCTGTCGATAAGTGTCCCCACCACTTTGAATGTGGAGCCGCTGCGTACTTTTTTCTGTTTCACGGTCTGCCCTTTTTTCTGAGAATCTTGCATATTGCGGTCGAAACGCTCGCCGCGCGGGAAACCGCCTTCGGGCCTTCCGCCTCCTGGCCTTCCACCTCCCGGACGACCGCCAGGAAATCCGCCGCCAGGCTGGGACATTGCTGTTAGACTTACTATCAACGATAAGAAAAAGAAAGCAGATGTGAGTTTCTTCATTGTGCTATGATATTAGTTTTTGAACATATTTTTGTACCCGAAAACGGGTAAAACTTGCTGATTGTTTTGTTATTATTCTGAAAATTTTTCCTCGCCCCAGATATCTTTCATCTCGTGGTTTTGGGCGTTGTTCATAAACACGCATCGTTCGAGGGAGGCGTCGCGGCACACTATGTCCTCGGCCAATGCGTTGCACGAGGGGCTTCCGCACACTCCGCAGTCGATTTGCGGCAGTTTGGCTTTGATTTTCTGTATTTTCTCCATCTTTTCCAAAGCCTTCGACACATCCTCGTCGAGGGCGAGCATGGAACGAGGCTTCACCGCCGACACACGCACATCGGAAAGCAGGAAATCGCGTTCGGCATCGAGTTTGGAGTCGTTGGTGATTTCGCCGTTGCGCTCACGCTCGGCAATTTTGCGGGCACGGGCGTACATACATTCGCTTATCAGGAAACGGTTTTGGCATAGAAGCACCCCTCCTGCGCAGCTTTGGTCGCAGGCACGCAGCTCAAGGAATTCGATATCCTCAATCTCCTCGTTTTCAACTTTTTCAAGGAATTCGGTGACGTTGTGAATTTCGTCGATGGCCAGCGAGCGTTTGGCGATGCACAGACGGCGTTCGCCGTTGGTGAGGGTGGAGAGCACGGCATCCGACGACAGTCGTGCCATCGAGAAACCGGGCACGGTGTAGTTCTTGCCCAGCTCTTTCATTTTTTTCTGCACACGGTTGTACAGCTCGTCCATGTTGATGATG
The DNA here is from genome assembly GCA_016283745.1 of Bacteroidales bacterium. Taxonomy (GTDB): domain Bacteria; phylum Bacteroidota; class Bacteroidia; order Bacteroidales; family P3; genus UBA1219. The sequence continues at coordinate 4,981 of JAEENM010000048.1, read as the reverse complement.
CCGTCCACCATGGATTTCTCCTCGCCAACGGGGCTTTTCACGGCTGCCACCTTGGCGGCGCAGGGCGAGATGTAGAACAGACCTATGTCCTTGCGCGGAACGCCGCGCTCCACAAGGGTTTTGTATGCATATTTGGCCACTATGTCCACGGGGGCTTTCACCGGAATGATGTTGTCCACCAGCGAGGGGAAACGCACCTGTATCAGACGCACTATGGCCGGACAGAACGAAGAAATCAGAGGCTTTTCGCCAAGACCTTCGAGGGCGTACTGGTTTTTGGCCTGTGCAAAGATCTGCACCGCCGACTCCACCTCGAAAACATGTGTGAAGCCTATCTCCTTGAGCACGGAGTACACTCGCGAGGCGGGGATGTCCTCGGCAAACTGTCCGAGAAAAACGGCGGGTACGAGAGCCACGCGGCATTTGTAGTCGAAAATGCGGTCGAAGTCGTCGTGTTTTATATAGATGGCCTTTACGGGACACACTTTGAAACAGTTGCCGCAGTCCACGCAGCGATGTTCCGAAATGGTGGCGTGTCCGTCGACGACACGTATGGCCTCGGTAGGACAGCTTTTCATGCAGCGTGCGCAAGCAATACACTGGTCCTCATCTACTTGCAGAGCGTGGTAAAAAGTCTGTTGACTCATAATATTTGGCTTGGGTAAGACATTCTAATTATTTGAAATTCACCTCCATCTCGACGGTGGTACCCACTCCCACGGTGCTTTGCACGTTGAGTTTGTCCACGTTGTTCTTGATGTTGGGCAGTCCCATACCGGCGCCGAAACCCATGTCGCGGACTTCGGGGCGGGCGGTGGAGTAGCCTTCCTGCATTGCCAGCTCGATGTCGGGGATGCCGGGACCTTTGTCGGCAACCACAAGACGTATCTTGTCGGAGTCGATGTCGGCGGTGACAAGGCCGCCGCAGGCGTGGGCAATGGCGTTGACTTCGGCTTCGTACAAGGCCACCACCACACGTTTGATGATGGCGGGAGGTATGTTGAGCTGTTTCAGCGTTTTCTTAACCGAGCTCGATGCTATGCCGGCATTGACGAAATCGCCTTCTATCACTGTATATTCGAAATGCATGATTTTGTCGGTTTTTGGGGTTAGAACAAAGGTTTTATGTCGTTGGCGTACAAAATGCCGCAGGCTTTGAACATCGAGAAATCGCTCTCTATCAGCACCATGTCGTTGTCCTCGGCAAGCTCTATCATCTCTTCGGTGGCTTTTTTCTTGCGCACAAAGATGATGATCTCCAGTCCGGCCATCTCGCAGGTGCGGATGGTCTGCAGGTTGCACAGTCCGGTGACGAGCAGTGGGGTCTGTTTAAGGGTAAGCACGTCGCTCATAAGGTCCGACGCAAAGGCGGTGGTGATGTCCTCGTTGAGCTGTTCCTCGGTGCCACAAAGTATCTTTGCTTCAAGCAGTTCCGCAATTTGTTTTACAGTCATCTTAATATATGTTTTGAAGTTATTTTATTGTTGTTTTTGTTTATTTTCAAACTTGCAAATATACGAAAAAATTTCGGTTTTTTCTAAAAAAAGTTCGTGCCGGAAAGGAAACACCCGCTTTCCAAAAGAAAAACAACAGGCTGTTGGCGTCCGTTTCGACAAAGAGCATCACTTTTTTTCTCCCTCACAAAACAAAAAACGGGTTTTTGCGTTTTTATTCCGATTACAACAAAAAACTGATATGGACAAGACAACCATTCTTTGGGCCGACGACGAGATTGACCTGCTGAAACCGCACATCATGTTCCTCGAAGACAAAGGCTACAACGTCATTGCCGTCACCAGCGGCGACGAAGCCTTGGACGAACTATCGCACCACGTGGTGGACATCGTTTTCCTTGACGAGAATATGCCCGGACTCACCGGATTGGACACCCTGAGCATCATCAAAAGCAAACACCCTATGGTTCCCGTGGTGATGATTACCAAAAGCGAGGAGGAACACATTATGGACGAGGCCCTTGGCGGAAAAATCTCCGACTACCTGATAAAACCTGTCAAGCCGAACCAGATACTGCTTACCGTAAAGAAACACACCGAGGGCAAACGTCTCGCCGACCAGAAATCGATACAGAACTACCAGCAGAATTTCCGCAACATAAGCATGGAGCTGATGAACCCGCTCTCCGCCGAAGGCTGGGTGGACATCTACAAACGTCTGGTGCAGTGGGATTTGGAACTATCCAAGACCGAAGACCGCAATACCCACGAGATACTTTACTCGCAACGAGCCGAGGCCGACCAGCTTTTCTGCCGTTTCTACGAACAGAACTACGAGGACTGGCTCAACGGTCGCGCCGAAAAGCCCCTGATGTCGCCCACAGTGCTGAAAGAGAAGCTGTTCCCACTGCTGAAAGACGACAAGCCCACCTTTCTCATCGTTATCGACAACTTCCGTTTCGACCAATGGAAATACACCCAGCACACCATCGAAACGCTGTTCCACACCGAGGAGGAGTGCGTCTATTACAGCATACTTCCCACCACCACGCAGTACGCCCGCAACGCCCTGTTTTCGGGACTTATGCCTTCCGAAATTGAAAAGAAATATCCCCAATATTGGATCAACGAAACCGAGGAGGGCAACAAAAACCAGTACGAAAACGAGCTCCTCGACGAGAACCTGCGCCGCTACGGATTCAACATCAAACACTCGTACCACAAGGTGCTCAACGCCACTTTCGGCAAAAAACTTATCGAAAGCATACCCCGCATGCTGCAGAACAAACTCACGGTGGTCATCTACAACTTTATCGACATGCTTTCGCACGCCCGCACCGAGCTGGACATCATTCGCGAGTTGGCCGAAAACGAACAGTCGTACCGCTCGCTCACCCTCTCGTGGCTCGAACATTCGCCGCTTATGGACTTTCTTAAACGCATAGCCGAGGAGGACGTTAACCTCGTCATCACCACCGACCACGGCTCGGTGAAAATCAACAATCCTGTAAAGGTGAAAGGCGACAAGGACGTATCGGTGAACCTGCGCTACAAAGTGGGACGACTGCTCGACTACAACCCCAAACAGGTGTACGAGGTGAAAGACGCCTCCAAAATTTTCCTGCCAAAACTCTACGTCACCTCGCCATACATCTTCGCCCACCGCAACGACTTTTTCGCCTACCCCAACAACTACAACCAGTACGTGCAATATTATATGAACACCTTCCAGCACGGCGGCATCTCGATGGAGGAAAACCTCGTTCCGTTCATTATCCTCAAAAAACGATAGCCCTATGACCGAGCACCCCAACTGCAAGATAAACTTAGGCTTGAACATCGTGTCCAAACGCACAGACGGCTACCACAACCTCGAGTCGGTGTTCTACCCCCTGCCCATCTGCGACATGTTGGAGATTGAGAAAGCCGACAACTTCAGTTTTGAACAGGACGGCATTGCCCTCGACTGCGCCGGCTCCGACAACCTGTGCGTCAAGGCTTACCGCCTGATGCAGAAAGATTTCCCGCAGATTGGTCCCGTGGCCATACGCCTTACCAAAAACATACCTTCCGGTGCCGGCTTGGGCGGCGGCTCCTCCGACGCAGCGTTCACCATAAAGATGCTCAACTCGCTGTTCCAGTTGGGATTACAAACCGAGCAGCTGCAAGGCTACGCAGCACGTATTGGCGCCGACTGTGCCTTTTTTATCGAAAACAAGGCGGTGTTCGCCAGCCAGAAAGGCGATGTGTTTCAGGATATTGCGCTCGATTTGTCGGGTTACAGACTGCTTTTGGTAAAGCCCGATGTGGGGGTTAGCACCGCCGAGGCATATAAAAGCATAGTGCCCGCCCCGGCTCCCTTCGACCTGCGCAAGCTCGGCTCCACACCGATGGAAGAATGGAAACAGTTGGTTACCAACGATTTCGAGAAGTCGATTTTTGAAAAACTCCCCGTACTGCGCGAGATAAAAGAGCGTATGTACCAAGGCGGGGCAGTGTATGCGGCAATGAGCGGCAGCGGCTCCACAATCTATGGCTTCTTTGCTAAAAACCAAGACATTACAGAGCTGCGCACGGACTTCGAGAAACGGTTTTTCACGGCGGAGATTGAGTTTTAATACTCCTGCTCGCCTTCGGCTCGCGAGATCTTTTTGATTTTTTTTGTTTTCCTGCTCGTCTTCGACGAGCGAAATCAAGGGAATCTTGTAAATAACTTTCGCCTACGGCAAAAAAATTATTGAGATTTACAAGATTTCAGCCCGAAGGGCTAGGAGCATTCAATTGCCCGAAGGGCAAGACGAAACTTTCAACTTTCAATTCTCAACTTTCAATTTCCCTTCGTAAGTCTGGAAAACAATCGTCTCTCCCGTTGTCCGCACCTCGAAACTGTCGCCAAGGGCGGAGTTCAGCGTGCCTTCCCACAGATGGACGAAGTTGCGGTTCTCCACCGGATACTCCAAACCGCTGTAGATCAAAACATTATCCTTGTCCATACTGAACACCGACACCTGCTGGCGGGGGAAACTGCGGAAAGTGGTGTCGCCGCTTATGGCGGTAAACACACCGTAGTCGGTGAACAGACGGCATTGGGCTTTGGTGGCAAAGTCGGTGAGCAGGGCGATATTGGCCAGCAGGTGGTCCTCGCGCAGGCCGCTCGCCCCCACTATGGCCAATCGTCTCCAGCCCTGCGCCACGCTGTAGTCCACCGCCTTGCTGAGGTCGTTGTTGTCCTGCCGCGACACAACCACTAGCTTATCAGAAAGACTTTCTTTCAGGGCTTTGGGCAACGAGTCGCCGTCGCCAACCACTGCTGTGGGCATAATGCCGACATCGAGCGACTTGGCCGCCGCACCGTCGCAGCACACCACCGGAAGTCCGCTCCGTAGCAACGACAGAGGTAACTCGTTTCGCGGAAACTCGCCATTGGCAAGTATCACAGCGTCAAATTCCTGTATGTCAATTTTGTATTGCATCATGTTTCAGTACCGTGGGTTGCACCCACGTTTGTTTTATTTGCCGTGGGTTCC
>JAEENM010000047.1 GCA_016283745.1 Bacteroidales bacterium | reverse complement strand
GAGACTATGTGTAACAAAATCCAGAGCGTGGGCGCCCTCTCCGGCGTAAACCGTGGCTTCCAAGCCGTTGTTTCCCCCGCTTTCGAGCAACCCCTCGGAGAATCGTCGTGCGTCAACTGCGGTCAGTGCGTTCAGGTATGCCCCGTTGGCGCCCTCACCCTCGTTGACAACATCGGCGACGTTATGAAAGCCATCGCAGATCCTAAAAAGACCGTCGTGGTTCAGACAGCTCCCGCCGTACGTGTTGCCCTCGGCGAAGAATTCGGCATGGAACCCGGCACCATCGTTACCGGCAAAATGGCCGCCGCTCTCCGCAGACTGGGATTCAACTACGTGTTCGACACAGACTGGAGCGCCGACCTTACCATTATGGAAGAAGGCACCGAGCTGCTGCACCGCGTGGCCAAAGTTCTGAATGGCGAAAAAGCCGTTCTGCCCCAGTTCACCAGCTGCTGCCCCGGTTGGATAGCTTTCATGGAAAAGAACTTCCCCGACCTGCTGCCCAACCTCTCCACAGCCAAATCGCCGCAACAGATGTTCGGCGCTGCTTGCAAGAACTTCTTTGCAAACAAGATTGGCGTGAAACGCGAGGATATGGTGGTTGTTTCCATTATGCCCTGCTTGGCCAAGAAGAGCGAAGTGGCACGCGACGAGTTCAAAGTTAACGGCGATCCCGACGTAAACTACTCGCTCACCACCCGCGAACTTGCCCACATGATCAAACAGTACAACATCGACCTCAACGACCTGCCTGAGGAAGACTTCGACAGCCCGCTGGGTGAATCCACAGGTGCTGCTGTTATCTTCGGTGCTACCGGTGGTGTGATGGAAGCTGCTCTGCGTACCGCTTACGAAGTTCAGACCAAGAAAACCCTCCCGAGAATCGATTTCGAGGAAGTACGTGGTCTCGACGGCGTTAAGACAGCTACCGTTGATTTCGAAGGTCTGCCCGTGAAAGTTGCTGTTTGCCACACTCTGGCCAACGCACGCGCCATGATGGAAGAGGTTCGCAACGGCAACCCCAGAGGTTTCCACTTCATCGAGGTTATGGCTTGCCCCGGCGGTTGTATCGGCGGCGCTGGTCAGCCCTATCACCACGGCAACAGCGACATCATACGCAAACGTATGGAAGCCACCTACCGTGAAGATGCCGGCAAACCCATCCGCAAATCGCACGAGAATCCCGATATCATCGCTATATACAAGGAATACTACGGCGAACCCTGCGGTCATCTGAGCCACGAACAGCTTCACACAACTTACTTCGACAGAAGCAAAAAAATCGAAGCCGAATAAACAAAGTGTTTACTTATTAAAATCGAATTCATTATGTCAAAAATAAAATTGTCAGCTGACAAACTGAACACGATAAAGGAAATCTGCGCTTCCTTTGGAAACAAATCCGGCGAAGTTATCAACGTGCTTCACCAAGTGCAGGGTAAATTCGGCTATCTGCCCGCCGAAGTTCAAGAGGTTGTAGCTCACGAACTCCAGATGCCGGTGGCCAAAGTTTACGGTATTGTATCGTTCTACTCTTTCTTCACCATGCAGCCCAAGGGCAAACACCCCATCTCGATATGTCTGGGTACTGCCTGCTACGTGCGTGGCGCCGAGAAAGTGCTTGACGAATTCAAACGCCAGCTCAACATCCCCGACGGCGGTGTTACCCCCGACGGCAAGTTCTCCATCGACACACTGCGCTGCGTGGGAGCATGCGGTCTGGCACCCGTTGCCATGATCGGCGACAAGGTGTACGGTCGTCTCACCCCCGACAAAGTGAAAGATGTTCTGGCCGAATACGCTGAATAATCTGTCAAAACTTTGACAAGACGATAGAGAGGAACGGTAACGTTCCTCTCTTTTTCTTGTTGCGGCGGATTTGATGTTCTCCGCTACACTATCGAACCTGCCACAGGCAGTTTCTTCACCTTTAGCTCATTGCCAAAGGCAATAAATCCGCAACAAATGAAAAAAAAGTAACAGATACATGCGAAAAAAACTAATATTGATAACCTTAATAATACCTATTTTATTTATAATAGGTAAATACAACCCTGCATATGCATTGAACTCTTCAGAAAGTGTAGATATAGAATTAGATGATGATTCTTTAAATAAAATAACAATATATGGCGTGAGTTGGAATTTGCGAAGCAAGAAACCCATAACTATTGACAATATAAAAAGTAAAGCAGAATATTTCCTGACAATAAATAATAATTACATCTCTTGTTTAGACGACTTGTTTTATGGTTTTAAGGATTGCCATGATTATTTAATGGAACAAGATACATTATCGAATTTGGATGCGGGTTGTATTGCATGCGTAATATTATATTTTGAAGAAAGAGAAATAACATTGTACTTTAAGGCAAACGCATGCTATTTTTATAATGGAACATGGTTTAAACCGAATTATGATCTTTTTTATTACATTTTTAATTTTTTTGAAACAGATTCCATTGTGCCAATGAAAATTATTAAAAAAGCAAAAAAAAGAAGCTCGTCGAATAACTAAAATCCTTCTATTACATAATTGCATATTGAGATATAACAACATCAAAACAAAACCAGCTTGTTCCCGTTGCGGAGGATTTGATGTTCTCCGCTTCGCTATCGAAACATCCAATGGATGTTTATTATTCTCCGCTTCGCTATCGAAACATTCACAGAATGTTTCTTCATACGACGCAGTAGAGTTTCGGGATTTCAAATCCCAATATGCCACTGTTGCGGATTGCAAATCCGCAACAACTGATAGAGCGTTGAAAAAAGATGAGTAAAAAAAAGATGAGTAAAAAAAATAAAAAGACAAAAAACAGTATCTACATTAATATTTGTGGACTAAAAGTAAATGGAACTATTCTTGTAGCTATGGCTATTATGTTAATATTGCTTGCAATTAACATACCCATCCAAAGACATCGAAAAAACTTGCTTGAAAACGGAAATACAATTGTCGTCAATGCAGAGATTGTTGATGTCGGTAAAAGAACGCCTGGGGGGCTTGGAGCAAGATCATCAGTCGGATATATAAAATTTAAGTATTATATTGAAAACAAGATGTTTATAGGGCATAGTGAATCTTTTTACATAAGCAATAATATAGAAAAGTATCATATTGGTGATTGTATAGAGGTTATTGTAAGTTTGGATGATGAAGAAGTTTATGAATGGAATAAATCGAAAGGCACTTTTAAATGTGAGGAACAAGATGATATTTGACTACGGTTGTAAAATTTTACAAGGTTGTTGAAAGCGTCTGTAGTCAAACGAAGGCTGAATAAATCCGCAACAACTGAAATAGAAAAGATTGGCTCAAAATAAAAAAAGCAATGAATATCTTCGATTTGTCATGGTGTAAGTTTTATCTTTACGAAGTGCGTCACGATATGGGATTCCCTTTGGTTGGAGCATCTATATCTATGACTTTCTTTGTAGGTTTGTTTATCGTGGGACTAATTATGTTTCCGAGTACAATCGGCTTATATAAACTACCAAACTTACCATTCCTACCTTTTGGAATCGGACTCGGCCTTATTCTGTCATTCTTTATCTTCAGACATATCAATAAAGATGTCCGCAATAGAAGATTATTTGAGTGTAAGAAATATGAGAAAGAATATCCGGTAAAAGCAAGGCTACGATTTCTTATGTTTATAATCATCCCGATTTTAATATTTGTTTCCGATTTTATAATCGCAAATATTCGATATAGCCTACTATAGGGATTGTAAGTAATATTTTTTACTATGGTTCTAAATTTCGCTGTAGAATACCATATGAGGTTACAGTCCAACAAAACTAATTCAAATACGGAATGTGTGTCGCCCCTTCAGGGCTAAAATGTCGTGTGGTGGGTGCATTAAAACAGGGACTTACGCCCCTGCCTGTAGTCTTGAAATTCTCCGCTCCCTTTGGTCGCTATCGAAACTGCCACTGGCAGTTTCTTCACCCCTACGGGGTTATTGTTCTCCGCCCTGCGGGCTATCGAAAAGCACAGTGGACTTTTGTATAGACGAATGAAATAAGTAATATCTTAAAAATTAGTGTTTTACTTGCAGAATTTTGCCGAATCCACAATTTTTTTTTGCCAAAATCTTGCCGAATCCACAAATTTATTTTGCTCAAAACACGACAAATCCACAAATTTGGATTCTTTTCCCCCCAACTTAGTTATTAAACATAGAGATTGGTTTGTCTTGCACACATTTTTTGTGCTGTGTTATAAAAGACCTGCGTAATACATTGGCAAACACAGCGTATGTCCATCAGTGCCATAATCTTTTGTGTAAAGCAGAATTCTCTCACCAACACGAGATGAGTATTTCTTACAAAAGACATCTAATGACTTATGGGTGCGGTATCCGGAAGATTTTACCTCGATTGGAACAATCTTGTTGCCGCGTGAAAGCAAAAAATCAATCTCGTAATTTTTGTTTCCATTGCCGGTCGGGAAAGTGTAATAGAATAATTCGTTGCCCGACGTGTGCAGCATCTGGGCAATAAGGTTCTCGTATACATATCCAAGGTTGGCTTCCAGTTTGTCGCTCAGTAGTTTTTGATATACAGTGTTTTCTGTGAAACTTTTGTCCCAAAATGCCAGAGTGACGAAAAGCCCCGTGTCGGCAACGAACATTTTGTAGGTGTCGAGACTGCCGTTCAGTCCAAGTCCAACATTGGGATCGTTGGCGTGGTGGGCAAGATTCACCACCATGCTTTCGCTCATCTCGTAAATTATGGTATCTGCCGTGCTTGTTTTTTTCTCGCCTAAAGCACTTTCAACCATGAATCTGGAGGCGTTTCCCGACAGTTGTGCTGGAATATGTTTGAACATTTTTGACGCACTGCCTGTCGGGTCAATCTTGTTGAAATCCGAGATGTACAGCTCCACAATCTGTCTTTTCACTCGGTCTACTTCTTGAAGATTGTTGCTTGATATATAGGTGTTTACAGCCTGTGGCATGCCGCCTATAAGCATATATAAACGCAGTTCCCGCATCCATTTGCGGTGTGTGGCATCACCCATGGCTTGTTTCATGCTAAATGCCTGTCGGATCTGTTCAGGGGTTATCTTGTTACCTGTGGCCCAATAGAATTCATCCATGTCCATCGGGTGAAGAGTGATGCTCATTTCTTCGCTCGGAATCAGGATGTTCTCAACATTCTTACGAATTGAGATAAGCGAGCCCGTCTCGATATAATCGTATCTTCCGTCCTTGACAAGATGTTTGATTGCCTGTCGTGCTCTTGGGTTGAATTGTACTTCGTCAAAGACTATGACCGATTCCCGTTCGTATAGCTTTACATCAAAGATGGTCTGTAGTCGCAAAAAGAAGTAGTCGAGATTCATATAGTCTGCAAATATCTCATCTATTTGTTTTGAGGCTAAGGAGAAGTCTATCAGGATATGGCTACGGTATTCTTTTTTCGCAAATTCTTCCACAAGAGTGGATTTTCCGACACGACGAGCTCCTTTTACCAGCAGGGCGTACTTGCCCCCCCAATCCTTCTTCCATTCAAGCATTCTGTCGTAAAGTTTCCTTTTGAAAATCATATTTTTGAATTGTTGAATTACGGTGCAAAAATACGAAAAAAATACAAATCCACAAATTTATTTTGCCCAAAACACGACAAATCCACGAATTTATTTTGCCCCAAACACGACAAATCCACAAATTTGTCGGTGAAAATAGGTGTGCTTATAACATGGAATCTCTGTTTATAATTCTCCTGCTTGTCTTCGACAAGCGAATTACAAAGTAATCGTGAACTCCTTATAAAATCAATTTAGTATTGAGAACAAATCTTTTAAATCTTTTAAATTTGTTTCGCCTTCGGCGAAATTATTATTGAGATTTACAAGATTTGTTCACATTATTAGTTTTATTTTCATTTGTGTTCACGATTATTCACATATTTGATTGATTTTATTGGTGTTCAAGAATGCTTATGCATTTACTTCGTAATTCAGCCCGAAGGGCTAGGAGTATTTCAACTATCCATATTCAATTTGAATAAGATTTCTGCCGCTTGCGGCAAGGAGCATTTAAATTGCCCGCAGGGCAAGTAGCATTTCAACTTTCAACTTTCAATTCCTAAAAAAATCGTACACCACTTTGGCTTTGGCCATGCCTATGCATTTGGCGAGGTCCTCGAGGGGGGTATTGCGTATCTGTTTCACCGATTTGAACTGCAACAGCAACTCGCGGGCTGTCTTTTCGCCGATGCCGGGGATCTCGGTTAGGGCGGTCTTGAAGGTGCCTTTGGAGCGTTTGTTGCGGTGGAAGGTGATGGCGAAACGGTGCACCTCGTTCTGTATCTGCTCCAGCAGGTGGAACAGCGGACTGCGTGGCGCTATGCCTATGCTTACGGGCGGGAACCCGTACAGCAGCTCCGAGGTGCGGTGGCGGTCGTCCTTGGCAAGTCCGGCAATAGGGATGGCGAGACCCAGCTCTCCATGCAGCACACGGCGCACCACCTCCATCTGGCCTTTGCCGCCGTCCACTATTATCAGCTGCGGCAGGGGTTTCTGTTCGTCGCGGAGACGTGTGTAGCGACGTCTTACCACCTCCTCCATCGAGGCGTAGTCGTCGGGACCGTCAACAGTTTTGATGTTGAAATGGCGGTACTGCTGGCGGTCGGGCTTGCCGTCGGTGAAATGCACCATGGCGGCGACGGCGTATTCGCCCTGTATGTTGGAGTTGTCGAAACACTCTATGTTGCGTGGCAGCTCGGGTAGTTGCAGCTCTTTCTGAATCTTTTCCAGAAGCTGCATCTTGCCTGCGTCGGGGTCCACCAGAAGACGTTGGCTGAAACGCTCGTGCTGATAGAATTTTACGTTGCGCAACGACAGCTCCAGCAGCTCTTTCTTGGCCCCTCGGGTGGGGATAATCTGGTGCAGGTATTCATCGGGCAGGTCCACTTTTATCGGCACAACTACCTCTTTGGCAGTGCTTTGCGTGCTTTGGTGCAGTTCGGGGATAATCACCGCAAGGATGTCTGCGTCGCTCTCGTCGAGCTGTTTCTTGATTTCCGTTGAAAACGAGTGGATTATGCCGCCGTTCTTTATTCTCATCATGTTGACGTAAGCAAATTTTTCGTCGGAGAGGATGGAGAACACGTCGAGGTCGCGCACCGAGGTGTCCACCACCGTGGAACGGCTCTGATACTGGTTCAGCAGCATTATTTTCTGTTTCACAGCTTCGGCCTGCTCGAACTCCAGTGCTTCGGCGTGACGTGTCATCTCGGCTTTCAGGTCGTTGAGCGTCTCACCGAAATCGCCTTTCAGTATGCGGCGTATGTTATCGATGGTGGCGTTGTAGTGCTCGTAGCTCTCGTTGCCCGTGCAGGGGGCGTTGCAGAGCCCGATCTGTGCGTTGATACACGCCTTGAACTTGCCCTGTTCCACGCTTTTCCGCGTAAGCGGCAGCTTGCAGGTGCGGTAAAGGAACACGTTGCGTATCATCTCCTGCAACTCCCTGAGTATCTTTTGGTTGGGATAAGGCCCGAAGAAAGTGCCGCGGTTTTTCTGGCGGTCGCGGGTGAAGAGCAGGCGTGGGAATTCCTCGGCGGTGAGGCAGAGGTAAGGGTAGGTCTTGTCGTCCTTCAGCATGCTGTTGTACTTGGGCTGAAGGGTTTTGATAAGGTTGTTTTCAAGAAGCAGTGCGTCCACCTCCGTCTGCACAACGGTGTAGCGGATGGTGTATATCTTGCGGACGAGGATGCGGATTTTCGGCGAGAGGTCGTCGTAGTGGTTGAAATAGGAGTGCACACGGCGGCTGAGGTTGCGCGCCTTGCCCACGTAGAGCAGGTTGCCGCCCTCGTCGAAATACTGGTAAACGCCGGGAGTTTCGGGCAACGTCTTCAGCTGCTGCTCGATATGGTCGAAATTGCGGTTGAAACTCCTGTCGCCCGCCACGGTTATTCTATTTTGAGGTCCATATTCACTTTCACAATCTTCACGCCGAAAGTCAGAATGCCCTCTGTTTCAAAATATTGCGAACCGTTTTTTACAAGCAGCTCGTGCGGCCCCTTGGCGTTGAAGAAAAAATATTCGCGCACCTTGCGGTCGAACTCATAGTATCGTCCCACGGGGTTGCCCAGCCAGATGCCGCGCTTGTCGCGGATGGCAATCTCGGTGGTGAGCTGTCGTTTGTAGTCCTCGTTTTCGATAAGGGTGCAGATAAAAGGCAGCATGTCGGGGCGGAAGGTGGCGGTGTCTATCCTGAAACGGAAATAGATGTCGTAGCATGCCGTAGTGTCGCTGATGTCGAACTTAAACGACTCGGGCTCAAAACGTTGCCATTTGGCATCGGCAAACTCATGGGTCTCGTCGAGCACAACTTTGTTTTCGGAGCAGGCGACAAACAGACCTATAGTTATTGTTGCTAAGAACAGAATTTTTTTCATTGTGGTAATTGTTTGAAAATTAGCGTGTTTTTACAAGCTGTTGCAGTATTTCGATGGCGTTGGTGGCGGCACCTTTGCGCAGGTTGTCGGCCACCACCCACAGGTTCAGCGAGTTGGGTTGCGAAAAATCGCGACGAATACGGCCCACAAATACGTCGTCCTTATGGTGGGCGATGATGGGCATGGGGTATTGCAGGGCGGCATTGTCGTTGCAGAGGGTTACGCCCGGTGTGTTGCCGATAATGCGAATGGCCTCGTCGAGGTCGTAGTCCTTTTCAAACTCGATGTTCACAGCCTCGGAGTGTCCGCCCACCACAGGCACACGCGCCACGGTGGCGGTGATGGCTATACTGTTGTCGCGCAGTATCTTACGTGTCTCGTCGACCAGTTTCTGCTCCTCTGTGGTGTAGCCGTCGGGTTGGAAGTCGCCGCCGTGGGGGAACAGGTTGCGATGGATGGGGTAGGGGTAGGCCTTGTCGGCTTCGATGCCTTGCTCCTCGGCCTCCAGCTGGCGTATGGCTTTGATGCCAGTACCGGTAACACTTTGGTAGGTGGATATTACCAACCGTTTGATTTTGTATGCCTTATGCAGCTGCGACACCGCCAGCACCATCTGTATGGTGGAGCAGTTGGGGTTGGCGATGATGCGGTCGGAGGGTTTTATCACGTCGAAGTTGATTTCGGGCACCACCAGCGGTATTTCTGGCACTTTGCGCCACGCCGACGAGTTGTCGATAACCGTGGTGCCGACTTCGGCGAATAGCGGCGCGTACTGGCGCGAGGCGTCGGCGCCGGCCGAAAACACGGCGTAGTCGGGACGAGCGGCGATGGCGTCGTCGACGGAGACGACTTTGAGTTTTCGTCCGGCAAAATCTATCTCTTTGCCCACCGATTTTGGCGAGGCGGCGGGGATAATCTCGCAATTGGCAAAACCGCGCTCCTCAAGCACTTGGAGCATCACGCCACCCACAAGTCCGGTGGCACCTACAACAGCTATTTTCATCGTTTTTGTGTGTTAGATTCGATTTGCAAAAATACGCTTTTTTAGTGAATGGTGATAGGTGAATGGTGATTAGTTAGTAACATGCTGTTGGGGATAGTTTTTTTATTTCGGATTTCGGATTTCGGAATGATGTTTGGATAAGGGAACGTGGAATTTATGTGTTAAACAACCAGATTTTTTTATATCTAACAGCATTTTTATCCACTATACCCAACAAAATAATCAGGCAGCCGCATCGCAACTGCCCGACTATATTCTAATTTCAATTTTCAACTTTCAATTTTCAACTCGCGACAAAAGTCGAAAAGGGTAGGGTAGCAGTAGTCCACCAGACGCGGGTTCTGACGTGCTATCTGCGGTTCGTCGCCGACAAGTACCGTCGTCATTCCGGCGTGTTTGCCGAATTCCATATCCGTCTTGCTGTCGCCTATCATCACCGACTGCCTGAAACGCACGTCGGGGAAGTCCTTGCGAGCCTTCAGCGCCATGCCTATGCGCGGCTTGCGGTCGAAACTGTGTTCGGATTTCAGCTTGGGACAGTAGTAAATCTTGTCGATACGTCCGCCGTGTGCCTCCACCTCTTTCACGAAAGTGCTGTGTACCAGCGACAAATCCTCTTCCGTCATCAGGCCTTTGCCGATGCCTTGCTGGTTGGTGACGATGAAGATGTGGCTGAACACCTGTGTGAAGGTGTGCATCGCGTCGAGTACCCCGTCGATCAGTATAAAATCCTCGGGACGAGTAACATAGCCGTCGATGATGCGTTGGTTGATAACGCCGTCGCGGTCGAGGAAAAGGGACCAGCCCGAAAAGTCTTTCATCGCAGGCGGCTATTCGTTAAGCAGTTCTTTCTCAATGAGATACTGGTTGCGGGTACTGGAGTTGCGGCAGATAAGTTCGCCGAGGAATCCGGTAAGGAACAGCATCACGCCAAGCACGAGGAACAGCATGGAGAGGTAGAACCACACGCTGCGGGTGAGCGAGATAACGTGGCTCAGTCGAAGTATTATCACCACTATCAGCGATATAAGGCCGAACAGTCCGGAGATGCTTCCCACGGCGCCGAAGAAATGCATGGGCTGTTTGCCGAACTTGGATATGAACATGATGCTCATCAGGTCGAGGTAGCCGTTGATGAAGCGGTTCATGCCGAACTTGGTGGTTCCGAACTCGCGTTTGCGGTGCTGTACCACTTTCTCGCCAATCTTCGAAAATCCCGCCCATTTGGCTATCACGGGGATGTAGCGGTGCATTTCTCCGTACACTTCGATGCTTTTCACCACGTCGCGGCGGTAGGCCTTCAGTCCGCAGTTGAAGTCGTGCAGCTTGATGCCCGACATGCGGCGTGTGGTGGCGTTGAATAGCTTGGAGGGTATGTTCTTGGCTATCTTGGAGTCGTAGCGTTTCTTCTTCCATCCGGAGACGAGGTCGTAGCCCTCCTCTTTTATCATGCGGTAGAGTTCGGGGACTTCGTCGGGACTGTCCTGCAGGTCGGCGTCCATGGTTATCACCACATCGCCTTGAGCGTGACCGAAACCCACGTTGAGGGCGGCCGACTTGCCGTAGTTGCGGCGGAATTTCACTCCCTTGTAGCAGGGATTCTCGGCGGCGAGGCGTTCTATCACCTCCCACGAGTGGTCCTTGCTGCCGTCGTCTATCATCAGCACCTCGTAGGTGAAATTGTTTTCGTTCATCACGCGGGTTATCCATTCTGCCAAGTGCGGCAGCGACTCATCTTCGTTGAAAAGCGGTACTACTATTGATATGTCCATTGTTTTTTGTGATTAGTGATTGGTGATTAGTGATTAGCTATGTAGCAAACTCAAATCTGACAACTGAATACTGACAACTGCCCACTAATTCTTAACTTTTAACTGATTAAGTATTTGTTCTTTCGTGACGTTTTTGTTAAGCACGGCACCGTTGATGAAAGTGGCGTTGGGTGCCGAGGGACGCAGGTCGTCGATGGTCTTGCCGAGACCGCTGCCGCCCGATGTGGCGAACAGTACGATGGTCTTGCCGTCGAGCTTGGTGCTTTCGAGGAAAGTGTTGACGATACGTGGTGCGGTGTACCACCAGATGGGGAAACCGAGGTAGATCACGTCGTAGTCCTGCGGGTTTTGCAGACTGTTTTTTATGGCAGGACGCGATTTCTTGTCCTTCATCTCCAGCGTGCTGCGCGATTTTTTGTTGGTCCAGTCGAGGTCTTCGGCGGTGTACGCCTCTGCCGGCTCTATCTCGAAAATATCGGCGTTTACCGCCTGTGCGATGGTGTTAGCCACGGTAGCTGTGGTGCCGGTGGCGGAGAAATATACTACAAGTGCTTTCTTGTTCATGTTCTGTGCGTTTAAATTGAGGCAGACCAAAGTCGTTGCCAAAATTGATAATATAATTCGTTTCATCTTTCTTTAACGTGAATTTTATTTGAATTATTGTGTCGTTTTGTTGACGCAAAAATTGCTTGACTTTTTTACATGTAATTGCTACGAATTTTCCATTAATTATTTGTAAAGGTCGCGTCTCTCCGAGACGCTAGTTTTTAGGGGAGTGTTTTCACCCCCACACTGCGTTCCTTGTGTGGGGTTATTGAGATTATGTGTCTCCGACACATTTTGGGTAATGTATTTAGTAATCATTTTATTTCTAATCACTAATCACTTCACGGGAATAGTGTAGGTAAGTCCGAGCAGGAACTGAATGCGTTTCGAAGGGTAGTTGCTCCAGAAATAGTAACGTTGGTAGGCGATGTTGTCCAAGTCGGCGAAGAACGACAGGGCTTTGGTGACACGGTATTCCATATCCAGATGGATGCCGTATTTCATAGCAAGTTCCTCTTCTTCCAGCTTGTTGCCCACGCGGTTGAGACCGTTCATCTTGCCGAGCAGACCGGTCTCCAAACGGGCGTAGAATTTGTTGTTGTAGTTGAAAGCTGCCGTAAGGTAAGCGTCCCAGCCGGGTTTGTAGAGCGGCTTTTCGATAAAACCTTCCTTCATGTTGTAGCTGTAGATGTTGCCCTTGAGGCCGAACGAGAAACGCTCGTCGAGGTGGTATGCTGCCCCTGCCGTGATATTCAGCACGTTGGCGTCGGCGTAGATGCTCTTATACACGTTGTTGAGCTGGTACAGGGTGTCCAACATAAAGAAAGGCAGCTGTTTATATAATGTATAAGAAACTCCGGCGTAGGCGTTGAATCTCTTGGTGAAATTGAATTTCGCTTCGGCAAAGAGTTTGTTGTAGCTGGTGTTGAGTGTCTCGCAGCGCGGACCGATAAAGGGATTCTCCACACGGAGGCTCTGCCAGCTGTTGTGGATGAAGTCGCTGTTGATGCCCACGGTGAGGTGCAGTATGTCGTTGAAAAGCGACTGCGAAGCGGTGATGTTGGGGAACAGTTTGAAACCGTCGTTGTTGGCCCAAG
>JAEENM010000046.1 GCA_016283745.1 Bacteroidales bacterium | reverse complement strand
CGATATGCACTACAACAACGTGGCTGTGGCCGACCTTACCTACAAGATAAACAGCAAAAACGTGATTCGCGGTGAGCTGCAGTGGCTCAAGACCAACATCGCCTACACCTCCGACGACAAGCGTAGCGGCGACTGGGCAATGGCTCTGGTGGAATACAACTTCACGTCGAAATTCTTTGTCTCCCTCTCCGACCAGTACAACTACAACGGCGGCGGACAGCACTATTTCAACATTTCGGCGGGCTACACCCACAAGACCACCCGTTTGCAGATAGGCTACGGCAAACAGCGCGAAGGCCTGCTGTGCATCGGCGGCGTGTGCCGTCAGGTGCCGGCCTCCAACGGATTGACACTTTCACTTACAAGCAGTTTCTAAACATCAGCAACCAATGAAAAAGATATTTTTGATGATAGCAGCCACGGCATTGTTTTTCGCCGCCTGCGACAAGATAGAAGAAGACCAGTACCTGATTTACTCCGGCAGCACCGCCACATGGCAGGACGGCAGCCATATTGCCTCGCCCGTCAACAGCGTGTTTATGGAGAAATACACCGGCATGCGCTGCAGCAACTGTCCGCAGGCCGACACCGTTATTGCAGCCCTGCAAGCCACCTATGGCAACAGCCTTGTGGTGGTGGCTGTACATGCTTTGGACGCTTTCGCGAAACCCTATTCCGGCAACGAGGATCTGCGTACCGAGGTGGGAAACGCATGGGTGAGCAATTTTGGCATCACCAGCCTGCCCAAGATACTGATAAACCGCAACAGCGGGCAGCTCTCCGCCGACGCGGCAGCCACGGCCATCGAAGCCGAGCTGGCACAGCCGCAGATGGTGGCTATGGAACTGACTACCAGCTACAATGTATCCACACGCAAAGTGGAGATAACCCCCAACATCGAGTTTTTGCAGGATGTGGAAGGGCAGCTCGCACTTACGCTGATAGTTACCGAGGACTCCATTGTAGGGAAACAGCTGGCGGGCACCACGCATATCGAAAACTACGTGTACAACCACGTTTTGCGCACAGCAGTCACCGACCTGTGGGGCACCGACATCGAGGCCGAAGGCAGGGCAGGGGAGTGCCGCAAAGGTACTTTCAAATACACCCTTCCCGAAGCATGGGACAACGGCAAGGAGGTGGCTCCGGCAAAATGTCATATCGTGGCCATTGTCTCCGACAAGGAATCGAAACGGATTTTGCAGTGCGCCCAAAGCCGACTGGTGCAATAGTTTTTTTTGAAAGTTTCGGGGTGAAAATTGGTAAAAATTGCCTTCCGGAAACCGAAAAAAAAGCTTCGGAGACGTAAAAACGGCACTTTTTTGGTGTTTTGATATTGTTGAAAATCAATATATTGTAAAGAATTTAGAAAAAAAAGTAGAAAAAAGATTGCAGATTGAAAAAAAAATAGTATTTTTGCAATCCCAAATTTAAAGAAAAATGGCAAAGAAAAATAAAGACGCAAGAGTTCAGGTTATACTTGAATGCACCGAGCAAAAGGCAAGTGGTGTGCCCGGTATGTCACGTTACGTTACCACCAAAAACAAGAAAAATACCCCGGGCCGTTTGGAATTGAAGAAATACAATCCCTATCTGAAAAAAGTAACTGTACACAAAGAAATTAAATAGTAAAGAGTTATGGCAAAGAAAGTAGTTGCAACACTGAAGACATCCTCGGGCAAGGATTATGCAAAGGTTATCAGAACAGAACGTTCTCCCAAAACCGGTGCTTACATTTTCAAAGAAACCATTGTGCCCAGCGACCAAGTGAAAGAATTCTTAGCAAAGAAATAAATTTTTTTCATACGCTTTTGTTTTTAGCCTCTCTTAAGAAATTAAGGGAGGTTTTTCTTTTTATTTGAACATGAATTGCCGTGAATTATTCATGAATTTGTAGATGAGGCTTTTCTGCGGTTTTTGGACTGTCTTTTTATGAAAGTGTGGTATGTTTCGGAAATTTTTCGTACTTTTGCAGTGTCGAACATTGTTTAGAAAACAAGATTATTTTTGATTTATGGAGAACCACAATATGTCTATAAAAAGAATAACAGCAATAATGATAGTAATTGTATGCGTTGTTTCCTGTTCGAAAAAAGAAACTGGGTGCGACGATGCTTGTTATTATTATGACGACGAGACAAATAAGGCGATTTTTTATTTGAATAATGATTATGTGTCATACGATTCTGAAAGCAAAAAAGTGAAAGATACCGCATGCAAGACATACGATTTTCGAAGCGACTTTGAAAGTGGCAATTATGTAAAACATAATTTTATCTCGACGGCTTCGAATTTCGACACGGTTGAAATTTCAAATTGCTTATATCTGGATAAACTTTTTATTTCTTTGATATACAACCTTCGCATAGTTGGAGATGTGTGGACGGTTTCAATCTATTTCCCTTCAGATAATTGCGATTTCATTGTTTGGAACAAGGCCCCGCAACCATTTAAGGGAACTTATAAATTCAGAGTCGGTAAATCTGAAAACATTGCATTTAATGGATGCTTGAACGAATTGAAAGATGAATTGAAGTCGAATTATTATCCGTTCAATAATACTGACGGATATCATATGGAACCCATGCCCGCGCTGTATTTGAGATTGATAAACAGTCGAGAACAGACGGAATACTTCGCTTCCCGATTTGGAGTGGAAAATCGTATTATAGAAAACAAGTTGTCTGTATTCGGACAAATAATTGATGTTATATTGATTAGACATTTACTTCTTGAGAATTCCTCTGAAAAAATCTGTGATGATATTACGCTTTTGGATATAAGGGACAGATTCAATTCGTACCTGGGGAAGGACTCATTTACCGGTTTTTTGGTTGAGGACTTTGATTCGATTCTGCCACCGCCAGAGCCAACGGATAATAAATGATAATCTCTTCGAAAATGATTCCGAAATTAACGTGTCTTTGCTTTTTTAGACACGAATTGCCACGAATTATTCATTAAATGGTAGATGAGGCTTCTGCAGTTTGGTGCTGCTTTTTTATGAAGGTGTGGCGAATTTCGGATTTTTTTTCGTACTTTTGCAGTGACGAACATTGCTTGGAAAACAAGGATTTTTTGAAACATGAAAACAGCAAAAATATTAGCACTTATCGGTTGTCTTTTGATTGTGTCGTGCGGTATTAAAAACGGAAATGGCGAGATGGAGGGTGAATTAATTTCGTGCAAAGACTTCGATACGTTTTTCTCTGAATGGGAGAGTGGAACAAACGAAATAATATCTGTAATCCACACGCCAGATTCCACATGCTTATACCCACCCGAAGAGTTTCATCCGAAACCATATTCGGAAACCGAATTTATAAAGGAAACTCTTATTAATACAAGGGAAGCTGTGATGCGTCCGCTGTTGCCGGTATTGCTGAACACGACGGACTCCGTGCTGGTTGCCGAAAGATATTATGCTGAGTATGACGAAATTGCGGCCTGCGGCGCAGGAATGGAATACGTATATCGCATTGATAAAGCGTCCCGACTTCCAAAGTTAGTGGAGACTAGGAAAAACAGCCTCACGGAGGCTGTTGGTCAAGTTGTAGAGGGCTATTATTATTGCCACGTTCAAGGTCTTATTACGGATTTTACTTGCTATACACTTATAACTAAAGGTGAAGGCAGTCCCTGTTTCCAAATATTGGCCCTGACGATGAACGACGTGGAGTGCGGCGGCTGCGGTGGTTGCAGCACCTGACGTGGCTTGCTATTTTTCGACTTTGAACATAACGGGCACAACGTATTTCATCCTTACAATTTTCCCATCGAGTTTGGCCGGAATCCAGCGAGGCATCAGGCCTATTACGCGCAATACCTCATCGTCGAAGTCTTTGCCCAAACTGCGCAGGATTTTTGCGTTGGAAATGCTGCCGTCTTTTTCTACCAATATCTGAGCGAATACCCGTCCGGATACGTTTGCGCAGGTGGATGGATAACGGAGATTTTTGGCAATGAAGCTGTAAAGCGAGTCCTCCCCGCCGGGGAATTGTGCATGAATGGTTTTTGAAGCGCCGTAGACGGTCGTGTCCTCATCGTTTTTTTCCATAATCATTATCACGTTCGACACTTTGCGTTCGCCTTTATGGTCGAAACGTCCGTTGTCGGTGGGGTAGTTCACTATGCCGTTTTCGGGGTATCCGCGGAGGTAGAGGGTGGTGGAGCCGCCGCCGTCGAGGTTGATGGCGTTGGTGCATCCCAGCCACAGCAGTGTCTGTTCCAACTCGGTGAGCGACATTCCTTGTGAGAGTTTCATCCGTCCGTCGACGGTGAAAAGTAGCACGGTGCCGTCGGGTTTCAAACCCATGGCGGTGCGGTTGTGGCGGTAGGTTACAAAAGTGCGGTCGTTGCGTTGTGGCACGGCCTTGCCGTCGATGATAAGCATCGGGCCGGCGGTCATCACGTTTTTCACTGTGGAGTCGAAATAGTGTTCCTCCCAATGGCGGTTGCTGTCGGGCACGCAGAGGGTGGGACGGCCGTTTTCGAGCACGATGGTGGCGTACTGGTAGTATTTGCGGTTTGCTGTGTCGCTTTTCTGTGGCGTGTTTTCGCCCACTTGCTTTCCGCCAATGCGCAGGTAGCAGATGGGGTTGTGGAGGTCCATGTCGAAAAACGAGCCGTTTACAGCGGCAATGGCGTTGCTGTCTTTGGCTATCTCGGAGGT
Organism: Bacteroidales bacterium; assembly: GCA_016283745.1. Lineage (GTDB taxonomy): Bacteria > Bacteroidota > Bacteroidia > Bacteroidales > P3 > UBA1219. Next base: position 12,997 of record JAEENM010000046.1, on the reverse strand, counting down.
GGGGGTGCGTTCGGGCCTGTGGGCAAAGGCCAGGCGTGTATTGCTTTGCGGCAAAATCTCCAAAACGCAGATGTATTGGTTGGAGTTGAAAATCTCGTTGTTGGCGAGTTGTACGCGTTTGTAAACAACGCCGTCGGCGATGGTGTCGATCTTCCATTTGGCGTTGACAAGTCGTGTGGAGTCGTTGTTTTCGGCAACGCTTGGATTTGTGGCATTTGCGCACGAAACGCTGCAGAAAGTCAGTAACAGGCAGGTCGCGAGAAGGAGTCTTTTTGTCATATCTGTTGTGGATTTAATAATTGATCGAAAAAGTCGGGAAAGGATTTCGCCACGGCGGCGGGATTTTCCACCTCCACACCGTCGAGCAGGCAGGCCAAAGTTGAGAACGACATCACCATGCGGTGGTCGTTGTAAGTCTCAACAATCTTTTTTACAGCGAGTTGCGAAGGGAAAAGGTGCAAGCTCTCGCCGGTGGCTTCGCTACGGCACCCCAGCTCGCCTAGCTCTTTAAAGAGAGCGTCCAACCGACGGGACTCCTTGAAATTGAGGGTGTTGAGTTTGGTAAATTCGGCTTCGATGCCCAGTCCTGCGCAGGCCACCGCCAACGACAGCACCAGATCGGGGTTGTCGGAACAGTCGAAAGTCTGTTTTGTCTCGGCATGCCAGCCGCTGTTGGTCAGCACGGTGCCTTCGGCGGAGAAGTCGGTATGTACTCCGAGGCGTTCGTACCACTGCCACACAATTCCGTCGCCTTGCAGAGAGACGGGGTACAGCCACGGCAAAAAGATTTTCGAATTGGGCGAAAATGCCACCACGTTGTATGCGTAAGATGCAGATGTCCAGTCGTTTTCTACCACCACGGTAAACGGATTTACCTTGCTTACAGGTCGCACGGTGATTTCCAACGTTTTTTTACTTACATCGTGGCCGCAGGCTTTTAGCACTTCGCAAGTTGTTGAGATATAGGCTTTTGATACGGGAATGTTGTCAAATTTTATTGTCAGGGGCTTTTCCATGGTTTGTGCTACAAGGAGTAGGGCGGAGGCGAACTGGCTGCTTCCTTTGCCCGAAAGACGCACCTCGCCGCCTTTCAGACGGGTGCCGCGAATCTCCACGGGCAGAAAGCCTTCCTGCTCCAAGCAACGGATATGTGCACCTATACTTCTCAGTGCGTCAAGGAGTTCCGCCATGGGACGCTGTTTCATGCGCTCGTCGCCGGTAACTACGAAAGTGCCTTTCTGTGTTGCCAGCAGTGCTGTTATGAAACGAGCCACCGTTCCGGCGTTTTTGCAGTGGAAAGTGTTGTCTTTCCGATCCTTAAGCTGTTCCAGCATCTGCTTGAGCAGCATTGTGTCGTCGGCTTGCGACAAGTTATCTATCTCCAGTTTTTCGCCACACAAATAGTTGACAATCAGCCATCTGTTGGAGAGGCTTTTGGATGCGGGCAACTCCCATTGGTATGCACCACTGTAATTCAATTTAGGTAACAACATAATCAACAGATATTTTTTTATTTTTCGATTCCGTATTTTTTCAATTTACGATAAAGTGTGCGTTCGGAGATGTTGAGGTCGGCGGCGGCGGGTTTGCGGTTGCCGTGGTGTTTCTCCAACGCCTTTATTATGGCTCGTTTCTCGCGTTCTTCGAGAGCGAGGGGCTCATCTTCAATTACTTCAGTGGCGGCAAACTCTTCGGGTTCGTCGGAGTTCGAGATATAGTGTACGGGCATGTCGTCGTTGTGCGCGATGATGGTTGGTACGGCTTCCACTGGATGTTGTGCAATGGGCTGTTTTACAGGCATTCCTCCACGGGCTAGTTCGGAAATGGTGCCTTTCAGCTCGTTTATTTCGTTGTGCAGTTCATGAATCATGTTACCCATCGACAGAACACGGAGCAGCAGTTCGCGGTCGGTCATTTCGGTGGAGCCGTCGCCGTTTTTGTAAACGGTGGGTACGTTGCCTGAGGCGTTGTATTTCAGATAGTTGTGTAGAGTCTCGCGTGTGATGGTCCTGTCGTATTCAAGCACGGATATGCTTTCGGCGAAGTGCTTGAGTTCCCGCACATTTCCATACCACGGGTAATTGACGAGGTATTGCTTGGCGTCGTCGGACAGACGTACGGGGTCGGTATGCTGGCGGTCGGCCACGTCGGCGGCGAATTTGCGGAACAGCAGAGGGATGTCCTCCTTGCGTTCGCGCAAAGCGGGCACTTTTATCGAAATCTGGCACAGACGGTAGTAGAGGTCCTGACGGAATTTGCCGTTGCGCACGGCCTGCTCTATGTCCACGTTGGTGGCGGAGACGATACGCACGTCCACTTTTTGCGGCACCGAGGAACCTACGGGCAGTATCTCGCCGTTTTCGAGCACACGCAGCAGCTTGGCCTGCATGCTGAGCGGCAGCTCGCCCACTTCGTCGAGGAAGATGGTGCCGCCGTTGGCCACCTCGAAATAGCCTTTGCGGTCGGTGTCGGCACTGGTGAAAGAGCCTTTTTTGTGGCCGAACAGCTCGCTTTCGATGGTGCCTTCGGGGATGGCGCCGCAGTTAACGGCTATCAGTTTGTTTCGGGAGCTGCGTCCGCGGTCGCTGTTGTCGTGGATGATACGTGAGAAAATCTCCTTGCCCACGCCGCTCTCGCCCATTATCAGCACGCTCATATCGGTTGGGGCCACGCGCACTGCCATCTCTATGGCGTGGTTAAGAAGAGGGGAGTTCCCGATTATGTCATATTTCGCCTTTACGGATTCTATATTCATATATCGCAGTGTTTTAAGCAATTGTGTTGAATTGTTTTTTTTGATAGCTTTGCAAATATACGATTAAAAACTGACATATTGGCAGTTTTTTTGTTAAAATGCAAAAAAAAACGGCCGAGACATCATATCCCGACCGTTTTTTTGTTTGATTCTTTCGTTGTTGTCAGAAGGAGAATACGTAGGCTGCACCGATGTTCATCACCCATCCTTTTTGTAGTGTATACGACTTCAGTTTAGTGCCTTCGGCGTTGGCGTCCACTTTCTTTTCGGAGATATAGTCGGCAAGTAGATAGAGAGTTACGGTGTGTTGCTTGTTGATGTTGTAATCGGCTCCTAGCGAAGTCCTGTAGCGGTTGAGGTAGCTGCCGTTGAAGCCTTCGAGGAACCAGCCCGCCTCGCCTTTCACCGAGCCCTGCGGGGTGCAGTAGTTGGTGCCGTTGAAAGAGGCTTTTATAACAGGAGCGTTGAGGTAGTGGCGAAGCTCGAAATATGCGTAGGGTTCCACTTTGACGAATCCCTTGTATTTGGCCATTAAGCGGCTTTTCAGCGTCAGCGCCGTGGCGGGGTTTTGGTACGGGTTGTAGTAGCCTGTGCGGTGGGTGGCTTGTAGGCGCTCTTTCAGTGAGAAATTCCAGGCACCGAAAGAGAGAGTGCCGGTTACGTCGAAATAGAAACGGTGGCGGGGGCTGGAGAAACGGCTGGAATCAGTGTCGTAAGGGTTGATAAGCACGTAGCCCAAGCCGAACCTAAGGTAGGGGAGTACCTTGTATTTCACTCCAACAGTGGTCTGCAGGCGGCCAAGGGTGCCAAAATTTTCGGTCATCCGTGCCTCCTCTTCCAGCGTAATATGCAGACCTTTGGTAATCTTTTTGTCGAGCCCGGCGGAGATGCGTCCGCCAAATTCGGTGTCGAGGTCCACGTCGGTTTGCGCCAACGCAGACACACAGGGTAAAAGGATTGCCAATGCCAGCAGAACGACAGTCTTTTGGTAGATTTGTTTCGTCATATTCTTCATCTATTTACAAATCAGGTAATTGCTTAATAAAAACCGCCGCCGCTCGAATAGTTGGTGAGCGACACCTGCGAGCCTCCCGAAATGGTGCCGTCAACGGTGAAGGTGTTGTTGAAATAGCTGGTGCCGCCGTTTACGGTAACTCCCGATTTTACTGTGGGTTGCGAGCTGCCCGACACCACAAGGGTCGGTGTTCTGCTGCCGCCACCGCCGGGACCGAAACCGCCACCTGATGTGGAGATAGTAGGAGTTTTAAAAGCGTAAGTATTTGATCCAACGGTTATTGAATACCATGTGTTTGACGTTGCCGACGAGGCTTGGTAGCAGCTCTGTGTAAGCTGAGAACCGTTTTCCAAACCGCCTATCACGATAAGTGTGCCGCCTTCGACATGAAGTTTTTTGCCGCCTTCGGTGTTGGCATCGAGCGACACTTCGGGGCTGCCGGCTGTGGTTACGGAATATACCACGCCACCACGGATGTACATATTGCCGTTGGCGTCCATGGCGTCGTTTTTGGTGGAGTGTGCACCCACAAGGCCGCCGGTTACGGTAAAGTCGGACGAGGAGTTGATGGCGTCGTCGGCAGAGGAGTAGCTATACACCACGCCGCCGCTTATTGTAATGGTGCCTTTACTTTCGATACCCTCGTGCGAGCTGCAGCTCACGCTGACGTTGCCGCCCGAAAAGATGATGCCCTTGTCGAATTTTATGCCTTTGGCGGAAACGCCGTTGCTGCTCTGCTGTCCCGGACGTGGGAAACCGCCGCTACTGCCCGTCGAGCCGAAATTGGCGCCCGAAACGTTCACCGTTACCGTGCCGCCGGCGAAAGTGGCTATGCTGTCGCCGCTGATGCCCTTGCCGCCGGTGCCGCTGCTGTTGAGGCTCAATGTGCCGCCCACAATGATGAATTCCTCCTTGCCTTTGAGGCAGGCGGGTTTCAGCGTGTCGCCGCTAATAACTTTGGCTTGCGAGGTCATATTTACAGTAATGTTGCCCTCGTTGATGCGCAGGTAGTCGTCGGTGGCAATGCCGCTTTTGCCTATGGCGGTGACTGTTAGGCTGCCGCTGCCGCTGAAAATGAGGGGGCTTTCGCTGAAAAAGGCGGCTTTTTCGTCCTCGTTGCTCGGTGTGTTGAGATACGAAACACCGTCGCCGAGTGCGTTGCTGCCGTTGAGCACCACAAAAGTGCGTTTGGCTTTGCTAAGCGAGTCGGGCAGACCTTGAATGTTGATGGCCGAACCCGTGGGATTGGTGATGCTTACACTGTTGAAAATCAATGCTTGACGCTTGCCGCTATAGATTTTTAGGAACCCGTTGGATGTTGAGCCCGAAAGCTCGTAGCGCACTTTGTCGGTGCCGTTGTTGACAATGGTAACGCCGTTGCCGTTGATGGTTACGGCAAAATCGGAGGTGGCGCCGGTTACCGTGGCCTGTCCGCTTTGCGAGAAAACCACACTGATGGTGCGGTTGAACCAAACGCTGTCGATGTAGTCGTACTGGCCGGTGTCGGGGTCGGTGTTCGGATTTTGGCCGTTTTGGTCCAAATCGGTGATTTCGTCTTTGCCACAGCTCCATGCAAACACTGCTGCAAAGGCAATGGCTGCGGCGATAATTGTTCTGGTTTTCATGGGATATGTTTTTTGTTGTTTTGTTCAAATATTTTTGTAGTCCTTGTATTTGGTCATGTGGTCTATGTCGTTGATAGACTTGCCGTTGTTCAGGTATGTGATTTTTATGTAAGCGGTATCTTTCAGGAAATTGATGTGTCCGACCTCGGCTTTGGTGATTTCGAGGCCGGTGCGTTCTTTCAAATCTTCGATAAGTTTGTCGTAGTTTTGCGGTTTTATCAGCTCTATTTTTTCGTAAAGTATTATCTTGGTGGATTTTCGGTGCAGAGTTGCGGCACTTTCGAGAATCAGGTTGACGGCAAGTATCAGCACGTTGAACAGCACCAACATGGCAAAATCGCCGTAGGTTACAGTCTTGGAAAAGCCGTTTATCACCGAAAGGCCTATCACCTCGAAAAGGTAGGTCATGTCGCGGATGGCGATGCTCTCGGTGCGGTAGCGTATCATGCCGAAGATGGCGAAAAGCCCGATGGCCACGGCAGCTTCCATCTTGGAATCCTGCAGAAGGAACAGCAACAGGAAGGTGATGACGCCGAACAGCATGAAAGTGAAATAATAGTCGCCGCGACGGCTTTTGCGATAGTAGAAGAAATGCACTATCGAGAAACAAAACAGCAGGTGGATGCCGAATTTGACGAGGAAAAGCAGCAACGAATCGGCAAACAACAGCGAGCCGTCGTCGCTTGAGCCGAACATGGGGCTGTCCCAAAAGCCAGTGCCGAACTCGTTGGCAATGCTGGGGTCGAATGCTTCTTGTAAAAACTTCATAATCAATTAATAATTAACAATGAACAATTAACAATTTACAATTATTTTTCAATTTTCAATTTTCAACTTTCAATTTTCAACTTTCAACTTTCAATTTTCAACTTTCAACTTTCAATTGTTTCTCGATGTACCTCAGTTTTTCCTTGTATCTGTTGTATTTAGCGTCGGGGTTGGTGAGGACGGTGCCGAGGCAGTATTTGCTTACGCGCTTGGGCTGTATCCGCATTTGGCTGAAGACTCTCATCAACAGTGAGTTGGAACGTTGCGCAGGGTCTTGTTTCACTTCTACAATAACCAAGTCGGCCATGGAGTGGTTTTCCAATCCGGTGTGGCGGTTTGCAAAAGTGATGTCGCTGTCGATGGTTACGCGCTCGGTAAGGGCGTTGTTTGCCAAAGTGATGCGGTTGAAATGATTTTCCACCTGCGGCAGCAGTCCGCCGACGGTATATGGTGTGTTATTTGCCACAAAATCACCGACTTCGGGCAGGGTGAGGCAGTCGTTGAAACGTTCCACGGCCACGGGGATACGAGTCTTTTCGGTTTTGCCGCGGTTGTTTTTGTCTTTCAGCTCGAAAAAAGTGGTGTTGTTTTGTCGGTACTGTCGCACACGCAGTTTCTGTCGGTGCAGTTTTCGGTTGTGGTGCATGGTGTACATGGCCACGTCGGGGGTGTCGAAATAGAGGGTGTGGTAGGGGGCGATGGCCTCTCCGCCTATGGTCTGCACCATGTAGCCGTCCCTTATCATGGCAAAAGCGGTGAGCAGCTGCGCCTTGCTTAGCAGGAACTTGGTGTCGATGCGGTTCATCATCTTCACGGCACTCATCTCCTGCAGCGAAATTGGTGACATGCGGTCTATTATGGGATTCAGGCGTTGCATCGGCGAGGGGCTTTTAGTACGAATATTCGAACGTACGTGTGGTCTCCAGATTGCCTTTGGGCGAATAGACGTAGATCTTGTGCTTGGTGCCGTCGGTGTTGTACTCTATCTTGCGAATTTTCTGAATTTTGTTCTTGTGGTCGTACACCAGCTCGCGGGTGCACACCCCTTTGTCGTCGTATTCGTAAACGATGCGGCTTTTCTGACTTCCGTTGGAGGTGTATTCTATCTCTTCCACCTTGCGGCCGTTGGCGTCGTAGCGGGTTATGTCGTCGAGATAGGGGATAACGGCACCGGCTTTCTGCTTGTACTCTTTTACGGTGAGGTTTTTCTTGCGGTCGGCTTTGGCGGTGTTCTGCGCCGAAAGGGAGAATCCCAGCCCCACAAGGATGGCGAGAAGGAGAATTTTCGGTTTCATTTTCATTTTTTTTTGCTAATATGTATCCTTTTGCAGTATGTGTGTTATTTTGCCAGAAGGGATATCTGTCGTATCTGTTTTGAAAAATCCACCGTTCCCACCACCGCCTCCTCTCGATGGTGGTCAAATTGATGATTGCGGCTATGTAACCGAAATCAATAACGGTGGAATGGCTGAATCGGCAATAAAGCCCCAAACGCTGTTGGTATTTTCATCGCCGTTTATACAACTCGCCATGTGGCTTTCTGTGTCGGGTCGAGTGGCAACAGTCGGCAGCACGGGACGTTCTGTTGTCGTAATCGACATCGTGCCGCGTTGAAGCAGTGGTAAGCAACTCGTTCCTTTCATTTTTTTTTCTGTTTTTTTGTGTTATAGACGTTTGAAACAATTGATTTATTTTTAATTACTGACCGAAAATAACTGCATCATCATTGTAGAAAAATGCAAAAAAAATGACAGTTCGTTTTATGTCTTTTTTATATAAAACACTGGTTTTGTTCAACTCTTTATTTATTTTTGTTGGTTGGCAAACTGGTGTATTTTATTTGTTTTCAGTTGTTTAATTATTTATAACTATTAATTGTTTCAATGCAAATGTACAAATTTATTTAATAATAACGTTTGTCAATAGAAAAGATTTATTTTGCAAAAAGTCGGATTTTATTTTAGAATGTCGGAAATAATTGGTAAATTTGCATTTTCAAAAAGCTTTGGACAATGGAAAAAAGTGAAGATTTTTTGAGGCTTATGGCCGACGAGATCAGGGCCAAGGGCATAGTGGTGATAGAAAAAGTCGAACGCATGCCTGTTTATGGAGAACCCTACGTGTCGCCGTTTTTCATTATTGGCATAAACCATCGCGGCACTATATCATTGCAGTACGACGGTCTGGAAACGGTTTTCAGGCCAAAGGACATTTCCGTTGTTTACCCCAACCACGAGCTGTTCTGCCGGAACACCACCCCTCTTTACAAAGCCACTCTTATAGTAGTTTCCGACGAACTTTTCGGGCAAGTGGTGAGTATCAACACCAGCCAAGAACGTTTCTGGCACGAGACTTCTCCGCATTTCCACCTCACCGACAGCCAGTACAACGACATAATGAACATCGTTAAAGCTTTGCAGACGGTGCAGAGGCTCGAAGTTTCGTCGAGGGGCGTTTTCGACGTATGGCAGCTACACATTCTTACCACGATGATAGACACTTTCCGCCGCGATAACGAGAACACTCCCCTCCAGCAGAGCAGCAACCTGAGCCCACGCTACTACGATGCCATCAAAAAGCACTGTTTCGAGCACCACGACGTGGGTTTCTACGCCGGACTATTCTGCCTTTCGCCAAAATATTTCAGCACCGTGATACGGCAGGAGACGGGGCAAACGGCAGGACACTGGCTCAAGCAGTACCTTGCCACGCAGTCGAAAATAATGCTTCGCACCGACAAAAGTGCACGTCTCAACGAGGTTGCCGAGCGTCTCGGTTTCCCCGACCTTGCCACCTTCAGCCGTTTCTTCCGCAAAGAGTTCGGCATGTCGCCTTCCGAATACCGGCAGTGGCAACGAACTAAATAGTTTTGGCAAGTCGTTGATAATAAAAACGATAGCGGAATTCAATCTCCGCATTGGATAATATGTTTGCTCTATTGTTGCAAAAAAATGAAAATAATCGTATCTTTGCAATTCGGAAACATCCCGACAGCAAAAGAACGTAGATTGTGTTCGGATTGTTTTGTTACTAATTTAACATCAATGTGATATGAAAGCCAATTGTATCGACATCAGTCATTATCAAGGCAAGGTGGATTTTAAAAAGGTATCCGCCTCCGGTATCGAGTACCTTATTCTGAAATGTTCCGAAAGCACGGGCAAGGACTCCACTTTCGAGCGCAACTACACCGAATCCAAGGGCCTATTCAAGGCGGTGGGGTGCTATATTTTCAACCGCGCCACCACTGTGGCTGCCGCCGAAAAGGAAGCCGACTTCGCTTTGAACTGCTTGAAAGGCAAGGATTTGCCGCTCGGCGTATGGCTTGATGTCGAGGCAACTGCACTTAGGGAGATAGGCAAGGCCGCACTCAACAAAGTTATCGACACCGAGGCCGCCATTTTCCAGAAAGCTGGTTTTAAAGTGGGTGTTTACACGGGATTTGCTTGGTACAAATCGGTTATCGACGTGAACCACCTCATCGCCAGATATCCCCTTTGGCTGGCGCGCTACGCCAACGACGGCTATTACCACGAGTCGCTCTCCACCCGCCACCTCGACGGGGTGATGATGTGGCAGTACAGCGGTCACGGCAAGGTTGACGGCATCAAGGGTAATGTGGATATGGATGTAACTTATTGTAATCCCGACCTTTGGTGGGATATGCTGCCCTCCGCCGAGGGATATGCCCAGAGGGATTTCGTTTTGGGACTCCGCCGTGCGCTTGGCATCACCCTCTCCTGCGAAGCCGACGAGGAACTGCTCAACGCCACTATAACCGTCTCGCACACAGTAAATTCCCGCTCGGCGGCGGTGAAATATCTACAACGCTACCTCAATAGTCTCGGCTACAACTGTGGTGTTGTGGATGGCGTTGCCGGAAAGTCGTTCCAAAAGGCTGTTGCCGACTTCCAGAAAGATAAGAAACTCACTGCCGACGGCGAAATCACTGCCAAAGGCAACACTTGGAAAGCTCTGTTCGGAATGGATTACGAAACTTCCGCCGAAAATACTAACCGTGTCGATACTAATCAGTGTATCAAGGATATACAAAAGGCTCTCGGAGTGACAGGCACTACCGTGGACACACAGAAGATTCTTTCCAAAACTATCACCGTCTCCAAGACCAAAAACAGCCGTGCTGCCGTGGTGAAACCTCTTCAGGAGCTACTCACCCTGCTCGGCTACGACTGCGGAAAGGCCGACGGCGTGGCGGGCAAGTCTTTCGACAAGGCTGTGCGCCAGTATCAGAAAGACAACAAGCTCGTCTGCGACGGTGAAATCACCGCTAAAGGCAACACGTGGAAAGCGCTGCTTTCCGTTAATAGTTGAGAATTAATAGTTTATAGTTGGTTATTAGTGACTGATTTATTACAAAATAATATAAAGCAATGAAAAAAGTAGTAGTTTTGACAGGTGCCGGCATCAGTGCCGAAAGTGGCATCAGCACCTTCCGCGACAGCGACGGACTTTGGGAACAATACCGTGTGGAGGACGTGGCCACCCACGAGGCGTGGGAACGTAACCCCAAACTGGTGCTCGATTTCTACAACGCCCGTCGCAAGGATGTCATCAAAGCACAGCCCAACGAGGCCCACAAGCAGCTTGTCCGCCTTGAGGAGAAATACGACGTGCGTATCATAACCCAAAATATCGACAACCTGCACGAACGCGCCGGCTCTACCAACGTCATCCACCTGCACGGCGACGTTACAAAATGCTGCAGCGACCGTAACCTTAACAAACCTTACCCCATCGAAGGCGACACTCTGTCCTATGGTATCACCGCCCCCGACGGAGGTATGATGCGGCCGTTCATTGTCTTTTTCAACGAGCCCGTGCCTATGATGGAACCCGCTATGGAACTCTGCTCCCAGGCCGACTACTTCATTATCGTGGGTACCTCGCTTGTGGTGTATCCCGCCGCAGGACTCATCAACTTCGTGCCCAAGTCGGTGCCGTGCTATCTGGTTGACCCCAAAGAGGTTAGAGTGAGCCGCAACATTACGGTTTATACTGAAAAGGCTGGCACTGGTGTGAAAAAAGTGGTCGACGAACTTATGTCGCTGTAAAACACAGTAAAATGAAAATAACGAAAAATCAGTCCCTGCTCGGCTACAACTCCTTTGGTATCAACGCGTTGGCCGACGAGTTTGTGGAGGTGGAACATTCCGAGGAGGTCGCACAGCTTGTTGAGGACCACTTTTTTGAGAACCGCAAGACGCTTTTTCTCGGCGGGGGCAACAATATTGTCTTTGTCGGCGATTTCCACGGCACTGTGGTCCACATGGCCAACAAGGGCATTGCCGTTGTGGATGAGGATTCCGACAGCGTCACCGTCCGTGCCGAGGCCGGCGAGGTGTGGGACGATTTTGTGTGGCATTGCCTTGAAAACCAGTGGTATGGATTGGAAAACCTTGTGGCCATACCAAGCAGCATAGGTGCCGCCGCAGTTCAGAATATCGGAGCGTATGGTGTTGAGGCAAAGGATTTTATCGTCGCCGTTGAGGCAACAGACACCGTTACAGGCGAAAAACGCCGTTTCTCCAACTCCGACTGCCGTTTCGGCTACCGCGACAGCGTTTTTAAACACGCTGAGGCGCAGTGCGTTATAACCGCCGTTTCGTTCCGTTTGAGCAAAACTCCGCAGCTGCGCTTGTCGTACAAGGCCATCACCGACTACCTAAGTGCCAACGCCATTGCCAACCCCACGCCCAAGCAGCTGGCGCAGTGCATCGCCGACATACGCTGGAGCAAACTCCCCAAGCCCGAAGTGCAGGGCAGCGTGGGCAGTTTTTTCAAAAATCCCGTGGTAACGGCCTCGCATTATGAAGGTTTGAAAGAACGTTTCCCCGACATGGTGGCTTATCCCGCCGGCGACGGATACAAACTGGCCGCCGGATGGCTGATAGAAAAAAGCGGATGGAAAGGTCGCATATTGGGCAGGGCAGGAGTGTACCCCAAACAGGCGTTGGTGCTGGTAAACTGTGGCGGCTGTGACGGAAACGACGTGGTGCGTTTGGCCAACGCCGTCATCGCCGATGTGGAAGCGATGTTCGGTGTGCGCCTACAGCCCGAAGCGATAATGATTGGTGGTCAGTAGTCAGTGGTCAGTGGTCAGTGGTCGTCTTTTTTTTGCTTGCAGTTAAACACACGGATTTGTTCGCCACTGACGTGTCTCACGCAATACTTGTATAATTTTTAGTTTCTGCGTAGCTTTCGCCGAAGGCGAAACAAAATTTACAAGATTTCCTTGATTTCTTTCGCCGTAGGCGAAAAGGAAAAAAATCAACAAGATCTCTTGAGCGAAGCGAAAAGGACAATTCCGAAATCCTAATTCCGAATTCCGAACTAACTAGTCGCACAGCACGTACAAATCGTCGCGAGGGTTGAGGAAAAGGATGGGAATTTTGTATTCGTTGGCGATGGTGCGTTGCTCCTGCACTCCTATAAAATATTCGAACACGTCGCGTTCGGCGGTGGTGGTGCATATCAAAATACCGATGTTCAGCTGGTTGGCTGCGTCGAGGGCCACCACGTCGATAAACGACTTCGGTTTGCCGAGGTCGGTTTTTTCGTAGGTTACGCCGAGGTTGGCGTACATTTTGTCCATAAACTTGACGTTGCTGTACCATTTGGCACGCAGAAATTCGTCGGTGTAGTTGTACGAAAGCACGTATAGCTGGCTGCCGAAGAAACGGGGGAAATAGCTGGCCCAGATCAGTTTGTCCTTGCTCTCTTTCTTGAAATCGAGGCTGAAAGCCACCTTGCCCACCACGGCGCCATAGCTCTTTGGAGGCTCCTGCGCCAGCAGGTACGCCACCTTGCATTTGG
>JAEENM010000045.1 GCA_016283745.1 Bacteroidales bacterium | reverse complement strand
CGAACAACTACAGCATCGGGGGCAGCATCAGCCTCAACCAGAACCCCGTCATCAAGGTCGACGACCGTCAGGCGGAAATCCTGCTGGAGGACTTCCACCGGCTGCGCGACCGCCTCGACGACCGCCATCTGCTCTTCTACCGCGAGATGATGGGGAGCCTATGCCTGACGATGATGTACGACATCTTCGAGCTCCACGCCCGGCGCGACGCCACCGACACCCACAGCGACCGCACCGCCTACATCGTCCGTCAGTTCACCGACCTGCTTGCCACCGGCATCAGCCGCACGGAGCGCGACGTCAGCTACTATGCCGAGCGGCTCAACGTATCGACCAAGTACCTCTCCGCCACCGTCAAGCGCGTCACCGGCCACAGCGTCAGCAGCTTTATCGACCGCCACACGGTACCCATCCTGAAGAAATATCTCAATGACGAACGCCTGTCGCTCACGCAGATAGCCGACCGGATGAACTTCACCTCATTGAGCTACTTCAGCCGCTACTGTACCAAGCACCTCGGCCAGTCGCCCAGCGAGTACAGGAGAAGCTTGCAGCCGAGGGGATGAAAAGCCGATTTTATTGGAGCAAACGGCCGTAAATGTCCTTGTCCAAATTTTTGAATACATTGAAAACCACCTGTTTGACACTACAGTCGGGATGTGCGGTCAGGTAATTTTTGACGGTTTGCACGGCAATTTCGGCGGCCAATTGGTTGGGGAAACGGAACTCGCCGGTGGAGATGCAACAGAAGGCTATGGAGCGGCAGCCGTTGGCCTCGGCCAGATGGAGAGAATTGACGTAGCACGCAGCCAATTGTTTTTCCTGCTCTTGGGTGGGTGTGCCGTCGGGGATGATGGGTCCCACGGTGTGGATTACATACTTGGAGGGCAGGTTGTAAGCTGGAGTTACGATAGCTTCGCCAGTATCAATCAACGCACCTTTCAGAACATCATTGCATTGTTGACGCAATTGCACTCCTGCAGCGGAATGAATGGCGTTGTCGATGCAAGAGTGCAGCGGATGCCAGCAACCCAAGCCGCGGCTGTTGGCGGCGTTGACGATGGCATCGGCCTTAAGTCGGGTGATGTCGCCCTGCCACAAGGAAATTGAAAATTGAGAATTGAAAATCGATAATTGTTGGACGTCAGCCAATTTCACGATACCCTTTTCCTGCAGTTGAGCCTGCAATTCCTCGTCCTGCAGCCGCAGGAATTCTTCGCCTACAGGTTTCGGGGGGCGCACGTTGCGCAAAGCCCTGAACAGGTCGCGTTTGCCTTGCAAATCCGAAGGAATCTGCAACTCGGCATACTGCGGGTCTTCTTTCAGAAGATAGTCAATCAAATAATCCAAACGGTTCATCATCAACAATTAAGAAGTTAAATAATCAACATTCGACAATCAGTAATTCAACAACGTGTCCAATACATCATTGATATCGGCATCGATCACAATCGAGCGGTCCGCAATCTGCTCCACGGTGAAGGCCTCGCCAAGGTTGACGGTGGCGTAGGTTGCATCGGGGTTTTTGTAGGTCATCTGCATAAACGGCAGTTTGATGATGGTAGGGGTGTTGCTCCCGATACCGAGGTCCCAATACAGCACCTTGCCGTGTTGGTGGCCGTTCGCGAAATCGATGTAACGTTGTGCGGCATTGTGCCAGCCTTCGTCCTCCACAAAAGTGTCGTCGGAGCGCAGGTTCACCTTCATGGGGCCGCCGCATACGGGGCAACGGGGAACCAATTCCGTAGGAATCCGCATGTCGTGTTGTTCCGCAATCATCCGTTTGATTACATCCTCGTTGTCGTATGTCTTTTGATGACAGGGCTTTGCGCATTGGAAAAGCCCGTAGTCGCCCTGCGTGTAGAACAGCCGTTGTTTGTCAAACCCCGCTTTCTGGAACTGGTGATCAACATTGGTGGTGATGACGAAATAGTCTTTGTCCTGCACGAGTTTCAGCAGCTTGTCGTAAACGGGTTTGGGAGCGGGCACAAAGCGGTTGTAGTAGATATGCCGGCTCCAGTAGGCCCAATGTTCCTCCTCGGTGGGAAACGGATAGAAACCGGCCGAGTACATGTCGGTGAAGCCGTATTTTTCGATAAAATCGGCAAAATGTTGCTCGAAGCGCTCGCCCGAATAGGTGAAGCCCGCCGAGGTGGAGAGTCCTGCGCCGGCACCTATCACCACGGCATCGGCGGATTGGAGGGCTTGTTGAAGTTTTTCTGTCTGCATAATGGTTTGTATGTCAAATGTTTATTGTTTTAAGAAAATAGAGTCGGTTCCTGACTAATCAGGCTTATTTGTTTCAACGGTTTCACCACATCGGTGGGCAGCACTTCGCCCAGCAGCAAAGGCGAGTTTGGGTTGTGGCTGCGGTAGTTGGCCATAGCCTTGCGGTGGTCGCTGTTGGCGTAGCAGTAGCGGCAGCCGTTGGGACAGCTGTTGTAGTCGCCCACGCCGCGGCTTTCCATGCAGGCACATCCGGCACGGTTGCCTTTGTGGGCAGTTTTCTTGAAGTTCACACCCAGTGCTTGGCCGAAAATATCGGTGGTCATGCATCCGCTTTTGTGTATGCCGAACCGTTCGTAGTCGCCGACGGTGGCACATGTCTGGAGATACAGATTGTAAAGCCGGGCTATTGCGCCAAGACCTTCGGCCAGACGCAGTTTGTCGGTCTGCCCCACGGGTACAAGTTCGGGCATATTCACCTCCAGTTTTTTGTACATCTCCACAAAGCTGAAAATGCAGCGGCTCACGAAAGGCGAAAGTTGGCGGGCCATATAGTCGAACGTCTCAAAATGGCGCTCTATGGTGTATTTCGGCGTAAGCAAGACGGGGTCGTAGCGCCAAGCTATTTTCTCGCGTCCCACCATTGCCGAAAGGCGTTTGCAGGTGTCGATGCTCTGCGCTATGGACGGCACACGCGGCTCAATGTCGGTGCCGTAGGCGGTTATTGTGTAGTGGTAATAGCAGCGGAAACGGTCGCTTATCTCGTGCAGACGGTCAAGGATGGGACTGTAGTCCTTGGAGCAGAACAGCACCACATCCACCGTGGCGGGGTCGAGCTGTATGCGGTTTACGATGTCGGGAAACATCGGATTGCGCGAAAGCATGTATCCTTCGCGGAAGCGGTTTAAAAGCCACTCGCTGTAATACTGCACCGTGTCCGTGCGTCCGCCTGTGTTGAGAATCATTGTCAGGTTCCGTTTATCATTTTCGCCAGCACTGCGGGTACGCCGCGAAGAAATTGTGCGCGTAACCATACGTAAAACGCAAGAGTCCACACCTGCCGCATTTCTTGAACATATTGAATAGGCAGAAACAATAACTTTTGCAGGCAACCCGAAAGCTACGGGCAATATGGCTATCCGCCCAACTCGTTGTCGAGAAACTTCTCGCGGTCGGCGACAATGTCGTGAAGGTTGTTGAAAGCCCAGTCGAGGAGCTGTCTCATGACTGGCATAAAAGATTGTCCGCGTTCCGTAAGGGCATACTCCACACGCGGCGGCATTTCGGGATACACCGTGCGGCTAACAAGCCCGTCGGCCTCCAATCCGCGAAGTGTCTGTGTAAGCATTTTCTGCGAGCAGTCGGGGTTGGCACGCTCTATGTCCTTGAAACGCATGGGGGTCCCGTTGCTTGCCAGCGTATATAATACCGCCAAGGTCCATTTGCCGCCTATACGTGCCAGCACATTACGGATGGGACACTCTGGAAAAAACGGGTCTTTGATGAAATTTTTATTCATGGCTTGATGTTTGTAAACGATGTGCAAAAATACATTTTTTTTGCGAGAAAAAAAGGGGCGGACACTTTTTTCCGTTGTCCGCCCGTATGGATATTGAACAATAGTTATCATTTGTAAAGGGCTTCGGCCATGGGGGCAATATCGCCTTGCATATCGGGATAAGCTTTGCGGAGTGCTTCTTCGAAAGCATTTGCGTCTTTCTTTTCGGCACACAGTTTTTTTATGCATTCCAGATAGGCTATGCGAGCCTCAACAGCGTCCTTTTCCACAAGCCCGCCATGGCCGCCGATATAGTACTTGCAGTTTTCGGCAAGGGCAGCTTTTGTTGTGGCCAGCTCGGCATCGATGGCAGCTTTGCTTGTCAGCTGAAGAGGACTCATGTGCATTTGGTAAGGAGCCCAGTGGGTATAGCATACCTGTCCGCCTATAATAATCATGGCGCCGGGAAAATCCGATGTGGCACCATGTTCGAAACGGAAATCTACGCCGGCATACTGCTGTGTGCTGCCGAAAGGCACTTCGGAAGCCTGCTGCGTGGGCAGGGCCACCATTGTTTCGCCAAACTGTTCAGCAAAGCCTTGCATCATACCGCTGTAGACAGGGCCTTCGATGAACTGGGGCATACCCTTGGGCATAACAATAGGCAGGGTGTCGCTTCCGCCAAGGTGGTAGTCGGTAATATCGGTTAACACTGGCTTGCCAAGATTTTTGATGTACTGGCCAAACTCGGCGGCATTGACCTTGAAAAGGGGGTATTCCATCACCACAAGGCCTTCGGCACCCTCGATGATATAGCTGGCGTCGGCCATCACATCGTTGGAGTTGTAGACATGCAGCGTGTACCCGTCGAGCTGGTAGGTCTGGAACTGGCCTACGGTTTCGGGTTGCTGTTCGGCTATGGAATCGTTCTGGCCGTTCTGGCCGTTGTTGCTGTTGCAGCCCATTATCAGCATGGCGGCTGCGGCCATCGAAAGCAAAGTTTTTTTCATCGTTGTATGATTTTAATGTTATTATTTACCAAGTGAGTTTGTCGCCGAGGATGTTGCCGTCGGTCATGGGGCTGTCGGCCTCGGTAAAATTGTTGGCACGATACTGGACGCAGAGCATTGTCAGGTTTTCGGAGCCAGTGTTTTTTATGGCGCGGCGACCGTCGGGGCTTACACGTACAATAGTGCCTTCGGATACGGCAAACTGTTCGCCGTCAACCTGATATGTGCCGTGGCCACGCATGATGATGTAAAGCTCCTCGTGAGTTTTGTGGGTGTGCAGAAAACCGCTGTCCTGACCCGGAACCAAGGTTTGGAACGAGAGTTCGCTACCGGTTGCGCCAACAGCCTGACCCACAAACACTTTACCTTGTATCACATTTGGACCCATCGGCAATTGGTGTTCAATTATCTGGTCGATGTTACCTACGCTAACGGCCATAAAGTTGCGGCCACTTTTTATCGTCTCAATTTTTCTCATTGTTGTATGGTTTTAAGGTGTATAATTTGTTTTTGAATTGCAATGCAAAAGTACACCCTTTCCCACAACTGTGCAAGAAGGCACCGAAGGGTTGCCAACACACCTTTTGGTAAGTAATACGGTGAATAAAAGTAAGCGACAATAAAACTTTAACAATTATTAACTGCTTTACAGGTGAAATATTTGCAAAAAAAAGCCATTATAAAAGATTGGTGAAGCCGTTTTTCCACCATTTCGCACGCTCATTCCGTACCGAAAAGAGAACGGCGGAAGAGTGTCTCGGCGGCTTCGTTGCCGAGCATCTGGCGTATGGTGTTGATGGCCGGCCCGCCGTTGGCGATAAGCCCTTCCACATAAGCTCGGTTGCGGACGGTCTTTTCGGCGGGGTCCACCTCGTTGGCGGCGGGAAACAGCCCTATGTAGGCGGCCGTCATCTCCATGGCCATGGACGACAGACGCGAAGCACCTCCTACCTTGGCGGTGCTCGGAGCAAGGCGCAGACTGTCGTACCAATTGGGTTTGAGGGTTTTGTCTTTCAGGTCGCCATATCGGCTCTTCACTTCCTGAATGGCCGAAAGGTCGGCGGGATGCAAAAGGGTGTCGTACACCTCCATAAGCAGGGTGCGACGGCCGAGGGCGTTGATAAAGTCGTAGGAGAAAATGGGCAAATCCTTGGCGTATGGGGTGCAGATGACGGTCTCCATACGCATCGTGCCGAGAAAAGCCCGCATGGTGAGGTGCGAGAGGCAGGCACAGCCGTCCCAGTCGAACGACTGTAGGCGAAATTTCATCCCCTTGCCGGAAAAGGTCTGCCAAGGGCTTACATCCTTGGCCACAAGGCTGCCGTTTTTGGCAAACAGGTCAAGCACTGAGCCATTCATAACGAGCTACGGAGTAGATGGGTAAAAGAGGGATGAGAATGGGGGTCTTTTTTACGTAGGCCTGATATTCGGGGTCGGAGCCGTAAACCTCGTTCTGACGCAGCTCCAGCCGGCGTGCACCGCTGAACATCACATATATGATGCCGATGTAACCTATTGCCACGATGAGCCACTGCCACCACACGAGTCCCACGCCGATGCCGCTGAGCAGCACGCCCGTCCAGATGACCACCTCGCCCAAATAGTTGGGACAGCGCACTATACGATAAAGTCCGGTATCAACAAAACGCTTGGAGTTGCGTTTCTTGGCAGCGGATTTCTGCATGTCGGCAAAAGTTTCGAGCAATATCCCGCAAAGGGCCACGGCGGCGCCAATCCACGCCCATAGGTCGCCGACCTCGGCACCGGCGGCGGTGTTCATCAGGCGGAAAGCCACCGGACTCACCTGCGCCACGTACAGTATGGCACAGAAAAGCCACACGCTTACCACCACGCCGACAGGCTTTTTCTTCTGCAACGACGGGTCGTACAATATCTTGCGGTAAGCAGCAGCCTTGCGTTCGCGCACAAGCAGGTAGGTGCCCAACCTTATGCCAAAGATGAACAGCATGGCAAGAAGCGCCACGGTGGAGAGAGTGAGGTCGGCGTGGTACATCACGCCCATCGTCACCGCCAGTGCCGCCACGCCATAGCCGTAGCCGAGGCTGAAGAAATAGATGAAATACTTCCAGCCCACAGCCGATACTGCGAGCGAAACCGCCAAAAGTATAAGTAAATCCGTCATAATGTCTGTTTTTGTTTTAAAAAAGCTTTGTCCTATTAAGAAATACTTATTTTTAACGCCCGCAGCCCGAAAATATTGTGTTGTGGCGTTATTTCTCTTTGCCGTTTGGCACCGCAAAAATTACAGTAAGCACTCCCACTGCTCCGGCAATAGGCACTATTATGCGGGCTACAGAGCCGGCTGGGATGAAAACGAAAGTGGAAAGCAGCACCATTGCCACCATAATGCCCACTGCTCCGGCCTTTTGCGGAGCTGTCATGCCGCCGTGGCGGTGGTAGCTGCGTATGTAGGTGCCCAGCCACGACTGCAGCAGCCACTCCTGCAATCGCGGCGAACTGCGGTAGAACAGCCACGAGGCAAGCAGAAGGAAGGGTGTGGTGGGCAATCCGGGTACCACCACACCCAAAGCTCCAAGGCCTACACTAAGCAG
>JAEENM010000044.1 GCA_016283745.1 Bacteroidales bacterium | reverse complement strand
GACAGCTGCTACCACAATCTTGTGATTTTTATCACTATTAATCACAATCCCCCTGTAGTAGCTCATTTTTCTGGCGACACGGCTATCTGTTTTGGACAAACAGCAAATATAAATGTCTTTGGCGGCGACTCCTATCTATGGAACACGGGCGACACTTCATCTTCGATTGCTGTAAATCCTAGTGTCACAACCACATATTATGTAACCTCGGACAGCGTAGGCAAATGTAGTTCGATAGATTCGTTCACGGTGAGAGTGATACCTGCTGTAAATGTATCTTTCTTTGGCGACTCTTCAATATGTGTTGGTGACACTGCCAACATTATCGTTTCTGGCGGCGAATCTTATCTTTGGGGCACTGGAGATACAACATCCTCCATCACGGTAATTCCTTCGACTACAACAACATATTTCGTTACCGCCGAGAGCGTTGGCAAATGTTCAACAACAGATTCATTTACCGTTGTGGTAAAACCCTATGTGAACACAACAGTTTCAAATAATAGCGAAATTTGTAGTGGCACTAATATAATGCTCTCGGTACGTGGTGGTTCTTCGCATAGATGGAGTACAGGCCAGACAACCCAAACAATTACTGTAGCACCGTTATTGACAACTGTTTACTATGTAACCAGCGACAGCGTGGGGAAATGTTCAGTAACCGATTCGGTAAAAATAATAGTTCGTCCTAATCCTCGTTTGACTATTACAGGCGACACCTCCATTATTATTGGCGAGACAGCCACACTCATTGTATCGGGCGCCGACAGATACGTATGGTCAACAGGAGCTACAACAAATTATATAAACGTTTCGCCATACATCACCACAAGCTACTCTGTTGTCGGGACCAACGGCTACGGATGCAACAGCACTGTCGAAGCCACCATAGTGGTGAACCCGAACTCAATAGCTGATGCCTCGGAGCTGGATTTCAAAGTATATCCAATACCGGCGAAAGAACAGCTTACGGTGGAATGTGAAGCCATCAAGACTATTACCGTATACAATATGCTCGGTAAAGAAGTTGCCAAAATCAGCGCCGACGGCGAGAAATCGGTGGCAATATCCGTAAAAGACTATGCTCAGGGCGTGTATGTGATTTCGGTAACCAACGCCAAAGGACAGACTGGACGTAGCACATTTATAGTAAGATAAAAACCAAAATATCATAGTTATGAAAAAATACATTTTATTATTTGCTTGTGTAATAGCAACTTCCGTTGTTTTTGCACAAAACCAAGTCCTCGACGACAACGAGGCTGAGACTGCAAAGCAAGGCGTGGCAATTCCAATAAAAGGGATGTCCGGTTTTTCAGCATTTCTGTATGTGGATTTGATGAAACTCGAACAAAGCGATCCCACACTTAAATCCATACCTCCCGATATTGTGGAACGTTATGGTTTAATCGAAATCAACTCGGAATGGTACGTTGGCGCTTTTGCGGATATAAAACCTGAAAAACGCAGTTGGGCAGCCGAATATGGGGTCCTTTTCAACGGGAATACTGATTTCCATATCACAACAGTAAATATTCCGGTAAAGAATTATGTCAGTTTTGTTAATTCGGAAATCGCCAATTTTATTGAGATTGGCGAAAAAAACTATCCTATGATGGACAGTGCCAGAAGAGTAACTCATGCATCACTTGTAAACTCGGGCTACAACCTGTCCAAAGGCTATTGCGGGAAAAACGTTGTAATAGGTATCGTTGACATTGGTTTCGACTACACCCACCGCAATTTCTACGACAGCACACAAACAACATATCGTGTGAAACGGGTTTGGAACCAAACAGTATCTGGCAATCCACCATCAGGATATAACTACGGAACAGAATACACCACCCAATCTGCTATCCTGGCAGCCCAGTACAGCCATAACAATGAAACACACGGCACTCACGTGGCAGGTATGGCGGCAGGTGGCGGCACCAGCGAGAGCGCCATGAGGAAATACAAAGGCATGGCTCCTGAGAGTGATATAGTTTTGGTGGCAACCACAATGCAATCGGATGCAATTTATGACGGACTCACATATATCTTGAGCTACGCCCAATCTGTAGGCAAACCCTGTGTTGTTAATATGAGTCTGGGTGGTCACACAGGACCTCACGACGGCCAAGACGCTAGTGAAAGATCGATCGACAACATTTTTAATAATAGGGAAGGAGCTGCACTTTTAGTCTCGGCGGGCAACGAAGGCAACGACCCCCTGCATCTGAGCAAGACTTTCACCGCCCAGGACAGCACTTTATACACCTATGTGGTAAAAGATAATGGAAGCACTGCATATTCTGGCTACGTGGATATTTGGGGAACTCCGGGAAGCAATTTCAGAGTAAAAATAGCTGTTGCGGACAGTACATCTTCCGCCAGCCAACTGCGCAGTATGAGTTTCCCTTTGACAATCCATACCAACAGCAGCCAAACCAGTTGGGCTGCCGCAGTTATAAGCACAGGATGTACCGTGCAATACGCAACATATACAAGCTACTATTACTACAATGACAAGCCAAGAGTATTTCTCTACATCAGCGGCACATCTAATACCGGAAGCGCCCGTAGTTTTCTAATAAAAGTTGAATCCACATCCGGAACAGTACACATGTGGAGCAACAGCGGCAAATTTAATGGCGGTACAGCTGGAACACGTGGCAATACCAACTATACAACCAACAATAGAGCCTCCGGCAATACCAGTATTATGGTGGCTTCTTACGATTCCAAGACCAATTGGACTGCGTATAGTGGCGCCGGTTACTATGCTCCCTCCGCATCTATTGGACGTCGCTCTACGTTCTCAAGTATCGGACCGGGACTTAACCCTACCCAAAACAAACCGGAAATTGCCGCACCTGGATGCGAGATATTGTCATCGTACAACAAATACGATGGAAGCTACAGCACATCAAGTCCTTATATCACACATGTGCAGAACTCCGGCGGATGTTGGTGGGGTATAATGCAAGGCACATCCATGGCTTGTCCTGCAGCTTCCGGCATTGTGGCTCTGTGGATGGAAGCCTATCCACAACTCACATATTCACAAATCAAATATCTGTTACGCACCACTGCTAATACCGACTCCTACACCGGCACAATCCCATCTACCGGCAGTCCGCAGTGGGGGTGGGGCAAGATAGACGCTATGGCCGGACTGCGGGTGATACTCCAAAAGACAGCCAAGCCCACCATCACCAACTCCGGATCCAATCAAATATGCCCGGGTAGCACAACTACTTTGTCTGCACCATCTGGCTATTCACAATATATTTGGAACACCGGTGAAACTTCTCGCAGCATCACAGTGTCGCAACCTGGTGCTTATTATGTTAGAGCGGTATCTGCCGAAGGTTTCAAAACACCCAACTCTGACACAATAAACATTAGGTTCGGTTCAGTTCTTTCCACCTCAATTGCACAAGGCAACCAAACCATCTGCCAAGGCCAATCGGCAAGATTGGTGGTTGGTACTGCCGGACAGGGCACAAGCTACAGATGGAGCACCGGAGCTACAAGCCAGCTGATCAATGTAACACCAAATCAAACAACACAATACTGGGTAACCACCAGCAAGCTGGGCTACTGCCCGAAAACCGACACCATTACCGTTACGGTACAGCCCTACCTAACCACCACAGTTACCGGCAACCAGACCATCTGCCAAGGCAACTCGGTAACTCTTGGCGTGCAGGGAGGCACATCACACAGTTGGAGCAACGGCAGCACCGCAAGTTCTATCACCGTATCGCCAAATTCCACCACCACCTACACGGTAACAAGTAGCCAAAGCGGTTATTGCTCAAAGACCGACAATATCACCGTAACAGTTCAACCTTACGTAGCCACCACCGTAACATCCGACCAAACCATCTGCCAAGGCAGCTCGGTAACCCTTAACGTCTCGGGCGGCTCATCGCGCACTTGGAGCACCGGCAGCACCGCCAGTTCCATCACAGTTTCGCCCAACGCCACCACCCGATACACAGTAACAAGCAACGAGAGCGGCAAATGCTCCAAAACCGATACCATCAACGTTACAGTGCGGCCTTACGTAACCACCACTATTACTCCCAACCAAACCATCTGCCAGGGCAGCTCGGTAACCCTTAACGTCTCGGGTGGCACCTCGCGCAGTTGGAACACTGGTGCTACAACAAACTCTATCACCGTTTCGCCCAATTCCACCACCACCTACACGGTGACCAGCAACGAGAACGGCAAATGTTCCAAAACCGACAACGTAACCGTAACCGTTCAACCTTACGTAGCCACCACCGTAACATCCGACCAGACTATCTGCCAAGGCAGCTCGGTAACCCTTAACGTCTCGGGCGGCTCATCGCGCACTTGGAGCACCGGCAGCACC
>JAEENM010000005.1 GCA_016283745.1 Bacteroidales bacterium | reverse complement strand
CCTATGCCCGCCGCCGACTTGATGCGTCCCTGCTCGGCGTCGCCGGCCTCGGTAACACCCAGATGTATGGGGTAGCTCATGCCGTTTTGCAACATTTTCTGCACCAGCAGACGTGTGGAATAGACCATCACCTTGACGTTGCTGGCTTTCATCGAAAACACCAGCTTGTGGTAGTCCATATTGCGACAAATCTGTGCAAATTCCACCGCCGATGTGGCCATTCCCAGCGGGGTGTCGCCGTAGCGGCTCATTATGCGTTCCGACAGCGAGCCGTGGTTTACGCCAATGCGCATGGCGGTGCCGTGTTTCTTGCAAATCTCCACAAGGGCGGACATACGTTCCTGAATGCGTTTCAGCTCGTCGGCGTATTCTTGGTCGGTGAAGGTGGTCTTTCCCGTGTTGCGGTCCACGTAGTTGCCGGGGTTCACGCGCACTTTCTCCACAATGGTGGCGGCCACTTCGGCGGCCTTGGGGTTGAAATGTATGTCGGCCACAAGGGGGACGTTGTAGTTGCGTTTAAGCAGTTCGTTTTTGATGTTGTACAGATTTTCGGCGGCTTTCACGTCGGGGGCGGTGATACGCACCATCTCGCATCCGGCGTCGGCCAGAGCCATGGTCTGGTCCACGGTGGCACGTGTGTCCATGGTGTCGGTGTTGGTCATCGACTGTATGCGAACGGGGTTGTCGCCGCCAAGGGCGAGGTTGCCGATAAGTATTTCGTTGCTTTTGTATATCATTGGGTGTCAGATGTTATTGAGCGTTTTCCACCAGAATCTGCACGGTGGAGCGACTGCGCTGCTCGAGCAGTATGTTGCGCTGCCCTACGATGGAACGAATTATGTCATCGTTGTAGTAACGTATGGTAATCAATTGCAAACCAGTGTTGTATCTTACTTTGAACGACTTTTTCAGCAAAGGTATCAGTTTTTCGAAAATCATGTCGTTGTTGTCGAGGCAGACGGAGAAACTCAGTGCGGAATTTTGCATCATATTGATTTTCAGTCCTGTCTGTGCGAAAGTGCCGAAGATGGCATGCAGGTTGTCCTCGGCTATGAACGAGAAATCCTTGGGCAGGATGGAGAGCAGTATCTGGTTGTTTTTGAAGATATAAAGCGGTGTGCGTGGTTTGATGGTCTTAAAATCGCCGATGGTGGAGCCCTCCTCGTCGGGAGTGATGAAAGATTTTACAAGCAATGGTATATGCTTGTTTTGCAGTGGTTTGAGAGTTTTGGGGTGTATTACGGAGGCACCGAAATAGGTCAGCTCGATGGCCTCGTTGTAGGGGATATGCTCTATTTTTACGGTCTTTTCGAAATATTTGGGGTCGGCGTTGAGGAAACCGGGCACGTCTTTCCAGATGGTCATCGCTTCGGCGTCGAGACAATAGGAGAGCACCGAGGCGGAGTAGTCGGAGCCTTCGCGGCCGAGGGTGGTGGTGGCGCCCATGGCCGAGCCGGCGATAAAACCTTGGGTTACAACCATTTTGTGGACGTTGAAAAGGGGTTTCAGCAGTTTGTCGGAAGCACTCTGCGTAAGCTGCCAGTCGATTTTGCCTTCGCGGTAACGGTCGTCGGTCTTGATTACCGAACGCACGTCAAACCATTTGTTTTCAAGGTTTTTAAAGTTGAGGTACTCGCTCACTATGGTGGTGGACATCAGCTCGCCGAACGACACAATCTGGTCGTAGTTGTAGTTGTAGTCGAACGAGGCGTTGCAGATGCGGTCGTGGATCTGTTCGAAAAAGAGGTTTAGCTTGGCTATTATCCCTTCCGACTGGTTTTCAAATAGTTGCTGCGCTATCTCGGTGTGGTAGTCGGTGAGTTTGGCGAAATTTTCGTCGAAATCGGGCGGCTGCATATCCCCTTGAGGGACAAGCTTTTCCAACAGGTTGGTAGTCTTGCCCATGGCGGAGACCACCACCAGCAGGGGCTCGCCGTAGTACTGTTCCACTATGTGGGCCATGTTTTTCACCGCTGAAGCGCTGTTCACCGAAGCGCCACCGAATTTAAAAACCTTCATAACTATCTATTTTACAATAAGTTTATCTGTAAAAAACGTCTCTCCGTCAAC
The DNA here is from genome assembly GCA_016283745.1 of Bacteroidales bacterium. Classification (GTDB taxonomy): domain Bacteria; phylum Bacteroidota; class Bacteroidia; order Bacteroidales; family P3; genus UBA1219. The sequence goes on along the minus strand of JAEENM010000005.1, from coordinate 39,951 downwards.
GGTGAGCCGCACTGTGTAGGTGCCGCACGGCAGTTTCGAGACATTGACTTTTTCGCCGGAATGTATATTTTTTATTCCCAACACTTTAGCACCAGTTTGGGAGAAGATTGCCATATCGACATTTCCGCCCAACTCGGGGAACTCAATCGTCACTGTTTGGGTTGCGGGATTGGGGTACATCATTACAAAGCCGCCTATGACGTCGGCAGGGAGGCTAACTCGGATATTTGCTGTGTCGGCTATGGCAAGGGTGTATTCGCCGGTTTTCAGCGGATAAACGGTGAGATAGCCCTGAGTGCGGGAGCCTTCCAAAGTCGATTCCATGTAATGCCAGTCGTCGGCGGGGTTCTCGCGATAGAGCACCACCAACGAATCCACCGAGGCCGTTTCTTCAAGGAAATTCTCGTCGAGGAATGCGTAAGGTGCTGTGGTCGAGGTGTGTCGGCTGAAGAAGAACTTGCCAGTAAGACGGTTGCGCAGGTCGCCACTCACTGTCCAGTAGCGGTTGGCCATACGTTTTACAGCCGTGTCGGGATTTTTCATTGCGTCTGGAGCGACGAAATGGTGCTGTACGTGCAGGAAATTGCTGTCGCGCACCATCAAATTCTGTTCGGTGAAATATGCCGACGTGAACTGCCTGCTACCGGGAGTTTTCGCAATTGCACTGCCGGTGGTGATGGCGTCGGAAAGGGTGTTGTAGAAATCCACGATGGCGAATTTGGGTGCGAAAGGCAGCGCGAAGGTCTGATTACCAAACTGCCCGTCGAAAGCCATTATCTTTGTAACGCTGTCCCAAGTGTCGGAGAAGAAGGTTATTGGCACACGGTTGCCGTCGGCTAACTGCGTGGTGCCCACGGTGCGTTGGCGCATATAAACTGTTGTAGCTGTGCCGTTTGTCCGCATCGAGTCGATGGAGAAATGTGTGAATCCGGGGGTAAAGACGTGGAAGTCGAAGAATTTTGTCAAATCCACACCGGAATAGAGCGACAGCGAGTCGCGGAGCTGTGCCGAGGTGAGGCTGCCGAAGGCGTGGTTGGCGAACAGCCGACGCATAGAGGCGTAGAACACCGAGTCGCCGAGATATCCGCGCAGCGAGTGCCAAACCGTTGCTCCTTTGTTATACACTGTACCAGAATAGGTCAGCGGGTCGGGGATGTTGGCCACGGAGTGGTAGGTGGAGTCGGTATGGTGCATGGTACGTATCACCTTTTCGAGGTTGTCCTGATAGTATTCGGTGGCAGCCTCTTTGCCGAAAGCCGCTTCCATAGCCACCTCCTCGCAGAACGACGCACCGCCTTCGTTGAACCACATATCGGCCTGTGTTTCGCAGGTAACGAGGTTGCCAAACCAAGCGTGGGAAAGCTCGTGACACACCACCATCTGGCATACGGTGCTGCGGTCGCCGATGCATTGTCCTATCAATGAGATATTTGCCACGTGCTCCATCGAGCCGCGCGGAGTGCCCACATATCCCACACGTCCCCAGCGGTAGGGGCCGAAACAACGCTCGAACATCGGCACCACGGTGTCGAGGATGGCAAAGGTGTTGGCAATGTTGTTGCTGTCGCCGGAAAGGAAACGCACCTCGAGCGGGTAAGTCCCGTAAGGGCTGTTAATGTTTTTGCTATGCAGACGGAAATTGCCGATGGTTACCGACGAGAGGTAAGTAGAGATGGGATGCGCCACACTGTAGTGGAAAGTGCGGCTGCTGTCGGAGGCGTAGGCGCTCACCGAATCGCGGATGCCGCTGCAGGTGGCTTCCCAGCCGCGTGGCACCGTTATGGAGTATTGGTAGGTGGCTTTGTCGGCAAACACGTCGCGACAAGGGAACCACGCTCTGCCGAAGGTGTGCGGCGTCTCCTCGAACACCGCCCCGAGGTTGTAGATGATGTTTCCCGCAAAATGGAAACCGCCCATGCCGTAGTTCTCCACATAGCCCGTGCTGTGGTAGAAAACACGCACCATAAGGGTGTCACCAACACTAATTCCGTTTGGCACGCCGATTGTGATGTAACGGTTGTCGTAATTCACCGTACTGCGGGTGTTGTTCACAAAAACGGAATCCACCGTGGCGGCCTTTAGGTCGAGGGTGAAGGCAGGTACTTGACGTAAAAGCTTGACACTTAGGTCGGTATGTCCGACAAGGGTTTGGGAAACATTATGGTTGACATCGAGGCAGATGCGGTAGTTGAGCACATCCACAGAGTCGGCGGTCTGTGCCGAGATGTGGGATGAAAGCATTGCCACAATGACGGGCAGCAGTCCCAGAAACGTTTTCTTCATTTCTTATTTTATTGATTGAACCACTTTCAGGGCTTTTTCTAGCTCCGGGTCGGTGGTGAGGTAAATCTCGTAGAAGGCGTCTTGTCCGTAGAGCAGTTCGGCCATATAGGCTTTGATGCAGGTTTTCAGCTCTTTGCCGTGTGCCGCAATGGAGGCTTTGTCGCGCGGAACGCCGTGTTTTTCAGTATATTGGACAAAAGTCTCCAGACCGGCGTTGTCCACGTTGAAGTTTTGCACAAAGCCGTCGGCGGAGGGGTATTGTTTTTTCAGCTCGTTGCCGTGACGGTCGATGTACTCGAAGGCGTATTTCTGTATCAACCCCTTGCGTATCAGTGCGTTGTAATAGATATACGTTACATCTTTCTGATAAGGGATTATTATGTCGGGCAGTATGCCGCCGCCGCCGTAAACCACGCGACCGTTTTTGGTGTAGTATTTCACGGTGTCGTCTTTGGGCTTGTAGTTCATCGAGTCGGAGAGTTCGGCGGTGAGCCGCAACAGGAAGTCCTGATAGTACTCGTCGCTGCCTTTTTCGTAGGGACGTTGTATGCACCTGCCCGAAGGGGTGTAGTAGCGTGCCACGGTGAGTCGCAGCGCCGAGCCGTCCTTCAGCTGGAACTGCTCCTGCACAAGACCTTTGCCGAAAGAGCGCCGTCCCACTATGGTGCCGCGGTCGTTGTCCTGAATGGCACCCGCCACAATCTCGCTTGCCGAGGCGGAGAATTCGTCGATCATCACCACAAGGGCTCCCGTGGTGAAATCGCCGTTGGCGGTGGCGAACGACTTGTGTTTGCGACGGTCGCGGTCCTCGGTGTAAACGATAAGGTCTTTGTTGTTGGCAAGGAACTCGTCGACGATGGCCACCGCTTGGTCGAGGTAGCCGCCCGCATTGCCTCGCAGGTCGAGAATCAGCTTTTTGGCACCCCTCTCCTGCAGGTAGTACAGGGCGTTGACAAATTCCGAATAGGAGTCGGACGAAAATTCCTCGAGTTTGATGTAGCCCACTCCGGGAGTGAGGATGCCTTTGTACGAGACGCTGTTTGTCACTATCACATCGCGTTTCAGGGTGTAGCTCAGCAGTTTGGGCACTCCGGAGCGTTTCACTCCTATGCGCACCTTGGTGCCTTTCTTGCCTTTGAGCTGATGAATGACATCGTCGTTGGTGATGCCTTTGCCAGCCACCACGCTGTCGTTGATGGTAATGATACGGTCGCCGGCCATGACGCCCGCTTTCTCGGCGGGACCGCCTTTGATGGTCTGTATCACAAGGATGGTATCCTCGTCGAGGCGGAACATCACGCCTATGCCCTCGAAATTGCCCTCTAGCGATTCCATCTCCGCCGTAAGGGTGGATGCGGGGATATATACCGAGTGCGGGTCGAGGTTGTTGAGTATCGTTGCAAGTGCCTCATCCACAAGGGAGTCGAACGACACGGTGTCCACATATTTGGTGCTGATGAGATACAGCAGGTCGGAAATTTTCGACGATGCCGAATAGCCGTCGCCGCTGTTGGAATGTACCATCACATTGTCGTACTTGCTCACGGGAGCCAGAACGACGCCAATAATTATTCCCACGGCGGTGGCCACAGCTATCCACAGTGCCACGAAGGAGACTTTTATCCTTTTCATCGTAAACAGTGATGCGGTTTAGAAATTGGCGTTGCCCGGAGTACGCGGGAATGGTATCACGTCGCGGATGTTGGCCATGCCTGTTACGAAAAGCATCAGACGCTCGAAACCGAGGCCGAAGCCTGCGTGCGGACAGGTGCCGAAACGACGGGTGTCGAGATACCACCACATGTCTTTCATGGGTATGTTAAGCTCTTCGATACGGCGGAGCAGCTTGTCGTAGCTCTCCTCACGCACGGAGCCGCCTATTATCTCGCCAATCTGTGGGAAAAGCACGTCGGTGCCCTGAACGGTCTTGCCATCGTCGTTCTGTTTCATATAGAAAGCCTTTATCTCCTTGGGGTAGTCCACCATGATGACGGGTTTCTTGAAATGATGTTCCACAAGGTAACGCTCGTGTTCCGAAGCGAGGTCTACGCCCCAGCTCACGGGGAATTCGAACTTATGTCCTTTGGCGGCAGCCTCTTCGAGGATGCGTATGCCTTCGGTGTAGGGCAGACGAACGAAATCGGTGTCCACCACGCTCTTCAGACGTTCAATAAGACTGTTGTCGATCATCTTGTTGAGGAACTCAAGGTCGTCCTTGCAGTGGTCGAGAGCCCAGCGTACGAGGTATTTGATAAACTCTTCCTCGAGCTGTGTGAGGGTGTCGAGGTCGTAGAAAGCCATTTCCGGTTCAATCATCCAGAACTCGGCCAAGTGGCGCGGGGTGTTGCTGTTTTCGGCACGGAAAGTGGGGCCGAAGGTATAGATTTTGCCAAGTGCTGTTGCGCCAAGCTCGCCTTCCAGCTGTCCGCTTACGGTTAGGGCTGTGAACTTGCCGAAGAAGTCCTGTTCCCAGTCTATCTTGCCTTCCTTGTCGCGGGGCGGATTTTCGGGGTCGAGGGTGGACACGTGGAACATCTCGCCCGCACCTTCGCAGTCGCTGGCGGTGATGAGCGGGGTGTGGAAATAGAAGAAACCGCGTTCGTGGAAGAAGGTGTGTATGGCGTAGGCCATCTCGTGGCGCATACGCATCACGGCACCGAAAGTGTTGGTACGCAGACGCAGGTGTCCTATCTCGCGCAGGAACTCCATGGAGTGACCTTTTTTCTGCAAAGGATAGCTGTCGGGGTCGGCTTCGCCGTAAACCACTATCTTCTCGGCCTGAATCTCCACTGCCTGTCCGGAGCCTTGGCTCTCAACCAGTTTTCCTTCCACGCCTATGCAGGCGCCCGTGGTTATGCGGCGCAGCTCTTCCTCAAATTTGGCGGGGTCGGCCACCACTTGTATGTTGTGTATTATGCTTCCGTCGTTGACGGCTATGAAGGCCACATTCTTGTTGCCGCGTTTGGTGCGGACCCATCCTTTGACACAAATGGAGGTGCCGATCAGCGCCGACACATCCTCTTTCAGCAGATACTTAATCTCGTAACGTTTCATTGTTTATATTGTTTTATTGTTTTACTTCTGTTCCTGCACGTAGCATTTTTTCAGCTCTCCTTGATTGACATTGAACGACATCACCTGCCAGCAGTCGACGGCGTTGCCGTTCTCGTCGGTGGCGGGAGTCCAGCCGTTGGGCAGCTGTCTGGCAATCTCCAGCACCTGGTTCGACAACTCGAACAGCACCCCTTTCCCTTTCGAGGCGATGGCCCATTCGCTGGCTTCTCCGTGGCAGTTCACCTTGAAGAGAAGTACTGTGCGGAACATCATCTCTTTGGCGCGCGGGTCGGTCAGTGGATGGCCGTCGAACCACGCCTGCAGAGCCTCCATGCCCTCGGTCCAGGCAGGGAAGGTGGCCGCCTCGGGCAGTTCTTTATAGCGGTCACTGGCGCCCCAGTGGTCGCAGCGGTACACATGCTCGGGGTTGCAATCGGCGGAAGCTGTGGCCGGGCCGACGGTATTGAAATCTGACGGCGTCCAAGTGGAACTCACGATGCGGCCGGAGTCGAGCATGATGCGCTGTTGTCGCTCCAACTGAAACTCCTTCATTCCAAAAGTACCTTCTTTTTCCTCGCCGTATTCTATCGTTTGTTCGCCGTTCATCCAGAAGGCGAACACTTTGCCGTCGATAACCCGTTCGGGCTTGAATATCCAGTCCAGCCTAACGGTGTCCTCGTTATGCTCGAAGAATCCCAGTCCTGACCATAGGGTGATGTTGTTGATGAACAGCGAGTCGTGGCTGATGCTCCATGTACAGATGGGGGCTCCGTTGCGTTGGAAGTTTTCCCAGCTGAAGGGGAACTGCATGGGGTCGTAATCCATTAGCGACATCAGCAGAGGGCGGAAGTCGGAGGTTGCAAAATGCCCCTCATGGCTGTCATACATCACCTTTTCGTGGCCTCCGCCGCTTTGGAGATAGAAAGAGAGATAGCATTGGTTCAGGTATGCAATAGTATATTTGTCCATGAACGCATGGTCAGACGTGTCTTTGGCGGAGATGCTTTGCATCCGCTCTAAATCCTTGGCGGTCAACAGCTGGTCATCTATCACTTTGCCGTAGCGTATGTAGACATAACGCACTCCGTCGATTTCTACACGCTTGCCCTCTTCTGTAACCTCATGGTTAATCTCCAGCACACCGGAGAACCAGTCGGCCACCACTGCACCATCATTTGTAGCGGGTTGTTCAGACAGTGGGGCGATGTTGAAATAGCCTGGAGCGGCAACGGTGTCTATCCGTTTCCCTTCGTCAGGCCAATAGGTGCCCGTGCGGCCACTATAGCGGCGGGTGTCGACATTGACCAGATACAGATTTCCTTCGCTGATACGCCAGGTGGCAATATGGCCGCGGTAGTTGGCAGTGCTCCAACCATGGAAGGGCGACTCGGTATTTGTGCGGATATACAGCACCTGTAGCGGCGAGGGATGTCCCCAGCTCACCGCCAACTCATATTTCTTCCCACCATACAGGATGTAGTCGGGATATTGCTCTGTGGCTTGCAGCAGAGGCGTAAAAGCCGCAAGACAGAGAAAAAACGTTATCGCCTTTATATATTTCATTATTGTTACTTTAGATATTAATTCAATCTTTATTTTTCCTGTTTGTTTTTACGCACTTCTATGTCGCTTTCGAACTTGAAAATGCGGTGTTCCTCGCTGCGTTTGCAGATAAGCACGGTGTTGTCGTCGCCGGCGATGATGTAGTCGTCGAGGCCCTGCAGTACCACAGTCTTGTCGTTGGGCAGGTTGATGATGCAGTTTTTTACGTCGTAGGTGAAAACGTTGTCGCCAACCACCACATTGCGGTTGTCGTCCTTGTCCACCGATTCGTATAGCGACTGCCATGTCTCCACGTCGGACCAGCGGAAGTCGGCCTCCATAACGTGCACGTTGTCAGTCTTTTCCATAATGCCGTAGTCGGCGGAGATGGGCTGGCAGGTGGCGTAGATTTGCTCCACCTCCTCGTAGGGAGTGGCGGGGGTTATCTTGTCGAAAAAGGTTGCCACATCGGGCAGATAGCGGCGGTAGGCCTTTTCGAGGGTGGGCAGGCTCCAGATGAAGATACCGGCGTTCCACAGAAAATCGCCGCTGTTGAGGAACTGCACGGCCATGTCGTAGGGCGGTTTCTCGGTGTAGGTTATAACCTCGTGCAGTTTGTCGATGTTGCCCACGCTGTTTTCGTTGTACTGTATGTAGCCGTATTTGGTGTTGGGACTGAAGGGCTTTATGCCGAGGGTGATAATCCAGTCGTGGCTCTCGGCGGCGCGTAGGCCCTCCTGAATGGTGTGGGTGAACTTGTCGTTGTCGAAAATGGCGTGGTCCGAAGGCGAAACGATGATGTTGGCCTTGGGGTTGAGAAACCTGATGATGGAAGCGGCGTAGGCCACGCAGGGAGCGGTGTTGCGACGCATAGGCTCGTAGATGACCTGATAGTTGCGCAGGCCGCCGATCTGACTTTCGGCAAGACCGCGGTAGATGTTGTTGGTAACAATGATGATATTCTCGCGAGGACAGATGTTCTCGAAACGTTTGAAAGTGGTTTGTAGCAGACTCTCGCCGTTGCCGAAAATATCGATGAACTGCTTGGGGTGGTCGGCGGTGCTCATGGGCCAAAAACGGCTCCCGGTACCTCCCGCCATTATTATGCAATAGTTGTTTTTATCCATATCGTAATTTATAATTATCTGGTATGCAGACAAATAACTTGATTCAAGTGTCGTTTTTTAAGCGTAAAAACGCATATTTCAAACTTGCAAAGATACGAAAAAAAAATGATTTAGGCAAGTTTAATTTCTGTTTTGTTTTTTTTGAATCTTCAGTAGTAGTTCGCTCTTGTCTTACGTTTTATTACGAGTTGCAATAAAAAAAGCAGGAATCGTACTGACTCCTGCCTTTTTCTCTTTGTCCGAAAAGTACTTATTTCTTGTTTTCGAAGTGACGTTTGTACTTGTTCATGAACTTATCAACGCGTCCTGCTGTGTCCACAAGTTTCAGTTTACCTGTGAAGAAGGGGTGCGAAGTGTTCGAAATTTCAAGTTTCACAACGGGATATTCGTTGCCGTCGGTGTAAACAACAGTGTCTTTGGTTGCTGCGCAGCTGCGGGTAAGGATCATGTTGTCATTCGACATGTCTTTGAACACAACCAGTCTGTAGTTTTCGGGATGGATTCCTTTTTTCATCTTATTAAAATTTTGCCGTTTTAAACAGTGGTTTTTTAAACGATTTGTGAATGATTTTATTCTATTTTTGAGTTTGCAAAGATACGACTTTTTTTTGAAACGGCAATATTTTTTCAATATTTGCCTGTTGATTATTTTGTAATTAATTGATTTTTAGCAATATAATTTATTGTTTTTTTTCTGCGGTCAATGGCGATATCTGAGTTGCGGGAGGCATTCTTGGCGGATGGTTGAAGGATTTTATGTGTTTTTTATTGACTAAAAATTTGTAGTTTTAATTTGATTATAATCTGATAAAATTCCAAATTGAAAACAATTAGTTTTGCGATTTGTCCATGAAAAACGAGACAAAACCAATTTGTTCTATTGTTTCAAATTGTGGTAAATTTCAAAAAATACTTTTATTGGCACATCGCCATGCAATACTCGTATCTGTCTTTGAGATCAGGATGTGCGAGAGACATTTCTCGGAGGTAAGGCAGAGCCTCCCGGTACATTCTCTTGTCGAAATATGCAAGTCCGAGGAAGCTTTTGCACATAGACAGCACTTGAGGGTTCTTGCAACGCATCTCGGCTTCTTTGAGTTTTTGTATGGCCTCGTCGTGTCGTCCTGTCTCATATAGAATCATACCAAGATAAGTGTTGTCGATGCAATATCTGTCTTCATCTACAAGAAAATTGAGGTCTTTAGAAATATAATCGTATGCTTGTTGATGGTTTTTAAGATAGTAGTTTGCAAGTCCGATCCAAAACCAGATGCCGAAGTTGTTGGGGTCGTATCGGTATGCGGAGTCGAGCAGCACCAGAGCCTCTGCGAATTTGTTCTCCCTACACAATTGGACTCCTTTTGCATCGATATGGTTGCGTTTTACCAATGCGCATATTGGGCTTCCGTCCACATATTCAATATGTATGGTGCCCTTTGGCGGGAAAAAGTCTCTTACGGCTTTTGTGTTTATGCCTTGGTAGTTCACTATGGAGTAGTCGCAGTCGGCACCAGAGTAGGCCATGTACTTGCATAGTTCTGGTTTCACCTTGTTTGTATCGCCAAGGGCAATGGCATAGTTAATGGGAGTATGTATCTTCGACGAAATGGAAACGGGGCCGATGCATTTGGGCAGTTCGTTTTCACGGAACCAGTCGTAGGCCAACGTGGCGGACGATTCGTAATAGTCGAGGTCGTAGTTCAGATATGGGTCATCTACAAATGTATTATAATAGCTGTATGTGTATTTATAGTTGCGTACCATCCATATTATCGTGGGGGTGACACATGCTAAGGCGACAACGAGGCATGCCCAACGCCATATCTTGGCAAATTTTTGTTTGCGGAACCACAGCGTCGTTTCGTAGAACCCCAACGATGCTAGCACCACAAATCCGGGATAGACGAAGGTCTCGTGCCGCCATCCGTTGTATATGTTGGATTCTTTAGTGATAATGTAAATAATGGGGAAGAGTACGGTGAACAGAAGGAAAAGCACGTCGAAAGCGCTGTGTCTCTTGAAAATTTTGTAAATGTTTAAAACAAATAGGGTAGCAGCCACTAAAACAAAAATTGGTACAGTGTAGATAAAACTTCTAAAAAGGTAATATTCTGGCAGTTGCAAAGAGTTTATCATTTTGCCGTCGAAAACCATCTTTATGTATTGTGGAAATTTAGATACCAGCGACATGGCCCCCTTTACGTGAGCCACGGGACCTTCGTGGAAGAAGTTCGGATAGAAACACAATCCTGCCAAACTACCTACAACCACTATTAGCACTCCGATGCCGAGAGTTTTCCACAAATTTTTAATCGGATTGAATGTCAGTTGCCGTTTCTCTTTGTTGAACAGCAACAAAAGCACGAAACCCGCCACCAAATACAGTGGGAGCATCAATCCGCCTATACGTATGCTCACCGCGATGGTTATTCCTGCGGTGGCAAAAACGATGTCCTTGATTTTGAAGTTTGGCAGACTTTTGAAGAGTGCCAGAAAACCGTAGGTGGACATTGCAAAGCCCGCCGCCATAGGTATGTCCTTAGTGTCGAGGAACGAAAGTCCGAACACCACCGGCGTAAGTGCAATCATCAGCAACGAAATCAACCCCAGTTTCCAGTCGGCTAGCAGACGACCGATAAGGCCGGTGAACAGCATCAGAATAAAACCGAACAGGGCGCATAGTATGTGCCTGAAGGCGAATTCCTGCGAAGCGGGCAGGTGCAGGTATTTAAGTGCTATGGCAGGCACTATTTCGTAGCCGGAACCGTAGTATTTCAGGTGGGGGTGCGATTTTAGCTCGGGGACCTTGGTGTAGTCGGCAAAAGTGGTGTCGCCGTTGGCGTAGTATTCGAGCGAGTATTTGCCGTTGAGTCCGTCGAGACACTCATCGCCGGAGATGCCCGTGTTGGGTGCCACCAACATCATACAGAGCAGTATCACTGCGGCAAAACTCCAGAAAAGAATCTTCCAAAGCCGTTCCTGTTTCGGGTCTAGGGCAACGGTTTCAACTTGTGAGGGTTTCGATGTCTTGCGTGGGGTGGAGGCTTTGTCGGAGCGTTGCTTCACATAGCCCTGTTTTTTGTTTTTCTTGTGACTCATCTCTCAGTGACAGAATTGTTAAATAATTGAGTGCCAATGTAAAAACTTGTTTCTCTTCGGCGACTTTCGTTTCGCAAAGATAAAATTTTTTTGCCAACAACTCAAAAAAATATTTGTCCACTCCGTACTTTTTTCGTACCTTTGCAAAACCGAAACAGTGTGGCCGGTTTCGCCAATCGCTTTGTCAAGGTGGCCGACACATATTATATAATAGGTATGGAAGAAAAGACAATACAGATAAAATATGCCGAGTACCCCTCGGTAGAAGCTCTGCCCCCCGCCGAGCGCGAGGTGCTGGAAAAGGCTATTGAAGCCACTGTCACTGCTTATTCGCCCTATTCCCATTTCTGCGTCGGTGCCGCCGTGCTGCTCGACAACGGCGAAATCGTTACCGGCAGCAATCAGGAAAATGTGGCATACCCGTCGGGACTCTGCGCTGAACGCACCGCCATGTTTGCAGCCTCGGCCCGCTATCCCAAGGTGCCCATGCGCAAAATCGCCATTGTGGGCAAAAACCAGCAGGGAGAGCTCTGCGCCGCCACCCCCTGCGGAGCCTGCCGTCAGGTGATGTCCGAATATCAAGACGTGGCCGGACAGAATCTTCAGATAATACTCTACAGCGAAGGCGGCATCGTCCTCGTGTTCGACGGCATCGACAGCCTGCTGCCCCTGCGCTTCTCGTTTTAAAAATCAATTCACCAATCACTAATCACTAATCACCAAAAACCATGTTATTCGAAACCATTGTAGGACCCATACACAGCCGTCGGCTCGGCTCGTCGCTCGGCATAAATCTGCTCCCGCAGGAGCGCAAACTCTGCACCTACGACTGCATCTATTGCGAGTGCGGATGGAACAGCGAAACGGAGAATAAAGCCATAAAACTCCCCACCTTCGAAGAGGTGTCCGAGCTGCTCGAAAAACGTTTGCAAGAGCTTGTGGCACAGGGTGTTCCGGTTGATTCCTTCACTTTTGCCGGCAACGGCGAACCCACTTTGCACCCGCAGTTCCCGCAGGTGGCCGATTTTGTTATGAAAATGCGCGACAAGTACTACCCCAAAGCCGTGGTTACGCTCCTTACCAATGCCACACAGTTGTCTCGCCCCGAAGTCTTCGACGCCGTGCTGAAACTCGACAACCCCGTGCTGAAACTCGACGCCGGCACAGCAGCCATGCGCACCGCCATCAACAAACCCAACAAGCCGGAGCACACTTTCGAGCAACTTGTCGACAACCTCGTGCGTTTCGGCAACAGGTGCATAGTGCAGACACTCTTGCTGCGTGGTGAAAACGACGGCCACACCATCTCCAACGTCTCCGACGAGGAGTTTGCCAAATATGTGGAAATAGTGAAAAAAATAGGTCCAAAATACGTAATGTTGTACGCCATCGACCGCGCCACACCCGAAAAAAAGCTCGAGAAACTCACCGTCGAGGAGTTGGAAAAATATGCGCAAATTATTCGTGATGAGGGAATTGAGGTGAAAGTGTACGGCTGAGCCGAAAAAAAATTTGCTGGTTTGGAAAAAAAGTTGTAATTTTGCAAATCCAAACTAAAGGTCTCTTGACCGAGTGGCTAGGTACCGGTCTGCAAAACCGTTTACTCCAGTTCGAATCTGGAAGAGACCTCAAGTAAAGAGCGCGAGTCGGATATGTTCAGGCTCGCTTTTTTTTTCAAATAAACAATAAGAAAATCCCATATACGTTTACATATTAAATGTATAAACCGAAAAAAATGAGAAAATTCACATTCGCACTTGTGCTGCTTGTGTCGGCATTTTTAGTTATGCCTTTCCAGCAAGCCTGCTCCCAGAACAAAGCGCAAATCATCGAATTACAGGCCGCCTCGTTCGACAAGACGATAAAAAACAGCAAAAAACCTGTGCTGGTCGATTTCTGGGCGTCGTGGTGCGGTCCCTGCAGGATGATTGCTCCCAACGTGGAGGCTGTGGCCAAGGAGATGAGCGGCAAACTCACCGTGGCCAAGTTCGACTTGGAACAGGCCGGAGCCAATCCCATCGTAAGTCGCTACAAAATTGAGGCAATACCCTGCCTGATACTCTTCGACAAAGGCAAGGAGTCAGGACGGAACCTAGGATATATGACCAAGGAAGAACTGCGCACTTGGTTGAAAAAATATATTAAGTAATCAGGTAATACTAAAGTATTAAATCTTATAATGAAAAGAAACAGTTTTATAGTTGTAGTATTGGCGGCCCTTCTTGTGGGCGGACTTATGTTCTCCTGCGGCATCTTGGGCGGAAGCGGCAATGGTAAGGTAAAAGACGTTTACTCTCTCAAGAGTTTCGACGGAACTATCGACAACAAGAAAAAGTTCGTTCTGGTCGATTTTTGGGATGCCAACAACACCCCTAGCAACATGGTCGCATCCAATTTCGCTGTCGTTTCCGGCGAATTGGCCGACAAGGTAGTTGCAGCCTCGGTGGATATAAACCAGGATTGGGTGAAAGACGTAACCCGCCGTTACAAAATCGAAGGCACCCCCTGCTTCATGCTTTTCGAAAACGGACTTGAGGTGGGCCGCAACGTGGGATATATGACAAAAGAGGAGCTCCGCACCTGGCTCGGCAAATACGTGAAATAACCTACCAGTATGAAAAACGGCGACCTGATATTAGACAAAATTCTCTTCATCGACGTGGAAACCGCGCCGCTCTATCCCACTTACGACGCTGCCGACGAGCGGACACGCTATCTGTGGGACAAGAAATATCAGAACCTTGTCCGTTTCGAGAGCTGTCCCGAAAGCTCGCCCGCCGAAACCTACGACCGCGCCGGCATCTACGCCGAATTCGGTAAGGTGATATGCATCTCCGTGGGCTTTTTCAAGAAAGAGAATTTCTACGTCCACTCCTTCGCAGGTCACGACGAGAAAAAAATCCTCACCGACTTCGCCAAGATTGTGGAGACCTATTTCAACGACGCCAACAGCCGTTTCTGCGGACACAACATCAAAGAATTCGACATACCCTTTATCGCAAGGCGTATGCTCATCCACGGGATGAAACTCCCCAAAATCATCAACATCTCCGGCATGCGTCCGTGGGAGAACCCCCACCTCGACACCCTCGACATGTGGAAATTCGGCGACTACAAACACTACACATCCCTCGAACTCCTCGCCACCATTTTCGGAATACCCACACCCAAGGACGACATCAACGGCAGTATGGTTTACGGCGTGTACTGGAAAGACAACGACCTGCCGCGCATAGCCAAATACTGCGAAAAAGACACAGTAACCGTCGCCAAGCTGTTTTTCAAGCTGAAAAACATCACCGACCGGCGGCTCGACGATGAAAACATCATAACTCTTAAATAAAATAGAATATCATGAAAAGACTTATTTTACCATTAATTGCCTTGTCAATGCTGATAACCAGCTGCATAGGCGGCGACGTTTACGAATCGCCAAGCAACGACAGAACCTCCGGCAACGGTGACCTCGAGTTGATTACCAAAACCATCACCGTGCACCCCAACCAGTGGGTGATCGACGGAACCCCGGGAAACGAGGGAGCAGTGCTCATCTCCGAATGGTCAATCCGCGAAATCAGCCAGTATGTGCTCGAAAACGGAATGATGCAGGTGTCGTACGTCTTTTATGACGACAACAACAACCTGGTGGAGCATCCGCTGCCCTACATCCTGCCTTACGCCAGCGCACCCGTCAACACGTTGGAGACCTACCGCTGGTTCGCCGAAAGAGGCAGGCTCACCCTCGTGATAGAATCGTCGGATTTCCAGTGCTACTCGCGCGAAGGAGACCTCGACTTCAAAGTGTCTATCCTGAAATACAGATAGACCGAGGCCGCAAAAACACTAAACGCTTCCCGCAAATAGGGGAGCGTTTTTTTTGTCCGCATGCCATACCCCTAAAAATGAAAAAAAACAAGCGGCGTTTTTGAAAAAATAGGAGGGCAATGGACAAAAAATCAACAACAAAAAGTGAAAAACCGACAGGGTAAACAAAAAAAGTTTGTTTGGTAATATTCACAAAATCAAACAGTTGTGTTTAGGTAGGAAATAAAAAGAAAAAAAAGTTTTGTCATATCGGAAAAAAAGTGTAATTTTGCACACTCAAAAAACGAGACGAGTTATTTGAAACAATGAGATAAAAAGCCGATGTAACTCAGTTGGCCAGAGTAGCTGATTTGTAATCAGCCTGTCGGGGGTTCGAATCCCTCCATCGGCTCCGCTCTATTTAATAAGTAGGGTGGCAATAAAATAAGGGGAAGTCGCATAGTGGCAATTGCAACAGACTGTAAATCTGTCCTCGGAAGAGTTCGGTGGTTCGAGTCCACCCTTCCCCACACACCTTGCGGAAGTAGCTCATTTGGTAGAGCGATAGCCTTCCAAGCTATAGGTGGCGGGTTCGAGCCCCGTCTTCCGCTCAAGAAAAGAAAAAACAAAGCTCGAATGCGATAAGGGTTCCAGCCCGGATGTGTACGAGTTTTTGTCGCAAGCCGTTGTAGCTCAGTGGTAGAGCACTTCCTTGGTAAGGAAGGGGTCACGAGTTCAACTCTCGTCAATGGCTCTGAAACGTTCCTCATCGCGGATAATCTGAAAGAAAAGATGATTCGGGTGGGGAATTGAGTAGTGCAATAAAATCAAATATTTATAAACAGTTTAATACAGAAACACAATGGCAAAAGAAAAATTTGAGCGTTCAAAACCTCACGTAAACATTGGTACCATCGGCCACGTTGACCATGGTAAAACAACCCTGACAGCCGCTATCACCAAAGTGCTGGCCACCAAAGGTCTTTCCGAGATAAAGACTTTCGACGCCATCGACTCGGCTCCTGAAGAAAAAGAAAGAGGTATCACCATCAACACCGCACACGTTGAATACCAAACCGAAACCCGTCACTATGCACACGTTGACTGCCCGGGTCACGCTGACTATGTGAAGAACATGGTAACTGGTGCCGCACAGATGGACGGTGCTATCCTCGTGGTAGCCGCCACCGACGGTCCCATGCCCCAGACCCGTGAGCACATCCTTCTGGCTAAACAGGTAGGCGTGCCCAAAATGGTTGTTTTCATGAACAAAGTTGACCTGGTTGACGACCCCGAACTTCTCGACCTCGTTGAGATGGAAATCCGCGACCTCCTGAACTTCTACGGTTTCGAAGGCGACGACACCCCCATCATCCGCGGCTCCGCTCTTGGTGGACTTAACGACGACCCGAAGTGGGTTCCCGTTATCGAAGAACTCATGAACGCAGTTGACACTTGGATTCCTCTGCCCGTTCGTGACAAAGATAAAGACTTCCTCATGCCTATCGAGGACGTGTTCTCGATCACCGGTCGTGGTACTGTTGCAACCGGTCGTATCGAAACTGGTGTTATCCACACCTCCGACCCCGTTGATATCATCGGTATGGGCGCTGAAAAACTGAAATCGGTTGTTACCGGCGTTGAGATGTTCCGCAAGATCCTCGACGAAGGTGAAGCTGGTGATAACGTAGGTCTGCTGCTCCGCGGTATCGACAAAGACGAAATCCGTCGTGGTATGGTTATTGCAAAACCCGGCTCCATCAAACCTCACAAGAAATTCCAGGCAGAGGTTTACGTTCTGAAGAAAGAAGAAGGTGGCCGTCACACTCCGTTCCACAACAAATATCGTCCTCAGTTCTACTTCCGTACAACTGACGTTACTGGCGAAATCTCCCTGCCCGAAGGCCGCGAGATGGTAATGCCCGGCGACAACCTGACGATCACCGTTGACCTGATCTCCGAAATCGCTCTGAACGAGAACCTGCGTTTCGCTATCCGCGAAGGCGGTCGTACAGTAGGCGCCGGTCAGGTAACCAAACTGTTAGACTAATACTTTAGTTTCATAACAAATGAAAACGGGCGGGATGAAGCTCGCCCGTTTTTTTCGGAAAGGGGCTTAGTTTAATGGCAGAATGGAGGTCTCCAAAACCTTAGATGGGAGTTCGATTCTCTCAGCCCCTGCTAAATAAAGCAAATGATATGTCGAAAATAGGCGATTATGTAAAAAGCAGCTACGACGAACTGGTACACAAAACGTCGTGGCCCACATTCCAAGAGTTGCAGGGCAGCGCCATCGTAGTGGCTGTTGCCGCATTTATTCTGGCTTTAATTGTGTTCTTTATGGATAACATATTTAAAACAGATTGGGATTGGTGGAAAGGAATATTAGGATACTTTTACGAAATATTCAAATAAAGTTTCTTCCAACGAAGATAGCCGTGCGGTTTTTGCTTCCCAATACATTATTGTAACCGCAGGGCGAGAAGCAGCAGGAGAGTATTAAAATATAAAGTATGTGGCGATGCCACAACAATTTACAACAAAAATCGGTATATGGAAGAACAAGTGAAAAAATGGTATGTGGTGAGAGCCATCAGCGGAAAGGAAAACAAAGCCAGGGAGTATATCCTCAACGAGGTGAACCGCCTGGGCTTGCAGCAGTACGTTTCGCAGGTGCTCATCCCTACCGAGAAGGTTTGGTCGATACGCAACGGCAAGAAGGTGATGAAAGAGCGTAACTTCTTCCCGGGATATGTGTTGATTGAAGCGGCTCTGGCAGGCGAGATAGCACAAATCATTCAGAACATTCCAAATGTTATCGATTTCCTGCGTGAGAAGGACGGCAAACCCATCCCCATGCGCGAGGCCGAAGTGAACCGCATCTTAGGAAAGGTTGACGACGACCGCGAGAAGGGCGAGGGCTACGCCGACCCGTTCATAGTGGGAGAGAATGTAAAGGTTATCGACGGACCTTTCAACAGCTTCAGCGGAGTTGTGGAAGAGGTTATGGAGGACAAGAAAAAACTGGTCGTAATGGTCAAGATTTTCGGTCGCCGCACACCTCTGGAACTGAATTTCGCACAGGTGGAGAAAGAGTAGTCGAGGGCAGAGCCGAAAAAGTCAATTTTATTAGTAATAACAAATTTAGCATTTATCAAAAATGGCAAAAGAAGTTGCAGGATTGATTAAATTGCAGATCAAGGGAGGCGCGGCAAACCCCGCCCCACCGGTAGGTCCGGCATTGGGTGCTAAAGGTGTTAACATCATGGAGTTCTGCAAACAGTTCAACGCCAGAACCCAGGATATGGCAGGCAAGATCGTTCCCGCCATCATCACTGTTTACACCGACAAATCCTTTGATTTTGTAATTAAGACGACCCCTGTGGCAATCCAGCTGAAAGAAGTGGCCAAGTTGAAGAGCGGTTCCGCAGAACCCAACCGCAACAAGGTGGCTTCCGTAACCTGGGACCAGGTGCGTCAGATTGCAGAAGCCAAAATGCCCGACCTGAACTGTTTCACGATAGAATCAGCGATGAGCATGGTGGCAGGTACTGCAAGAAGTATGGGTATCACTGTTACGGGTGAGAACCCCTTGGCTAAATAAATTAAAGTTTAAAAAAACATGGCAAAACTATCTAAGAAACAAAAAGAAGCTTTAGCAAAGTTCGACAAGACTAAGGTTTACTCTTTGGAGGAAGCCGTGTCGGTTGTGAAGGAGATCACCTACACCAAGTTCGACGCTTCCGTGGATCTTGATGTGCGCTTGGGCGTTGACCCCCGCAAAGCCAACCAGATGGTTCGCGGCAGCGTTACATTGCCCCACGGTACCGGAAAACAGGTGCGCGTGCTTGTGCTCTGCACCCCCGACAAGGAAGAAGAAGCTAAGGCAGCCGGAGCCGATTATTACGGATTAGACGACTATATCGCAAAAATAAAAGGCGGTTGGACGGATGTAGATGTTATTATTACCATGCCGAGCGTAATGCCCAAAGTAGGAGCGCTGGGAAAAATACTGGGTCCCCGCGGACTCATGCCCAACCCCAAAACAGGCACAGTTACTATGGAAGTTGGCAAAGCAGTTACAGAAGCTAAGGCCGGTAAAATCGACTTCAAGGTTGACAAATTTGGTATCATCCACTCTGCAGTGGCAAAAGTGTCGTTCGAACCTAACAAAATAGTGGACAACGCACGCGAGGTGCTGCAGGCTATCATCAAGCTGAAACCCGCCGCCGCTAAAGGCACATACGTGAAAAGCGTAACCGTGTCCAGCACAATGAGCCCGGGCGTAAAAGTCGACACCAAATCCATTAGCTTGTAATCAATAATTAGTAAACTTTCGAAACATTATGAGAAAAGAACTGAAAGCCCAACTGATAGACTCACTTTGCGAGGAAATCAAAAACTATCCTCATCTGTACATTGCCGACATTGGAGGCTTCAACTCCGTGCAGACGAGTAAGTTGCGCCGTCTGGCATTCCGCCGCGAGGTGAAACTGTTGGTTGTCAAGAACACATTGCTCATCAAGGCAATGGAAAAGACAGGGGTCGACTATTCCGAGCTGTTCCCTGTTATCAAAGGCGAGACTTCGATAATGCTTTCGAACTCCAACAACGCTCCCGCCAAACTCATAAAAGAGTTCCGTGCGACGAACGCTAAACCCATCCTCAAAGGTGCTTATGTTGAAGAGTCCTTCTACATTGGCGACGAAAACTTGGACACCCTGGTGAACATCAAGTCCAAGAACGAACTCATCGCCGACGTTGTGGCTCTGCTGCAGTCGCCCATCAAGAACGTGGTTTCGCAGTTGCAGTCTGGCGCAAACACATTGACCGGAGTTTTGAAGACTATGTCGGAAAAAGCCGAATAAACCCGATGTGAGAACATCAAAAAAACAAAAAAAAAGTAAACAAATTGTAAAACATTTAAAAATAAAAAGTCATGGCAGATATTAAAGCTATTGCTGAACAATTAGTAAATCTTACAGTAAAAGAAGTAAAAGAATTGGCCGATGTATTGAAAGAAGAATACGGCATTGAACCCGCTGCAGCAGCTGTTGCAGTAGCCGCTCCCGCCGCTGGCGCAGCCGCTGGTGCCGCCGCTGAAGAGAAAACCTCTTTCGACGTGATACTGAAAGCCGCCGGCGCTCAGAAACTGGCCGTTGTGAAACTGGTTAAGGATCTGGCTAGCCTCGGACTGAAAGAAGCTAAAGAATTAGTTGACGCAGCTCCCAAGCCTGTAAAAGAAGGTGTTTCCAAAGACGAAGCTGAAGCTTTGAAGAAATCCCTCGAAGAAGCAGGCGCAGAAGTTGAGATCAAATAGGTTTTCACCTATTGGTTCCATAAGGAATAGGGCTTCCGAGCAGTCGGGGAGCCCATTCCTTGTTTGTTTGTTAGTTAATTCTTAGTTTCGGAAAACATCATTAAAACACATAGACCTTGGCAAATAATAACTCAAAAGTAGTTAATTTCGCGACAGTTCGCAAATTCGACTACCCCGATTTTTTGGATATCCAGCTTAAATCGTTCAGGGATTTTTTCCAGATAGAGACAAATCCCGACAACCATCTTAACGAAGGGTTGTACAAAGTTTTCAACGAAAACTTCCCCATTACGGATACGCGCAACAATTACGTGCTTGAATTTTTGGATTATTTCATCGACCCGCCGCGGTACACCATCGAGGAATGTATCGAGCGCGGCCTTACGTATAGCGTGCCTCTGAAGGCCAAGCTGCGCCTGTCCTGCACCGATCCCGAACACGAGGAGTTCGAGACCAAAATAGACGATGTGTTCTTGGGAATGATTCCTTATATGACTCCCAAAGCCACATTCGTGATAAACGGAGCCGAACGTGTGGTTGTGTCACAACTGCACCGCTCCCCCGGCGTATTCTTCGGAACACAGTTCCACTCCAACGGAACCCAGCTGTATTCCGCACGTATCATCCCGTTCCGCGGCTCCTGGATGGAGTTCACCACGGACATCAACAACGTGATGTACGCCTACATCGACCGTAAGAAAAAACTTCCTATCACAACCTTGCTCCGCGCTATAGGTTTTGAGACGGATAAAGATATTCTTGATATTTTCAACCTCTCCGAAGAGATTAAAGTGAGTCCCACCAACCTGCAACGCGTTTTAGGCCGCAAGCTGGCTGCACGTGTTGAACGTTCGTGGGTTGAGGATTTCGTCGACGAGGACACCGGTGAAGTTCTTTCAATGGAACGTAACGAGGTCGTCGTGGAACGCGACTCCGAACTTACCGAAGAGCATATCGACAAGATCATGGACCTCGGCGTGAAATCTATCCTGGTTCACAAAGAGGCCGACGACACTCTCGATTATTCGGTGATTTTCAATACTTTGAATAAAGATACAGCTCACAATGCCAAGGAAGCTGTAGAATTTATTTACAGACTGCTGCGTAGCGCCGACCCACCCGATGAGGAGACCGCGCGAGGCATCATCGAAAAACTGTTCTTCTCCGAGAAACGTTACGACTTGGGCGATGTGGGACGCTACCGTATCAACACCAAGCTGAACCTTACCGTTTCTTCCGACGTGCGTGTGCTTACCCGCGAGGACATCACTTCAATCATCAAATATCTGATCGAGCTTATCAACTCGAAGGCCGAGGTTGACGATATCGACCACCTGAGCAACCGTAGGGTGCGTACCGTAGGCGAACAGCTTTCGGCACAGTTCAGCGTGGGTCTGGCACGTATGGCCCGCACCATCCGCGAGCGTATGAACGTGCGCGACAACGAGGTGTTCGGAATAGTTGACCTTATCAACGCCAAGACATTGTCGTCGGTAATCAACTCGTTCTTCGGCACCAACCAGCTGTCGCAGTTTATGGACCAGACCAACCCGCTGGCCGAAATCACCCACAAACGCCGTATCTCGGCACTGGGTCCCGGAGGTCTGTCGCGCGAACGCGCCGGATTCGAGGTGCGTGACGTGCACTACACACACTACGGACGTTTGTGTACCATCGAAACCCCTGAAGGCCCGAACATCGGTCTTATTTCGTCGCTGTGCGTTTACGCCAAGATAAACCGTCTCGGCTTTATCGAAACTCCCTACCAGAGAGTGGTGGAAGGCAAAGTGCAGGTCGACGAGGAACCGATATTCCTTACTGCCGAAGAGGAAGAAAACCAGATTGTGGCTCAGGCCACCACTCCTCAGAGCGAGGATGGCACCATCACCACCGAGAGAGTGAAAGCCCGTAACTTGGCCGATTTCCCCATTGTTTCGCCCGAGGATGTGAACCTTATGGATATAGCATCGAACCAGATTGCTTCCATAGCTGCATCGCTGATTCCCTTCCTTGAACACGACGACGCCAACCGTGCGCTGATGGGATCGAACATGATGCGTCAGGCTGTGCCTCTGCTCAACCCCGAGATTCCTATCGTGGGAACAGGTATCGAGAAATCGGTGGCCGAAGACTCCCGCGTGCTGCTCAACGCAGTGGGCGACGGTGTGGTGGAATTTGTGGATGCTACCAAGATTGTTATCCGCCACTCGCGCGACGAACGCGAACGTCTTGTTACTTTCGACGATGACGTTAAGGTTTATCCTTTGACAAAATATCAGCGTACCAACCACAGCACCGCCATTAACCTGCGTCCTATTGTTAGCAAGGGCGACAAGGTGAAAAAAGGTCAGGTGCTCTGCGAAGGCTACGCTACCCAGAACGGAGAGCTGGCACTCGGTCGTAACCTCATGGTGGCATTCATGCCGTGGAAAGGTTACAACTACGAGGATGCTATCGTTATCTCCGAAAAAGTTGTTAAAGAAGACATATTCACTTCCGTACACGTTGAGGAGTTCACCACACAGGTGAGAGAGACAAAACGCGGTGTCGAGGAACTGACACGCGACATACCCAACGTGAGCAACGAAGCCACCAAGGACCTCGACGAGAACGGTATCATCCGTATCGGCGCTGAAGTCAAGGAAGGCGATATCTTGATAGGAAAAATCACCCCCAAAGGCGAATCGGACCCAACTCCCGAAGAGAAACTGCTCAGAGCCATCTTCGGCGACAAGGCCGGTGACGTGAAAGACGCTTCGTTCAAAGTTCCGCCTTCGGTACAGGGCGTGGTTATCGACAAGAAACTATTCAGCCACATCGCCAAGAGTCCCAAGAACCGCACCCACGACAAGGAGGTTATTGCCGAACTCGATGTCAAGTTCAACGAAGAGACCGAGGAATTGAAAGGCAAGCTGGTGGACAAACTGGTGATCATACTCACCGGCAAGGTGTGCAACGGCGTTTATTCCAATGTTAAGGAAGAAGTGGTCCCCAAAAAGACCAAATTCACCCAGAAGATACTCAAGGACATAGACTATACCACAGTTAACCCCAACAAGTGGACCACCGACAAGGAGGCCAACGACCTTGTGAAGGAGCTGCTGAACAACTACAACATCAAATATCGCGAGATATTCGGCCGCTACACACGCGAGAAATTTGTTAAGACTGTCGGCGACGACCTGCCGCAAGGCATTGTGCAGATGGCCAAAGTGTATGTGGCAAGCAAGCGTAAACTGCGTATCGGCGATAAGATGGCCGGTCGTCACGGTAACAAAGGTATCGTGTCGAAGATTGTACGTGCCGAGGATATGCCGTTCCTCGCCGACGGAACCCCTGTGGACATAGTTCTTAACCCGCTGGGTGTGCCTTCGCGTATGAACCTCGGACAAATCTATGAGACCGTTCTCGGATGGGCAGGCAAGAAACTGGGCAAACGCTACCAGACTCCTATCTTCGACGGTGCAACCCTCGAACAGATCAACGGATATATGCGTGAGGCAGGATTGCCCGAAAACGGACGCACCTACCTCTACGACGGCGAAACGGGCGACCGTTTCGACCAACCGGCAACTGTGGGTTATATCTACATGCTGAAACTGCACCACATGATCGACGACAAGATGCACGCACGTTCGATAGGACCTTACTCGCTGATTACTCAGCAGCCTCTTGGCGGTAAGGCACAATTCGGCGGACAGCGTTTTGGAGAAATGGAGGTTTGGGCATTGGAAGCCTTCGGCGCTTCGCATATCCTGCAGGAGATACTCACGGTGAAATCCGACGACGTTCCCGGCAGATCGAAGACCTACGAGGCCATCGTGAAGGGCGACAACATGCCGACACCCGGAATACCCGAATCGTTCAATGTGCTTGTTCACGAATTGCGTGGATTGGGTCTTGAACTCGATTTCGAATAATTAAGAATAGTTTTTCATTAGTTTAGGATAAGAATTATGGCTTTTAAAAACGATTCACAGATAAAAAACGATTTTAGTTCGATAACTATAAGCTTGGCTTCGCCCGAGATGATCAAAAAACGCTCTTTCGGCGAGGTTACCAAGCCCGAAACAATAAACTACCGCACCTACAAGCCCGAACGCGACGGCTTGTTCTGCGAAAGAATTTTCGGACCAGTCCGCGACTGGGAATGCCACTGCGGTAAATACAAACGCATCCGTTACAAAGGCATCGTTTGCGACCGCTGCGGTGTGGAGGTTACAGAAAAGAAAGTGCGCCGCGAGCGCATGGGACACATCGAACTCACCGTTCCGGTGGCCCACATCTGGTTCTTCCGTTCCATGCCTAACAAAATAGGCACCTTGCTCGACATCCCCAGCAAAAAACTGGAACAGGTAATCTATTACGAAAAGTATGTGGTTATCCAACCCGGTCTTGCCAAAAGAGAAGACGGCAAACCCCTCGAAAAACGCGAACTCCTTACCGAAGAGGAATATTACAACATTATCGACAACCTTCCGGGCAACTCGCAACTCGACGACAGCGACCCCAACAAGTTCATAGCCGGTATGGGCGCCGAAGCTGTCCACACCCTCCTCAAGGATCTGGACTTGGATTCCCTGTCGGCAGAGCTCAGAGCCAAGGCAAAGGAAGAGACTTCGAACCAGAGAAAACAGGACGCCCTTAAGCGTTTGAACATCGTGGAGGCTTTCCGCGAAGGCCAACGCCGCAAGGAAAACCGTCCCGAATGGATGATTATCCAAGTGGTTCCCGTTACTCCTCCCGAGCTGCGTCCTCTCGTTGCTATCGACGGCGGCCGTTTCGCCACCTCCGACCTCAACGAGCTGTACCGCCGAGTGATAATCCGCAACAACCGACTGAAAAAACTGATGGAGATTAAAGCTCCCGAAGTCATCATGCGTAACGAAAAACGTATGTTGCAGGAGGCTGTTGACTCTCTGTTCGACAATTCGCGCAAAGCCAGCTCCGTAAGAACCGACTCCAACCGTGCACTTAAATCCCTGTCGGACAGCCTGAAAGGTAAACAAGGACGTTTCCGTCAGAACCTGCTCGGTAAACGTGTGGACTACTCCGGTCGTTCCGTTATCGTGGTAGGCCCCGAACTGAAAATGCACGAATGCGGTCTGCCTAAGGATATGGCAGCCGAGTTGTTCAAACCGTTCATTATCAGAAAACTGCTCGAAAGAGGCATAGTAAAGACCGTTAAATCGGCAAAACGCATTGTGGAACGCAAGGACACCGTTATCTGGGAAATCCTTGAGAACATACTGAAAGGTCACCCGATACTGCTGAACCGTGCTCCTACGCTGCACCGTCTGGGTATCCAGGCCTTCCAGCCCCGCATCATCGAAGGCAAGGCCATACGTCTGCACCCGCTGGTATGTACCGCCTTCAACGCCGACTTCGACGGTGACCAGATGGCTATCCACGTTCCCCTCGGAAACGCCGCCATTTTGGAAGCCCAGCTGCTGATGCTTGCTTCGCACAACATCCTCAACCCGGCCAACGGCGCTCCTATCACAGTGCCTTCGCAGGACATGGTGCTTGGTCTGTACTATATGACCAAACCCCGTAAGAGCGAACCCGGCCACCCGATGAAAGGCGAAGGAAAGATTTTCTACTCGCCTGAAGAGGTGATTATAGCTTACAACGAAAAACGTGTCGACCTCCACTCCATTATCAAGGTGAAGATTGACAACAAAGGAAAAGAGGAATTGATAGATACCACCGTGGGACGCGTGCTGTTCAACCAGGTGGTGCCTAAGGACTACGGCTACATCAACGAGGTGCTGGGCAAGAAATCCCTGCGCGACATCATCGGTGATGTGTTCAAAGTTTGCGGCAACGCCGTAACAGCCAAATTCCTCGACGACATAAAGAACATGGGTTACCGCATGGCATTCAAGGGCGGTCTGTCGTTCAACTTGGGCGACGTTATCGTTCCCGAGGCCAAAGAGGAACTCATTGCCCAGGCCAACGCCGAAGTTGACGAGGTTATCGCCAACTACTCGATGGGTCTTATCACCAACAACGAGCGTTACAATCAGGTTATCGACATCTGGACCGACACCAACGCCCGTCTTACCGAGGCTGTGATGACACAGCTGAAGAACGACAACCAAGGCTTCAACTCAGTGTATATGATGCTGGATTCGGGAGCCCGTGGTTCCAAGGAGCAGATCCGTCAGCTGTCCGGTATGCGTGGACTGATGGCAAAACCGCAGAAAGCCGGCGCTACTGGCAACGAAATTATCGAAAACCCGATTATATCCAACTTCAAGGAAGGCCTTTCGGTGCTAGAGTACTTTATCTCTACCCACGGTGCCCGTAAAGGTCTGGCCGATACCGCTCTTAAGACCGCCGACGCCGGTTATCTTACCCGTCGTTTGGTCGATGTGGCTCACGATGTTATCATCTCCGAGGAGGACTGCGGAACACTGCGCGGTCTGCCCACCACAGCTCTGATGAAAAACGACGAGGTTGTACAAACCCTCGCCGAAAGAATTCTGGGACGTACCTCGGTTCACGACATCTACCATCCCGAAACAGGCGAACTTATCGTTCCCGCCGGCGAAGAGCTTACCGAGGTTATCTGCAAGAAAATCGAAGATGCCGGTATCGAAGAAGTTGAGATCCGTTCCGTTCTTACCTGCGAATCGAAACAGGGTGTGTGCGCACGCTGCTATGGTCGTAACCTTGCCACCAACAAGATGGTGCAGAAAGGCGAGGCCGTGGGCGTTATCGCAGCACAGTCCATCGGTGAGCCTGGTACACAGCTTACCCTGCGTACCTTCCACGTCGGTGGTGTGGCCGGTGGCAACATCGGTACCACTTCCAAACTGGAGGCAAAACACGCCGGTAAACTCGAAATCGACGAGCTCCGTTCGGTACATTATGTAACAAGCACCAACGAGGAATACGACATCGTTATCGGACGTTCGGCCGAGATGCGGATCGTCGACGAACGCACCAACATAACCCTTGCCACAGCTCTGCTGCCTTACGGCTCGCACTTGTACAAGCACGTGGGTGACAACCTGCAAAAGGGCGACATCATCGCCGACTGGGATCCCTACAACGCTGTTATCCTCTCCGAAGTGAGCGGTAAAGTGGTGTTCGAAAACGTGGTTGAGAACGTTACCTACCGTGTGGAATCCGATGACCAGACCGGTCTGCACGACAAAGTGATTATCGAATCGCGTCAGAAAACCAAAAACCCGACCATCAGCATCGTTGACGAGAACGGCGAAGTGCTTAAAGTTTACGACTTGCCCGTTCACGCACACATCGTTGTCGAGGACGGCACCGAACTTAAAGCCGGTGACATCATGGCCAAAGTTCCGCGTTCGTTCGGCAAAGCCGGCGATATCACGGGAGGTCTGCCGCGTGTTACCGAGCTGTTCGAGGCACGTAACCCGTCCGACCCCGCAGTGGTGGCCGAAATCGATGGTATCGTTACCATCGCCAAGAAATTGAAACGTAATAACCGTGAGATTACCATCACCCCGAAAGCTGGTAAGGCACGTACTTATCTGATACCCACTTCGAAACAGATTCTGGCACAGGACAACGACTATGTGAAGGCCGGCACTCCTCTGAGCGAAGGCGCTATCACACCGGCCGACATCCTCGCCGTTAAAGGACCTATGAAAGTGCAGGAATACATCGTCAACGAAGTGCAGGAGGTTTACCGTCTGCAAGGCGTGAAAATCAACGACAAGCACTTTGAGGTTATAGTACGTCAGATGATGCGTAAGGTGGAAATCGAAGATCCGGGCGACACCCGCTTCATGGAAGGCGAACTTGTGAACAAAGTGGATTTCCACGAGGAGAACGACAAAATCTTCGGTATGCAGTATATCGACGACGCCGGCGACTCCGAGAATTACAAGAAAGGCCAGATTATCACCGCCCGCCAGCTGCGCGACGAGAACTCCTCGCTGAAACGTCAGGACAAGAAGACCATGGTTGCAGTGGACGCCAAACCCGCCACAGCCCGTCAGGTGCTGCAGGGTATCACCCGCGCCTCGTTGCAGACCAAGAGTTTCCTCTCCGCCGCTTCGTTCCAGGAGACCACCAAGGTGCTTACCGAAGCCGCTATCTGCGCCAAACAGGACTTCCTGCTGGGTATGAAAGAGAACGTGCTTGTGGGACACCTTATCCCCGCCGGTACGGGCTTGCGCGAGTACAAGGACATCATCGTGGCCGACAAAGCCGAGATGGAAGCCGCTACAGCAGCAGCAAAAAAATAAATGTAAAACATATCTGTCAGGCACAACAAGTTGTGCCTGACACTTTTTTATAACACAAGATGGAAGAGAAAAAGAACGAACAGACGATAAACATCGACCTGCCGGCCGAGGTGGCCGACGGCATTTACTCCAACTTGGCAATGATAACCCATTCGCCTTCGGAGTTTATCGTGGATTTTATCCGTATGATGCCCGGCCTGCCAAAAGCCAAGGTGCAGTCGCGGATAATACTCACACCCCAGCACGCCAAACGTCTGCTCAGAGCTCTTACCGACAACATCGAAAGATACGAGTCGGTGCACGGTCGCATTAAAGACGACGACGGCACCACCATACCTTATAACAATATGTCGCCATTGGCAGAAGCATGATTAAATTTGTTTAAAATGTTGATGATACGGTTTCTTTCCGCAAGGGAAGAAACCGTTTTTTTCAGACACACCCCCAAACCCCATGAAAGAAGTCGAAAAAAAGGCCCGTGTGCCGCAGCATAGGTACGAGGAAATAAAACGCCGCATGACCGAAATATACGGCCTTCCGGAGCATATTGTGGCCGAAGATACCTACTATGCCATGCCTCCGACGGCCAAGGAAAACAAAAACCGTTTCCGCATACGCAAGAACTACGGCGGCGACCCCCTTCAGCTGCAGAGCATCGTGGCCAACGCCAAACGCAAACAGACCGTCCTCGGCAACCTCGAAAATAACGTGGAACACGAGTTCGAACTGCGCGACGAAGCCGACCTGCGGAGTTTTGTCGAGATGATGGAGGACTTCGGCGCAAAGCCGTGGTACACAAAGCATAAGGACAAATGGCTGTTTGTGCATAAAGGCGAGGTGGAGTACCATTTGGAGCTTTGCACGGTGCCGATACAGGGCCACGACGAGCATTTCCTCGAGATAGAAGGCGTTTACTCCGCCGACACGCTCTCCGCCATCGAAGAAGCCGCCCTGCAGCAGCTGATAGACCGTTTCATAACAGGGATTTTCGAGCAGTTCGGCATAGAAAAGGATGTGGAGACACGTCCCTACCGCAAGCTGATGGGGGTGGAGTATCCCCAATGGTAATTTCGTAACACAATGGAACCCAATAATGTAGAGACGATGTGTACATCGTCTCTCGCATTATGATGAAATTCACGTCAAATTGTTTATTGTTTGCGATGAACCGTGCCTAATTGTCGGTGAAAAAAGTGTAATTTTGCAAACTGTAAAAGCGGTTATTTTAGACTGGTATGATGGAAGACACATTCAGACACAAGGGTTTACGCGAGCGTATGTGCGAGGAGATGCGTGCCAAGGGCATCACCGACGAAAATGTTTTGGAGGCGATGCGCAAGGTGCCGCGTCATTTCTTTATGGACCCTTCGCTGGACTCCCTTGCCTACGAGGACAGGGCGTTGCCTATAGCCTGCGGACAGACGATTTCGCACCCGAGTACCGTGGCGTTCCAGTCGCAGCTGCTGGAGGTGAAGCAGAACGACAAAATCCTTGAAGTGGGGACGGGTTCCGGCTATCAGGCCTGTATTCTTGCCGCGATGGGGGCGAGGGTGCTCTCCATCGAGCGTCACGACGAGCTTTTCCAGAGGACACAACGTCTTATCGTACAGCTGAAGTACTTCGTCCGCTGTTACCACGGCGACGGCTACAAGGGCATCCCCACTTCGGCGCCGTTCGACAAGATTATCATCACCTGCGGCGCACCCATGGTGCCTCCCGATTTGCTGAAACAGCTCAAGATAGGGGGGATGATGGTCATTCCCGTGGGCGACGAAAACTACGAGATGCGACGCATTACCAAGCTCAGCGACACCGAGACGAAAGAGGAGACCTTTGGCAACTTCAGTTTTGTGCCCATGCTCGAGAAAAAACAGGGCGGAAACAACAAGTTTCTCTGATTTTTTTTCGCCGACAGACTCTTTTTCGCAAAAAAGTCGTATTTTCCTCAATAATAGAGAATACGAATTGCACGAATTAACACAAATATTTGTGTGATTCGTGTTCAAAATTTTATATGTCTATAAAAAAATCATTTTTTTTGTGTATTTTTGCAAAAAATAAACACACATTTTTTCATCAAAAAATAAAGTTATGACCGACATCACCCCAACCAACGGAATTTTCGAACTGCCGGCATTGCCATACAAGGCGTTGGACGGCGTTATCAGCGAGACCACACTCTCGTTCCACCACGGTAAACATCTGAAAGCCTACGTTGACAACCTCAACAAACTGCTGCCCGGCAGCGGACTGGAAGGCCTTGCCCTTACCGAGATTGTGAAACGCTCGCAAGGCGGACTGTTCAACAACGCCGGACAGGTGCTGAACCACGCTATGTATTTCGAGCAGTTCGGCTCCGCCAACCACGAACCTGTGGGACGTATCAAAGAGCTGATAGACAAAACTTTCGGTTCTTTCAACAAGTTTAAAGCCGAATTTGAACAGAAAGGTGCCACCCTGTTCGGAAGCGGCTGGGTATGGCTGTCTCTCAATGCCGACGGCAATTTGGTGATAACCCAGCAGAAAAACGCCGAAAATCCCGTTACCGACGGCCTTAGGCCCCTGCTTACCTTCGACGTGTGGGAACACGCCTATTACCTCGACTATCAGAACCGCCGTGCCGACTATCTTGCCGCACTTTGGCAGATTGTGGACTGGAAAGTGGTGGAGGCACGTCTGTAAGACGGTTGGCTATTTGCACAAAAAAAAGCGGCTTTCAAAGCCGCTTTTTTTTATTGTATTCAGCCTAAGCTGTTATCTTACATCTTTCTCGTCGAGAGGATTGGCGAGCAGGCCGGTGAATTTACCCACGTTGTCGAAAGTCATACGGGTGAATTTCTTGCCTTTTTTGCCTTTAACCTTTTGGCTGATAACCACATAGAAGTATTGTTTGGGTTTTTTGCCCTCTTCGTTGCGGTATTTGGAGTCGTAGTCGTAGCGAACCATCTTCTCGATGTCGTATTTCTCGCCTTTCAGCTTTTCGGCAAGGTATTTCTGGATGGGACGCGGGTAGCGTTCGGGAGCCAGCTTGGTGCCTACCATAATCATGGTGCCTGTTTCGGCCAGCACTGCGTCGAAATCCACTCTCTGGTTGTTGGTGAAGTAAGCCACATAGTATTCGCCGTCGCGCATTACCCATTCGGGACCCTCTTTGATACGGGTGGTGGGGTAGCGTTTCTCGAAGTTTTTCTTTACAGTGTCGGGAGGTGTGACGGTCTCAATTTCGGCGTCGATTTCGAGTTGTCTTTTCTTACGTGCTGTTTTGTCGGCTTTCTCCGGCGGTTGGGGTCCTTCGCGTTCCGAGAGGTCGGCTTCGGGGTTGTTGCGGGCGATAAAGTCGCGACGCACCACTTCGGGGTCGGGAGCGTTGGTCTTGGTGAGCTTTCCACGGGTGTCGAAAATCAGTTCGAAATCATCGGAGCCGATGCCCTTGCGGGTGATTATCATGCGGTAGTAGTTGTCGCCGCTCATCTCCTCGATATATTCGGTGGAACGGATTTTGAAACCGGGGTAGTTGTCCACAAAATAGGTGTTCATAATGGTGGGGCATTCCGATATGTCCACAACAAAGGCGCTGTACTGCCATTCGCCGTCGTCGGTGAAATAGGCTTTGCCGTTCTGTCCTTCGGTGGAGAAATCGGCCACATACTGTCCGGGCTGCTCGAACCAGGCTTTCACGGAGTAGCTGGTGTAGGTGTTTTCCATTGCCAGAAGCACGGCGCGCGGCACCTGCGACTCTTTTACCTTGGTTTGGGCGTTGAGGCCCGCACTTATCGTTATCATTGCCAATATGGCCAAAACTAATCTTTTCATTGTATGTAGTTTTTTGAATTGGTTTTTATTTGGTAACTTTTTTGTTCTGATTTTTACGTTTAAACGCTAAAAATTGTTTTTTATTGTCTATCTGAAAAGTACGTCTTTGCGGTCGGGACTGATGGAAACGGCCTTGATGGGGGTGTGTACGGCTTTCTCAATCTCGGCAAGGTAGCTGAGGGCGTTTTTCGGCAGTTGGTCGAACGAGGGAGTGCCTTGCAGCTCGCATTGCCAGCCGGGGTATTCGTTCAGTACGGGCTTGATCTCCACCGAGTTGAACTCGAAGGGTATTTCTTCGGTTTCTTTTCCTCCGATTATGTATTTGTTGCACATTTTGATGGTCTCGAAGTCGTTGAGCACGTCGATTTTGGTGACCAGCAGGTCGGTGACGCCGTTGAGCATGCAGGCGTATTTCAGTGCGGGGATGTCGATCCAGCCGCAGCGGCGCGGACGGCCTGTGGTGGAGCCGAACTCGTTGCCTTTGTTGCGCAGTATGTCGCCGTCGTTGTCAAACAATTCAGTGGGGAAGGGACCGCTGCCCACGCGGGTGCAGTAGGCTTTGGTGATGCCGAACACCTTGTCAATCTTCGAAGGAGCCACGCCCAATCCGGAGCAAACGCCGGCGGTTACTGTGGTTGACGAAGTCACAAAGGGGTAGGAACCGAAATCGATGTCGAGCATGGAGCCTTGGGCGCCCTCGGCCAGCACGTTGAGGCCGTTGGCAAGACATTCGTTGAGGAAATACTCGCTGTTTATCAGTTTGAAATTACGCAGGGTGTCGAGCGAGGCGAACCAGCGGTCCTCGTATTCCTGCAGGCTCATATTTTCGATACGGAAACTGTCGATGTCGAAGTCGAGCATCTCGGCGATGCGTATGTGCTGGAATTTCTGTAGCTCGAATCTCTCGCGGAAGTCGAATTCGAGGATGTCGCCCACGCGCAGACCGGTACGGGCAATCTTGTCGGTGTAGGCCGGACCTATGCCTTTCAGCGTGGAGCCTATCTTCTCGTTGCCTTTGGCTTGTTCGTTGGCGGCGTCGAGCAGACGGTGTGTGGGCAGTATCAGGTGCGCTTTCTTTGAGATGAACAGGTTTTTGGTGGCATCCACGTCTTTCTTCCACAGTCCTTCTATCTCGCGTTCGAAGATAACGGGGTCTATCAGCACTCCGTTGCCTATGACGTTTTTCTTGTCGGGATGGAAAACTCCCGAGGGTATTATGTGCAGCACGTGTTTTATTCCGTTGAACTCGAGGGTGTGTCCGGCGTTGGGGCCGCCCTGAAAACGTGCAACAACATCGTAGTTAGGCGTAAGCACGTCAACCACTTTTCCTTTTCCTTCGTCGCCCCATTGCAGGCCCAGCAATACATCAACTTTACTCATAAATGTTTATTTGTTTTATCTGCGTAAATATTTAATCGACAATGCGTTGCTGCCAAAACGGCGATTGTTTGGCAATGTCAATCCAACTTGCGAAAATACCATTTTTATCGGACTTTTGAAACAAAAATCGCCAAAAGATATTAGTTTTTTGTTGTTAATACTCGTTATGCGTTGATTTTCTTTAGGTTACTACTTCTCTCTCTGACGTTTGAACCACTCCACAAAAGCAGGGAGTTCGGCCAGCGGTTTGAGGCCTTCTTTTTCCGGAGTTTGTGGCACGGGGCATATTTCGAAATATCCCAGCAGGGTGGCGCAGTCGAACTCGCCGATAAGTGCTTCGATGGTGGAGTAGGTGCCCACCAGCATGTCCTCGTTGTCGTTGTCGGCGCCGTCGAAAGCCACGCGCAGGCCGAGGATGTCGGGCTCCTCGGCAGTTTCGAGGGGCTCGAAATACATCTTCTTGGTGTCGAAAGTATATTTGTCGAAACGCACCTTCACATCCTTGCCACTGGGCTGTTTGAACGGGATGAACTCCCACCAGTCGAGGTCGGGGGCTTCGTCGGTGAGTTTGAGCAGAGGCTCGAAGAAATCCACGTCGCCCTCGGCGGAGAACACCACACGGCGGCCGTCGCTGTTGGGTTCCGACATGTCGAAAGTAAGGGCGGGACAGTATTTCTCCAGCTGTGCCTGCATCTGGTCGAGGAGCTGGTCTTGTGTGGCTTCGTCGTACTCCGAAAGCATGGTCAGCTGTTCGGCGTTGTCCTGAAACCATTTCCAGAAAATAGATGTGTCGTAGTTCATAAAAATTGAAAGTTGAAAGTTGAAAATTGAAATCTTTAAATTGAAGGTTGAAAATTGAAAGTTGAAATGATTGGTATGATTTTTTTTATTTTTTTTCGTGTTTTTAGATGTTCCTTATTATTTGTTGTTGTGTTGAGGAATAAGGTAGCTTGCCAGACGGGCCATCAGTGCAAGAACTATCGGGAACACCGCTGTGTTGAACTGCTGTGGCAGCCACGCAAAGCCTATCAAAACCACTGCAAGAAAGCCCATTGTGACATATAGCACTATGCGGTTGCTTTTGCGCAAGCGGAACAGTATGTAAAGAAACAACGGGTTGAGCCACAATACGTTGAGATTCCATTTGGTACACCAGTGTATGGTGAAGAACCACATCACCAAAATGACTATGGACAGCAGTCCCACCACCGAAAACAGCGGTATGTCGAGCCAGCGCAGACGCCATCCTCTTACGACTCCCGCAACGGTGAGCACGGCCACAACAAGGAAAAATAGCCAGAAAACAAGGTCGGGCGAGAGGCTCTCGGGGTTGGGCTGTTTGGTCTCGGTAAGTATCTGCACTGAGGGCTCGGCAAGGGGCTTGCCTGTGGCGGAAACCACGGTGGTGTCGAGCTGGTCGTGCAGGTCGAAGGGGATAAACATATAGTCGTTGGTGGACACGGGGCGGTCGCAGCGCATGCCAAGCAGCAGGTCCACGCCGAACTGCCACCATTTGAGACGTCCCGTGTAGGGATAGATCATCTGGCGGTAGGTGCGGTTAGAGTCGGCGGTGCGGTTGACAAAGAGCGAGGGGTTGTCGAGGGCGTTGACAATCATGTCGCGGGCGCGGGTGGCGCAGTTGTCGCGGAAAAAGTCGTAGAGGTAGAAACGCTTGTCGGGCAGGCAGTTGTCCTCCAAGGCATCGAAGAGTCGGCGACACTCGTCGGGTGTGAGGCGCAGACGCTGCTCCACGAGCGAGCGGCCCTCGTATTGGTACGACAGCACGAAATTGCGGTAGCTGCACGCCGACACGCAGTAGTTGAGGTACCCTCGGACGAAATTCCAGTACAGGTTGGGGGTGTCGAAATCGAAAGTGCCGTAGTTATACACACGGTCGATGCCGCTGGCGGGGTCGCACACACGTATGGAGGTGTGGCCGAAAGCGAGGTAATAGTCGTTGCCCGGACCGCAGGTGATAAGGCTGGCGAAAGCGTTGTCGGAGAGCGTTGTTTGTGCGTTGGCAAAACCGCCTGCCGTAAGAAATGCGGCAAAGAGAACGACTTTGGTAAATAGCTTTTTAATCATATCAAGTTGTTGTTTTTACGTTTGCAAAGATACGAATTTTTAGTGAATTGTGATTAGTGAATTGTGAATAGTTTTTTGAGGGTGGTTGTTAGTGACTAAAATTTATTTGCCAGTTCTAGATTGTTGAGAGTTTTTTTATTACGCTCCGCGGCGTTATGCTCCGAAGCGTAATGGAGATATTGGTGTTTGTAATAAATTAAGAAATAGCAAGTTGTGAATGTTGAATGTGCCGTTGAGACTACTCATCTAAATCTTGATTATTTTGCTCTTTATTCAACAATTCCCCATCACTAAGACGGTAGTATTTTGTTTCGTGCCATTTTCTGTTGTCGAATTCCCAATCGGATTCCTCTGTTATCAAATTTTGTTCTTTATTGAAGTGGTATTCGATTTTTATTGGATTACTGCAGCTGGTACCTAACGAACATAATCGTTTTTCTGTAATACCATCGCGTTCGTACAAGACGAAATGACCTTCTTCGATTCCGTTGTTGCTTTCGTGGTACACGACAAACTGGTTGTCGCTCCAAATCTTTGTATCTGGTTCGAATATTCCTATGTGATAGACGAAAAATGTAACAATAATAATATTTATAATTGCGCCAAAAACAATAAGCATTCTCAACGCCCAATGAAGCCTTTTTACTGCAATGACAAGCCAGACTATTCCATAAATGACCGTCATCATAATAGCGGCATAAACAATATGTACATCAGTTTGATGTAATAGATGTTTGTCCGTGCCAAGAAAAAAATGGCATAGGATGGAGGCAATATATAATGCCAAAGCCATTATCCCAATGGTTTTTCGTATTATTGTGATGATTTTCATGGCTTAAGCGTGTTTGAGAAGTTCTAGTGTCTTTTTTGAATGACTTGGATTCTGTAACACATAATAATCACAACCCGTATTTTGCGATGATATATCGGCGCAGGAATGGGTCGCTTATGAAATGGTTGCCGCCTTCCTTTTCGATAACGCCATCTTCGGTTAGGACGGCGACACTTTTCTGCACTGTCGAAGCGGGGGCTAGTCTGTGCAGCTGTATATATCTGGACGAAAATATGTTACATCCGTCGACGGCGATGGCCTTAAGCAGACTTTTTTGGCGTTCGGAATATTTGTCGAACTGCTCTTGGTAGTAATCCCCCTTAAGTCCGATTATATCATCGACACACAAGTCAATATCGTCGTTTGTTATTGTATGTTTGTTTGTTACCACCCTTTGCCAGAGCACCGATGCCAACAATTGTATGTAGTAGGGTATGTCACCGACACACTCAATCAGATACTTGCATTGTTCCTCGCCAATTACCATCCCGTCGCTTGCAAAACGTTGCTGGAGGAAACGAATGGTGTCTTCTTGTGGGAGAGGTCCTATCTGCACCTGTATGCCGGAGTTGTAGAAAGGACGTTTTTTACTGTCAAACATCTGCATCATAAGGTGAGTCTTGCTGCCCAAAAAGATGTAATTCACGTTCTTCTGACGCTGAATTATGGAACGCATAACACCCTCCAGCCCGTATTTATGAAAACGGGTGATTTCTTGGAACTCGTCGATAACTACTACAACCCGTTTGCCTTTTTGTGCAAGGTGTTGAGGTAGGTCGAAAACCTCGGCCACTGTAGCGGCATCGGCTTTGCCGTTTTCAAAATCCACCGAAAACGAGGGCATACCGTCCGGACCGAAATCCACTTTCGGACGTATAGATTTCACCCATTTTGACAGATTTTTGGCGAATGTCTCAATCCGTCCCTGCTTTTCTTTCACGGCATTGACATACGACTCCACAAGACTTTCCAGCGAGTAGGTCGCCATCAAATCTATATACACACAAACTACACCTTGCGACTCCAGCTGTTCCATAACCTTGAAAACAAGCGAGGTTTTGCCAAAACGCCTCGGTGCGAAAAGCACAACATTGTTGCCGCCAGTGAGAGTGGAAACCAGCAACTCGGTCTCGCGAGTTCTGTCGTAAAACTCATCTCCACGGACTATATTTCCAAAACTGAAAGGGTTCATATCAAATACTTTTTTATTGCTCTGCAAAGATACATTTTTTATACAAAATAACCAAATTTATTTTGCAATTTAATCATTATCAAATTATTATACCATTACGCTCCGCGGCGTTACGCTCCGAAGCGTAATGGAGATATTGGTGTTTGTATCGGGTTTTGGAGTAGTGCGTTACGATAGATATTGCTGGATTTTTTGCAAAAATCACCCACTTTTTGTAAAAAAAACACCTTTTGAAGTGTCTATACAATAATTTTTGAGTTTTTCAGTTTTTAATAGTTTAAACAATAACGACAACTACATACCTATGAGAAAACACATTTTGGCTCTGGCCGCAATGGTACTGATAGCTGGCGTAGTAAGCGCCGCACCGAAGAAAGGATACAAGATAACCGTCCAGATAAAAAACGCCAAGGACACAGTGCTGTATATGGGCTATTATTACGGCAAATATACTCCTGCAATGGACACCGCCCGTATCAACAAAAAAGGTCAGTTCGTTTTTGAAAGCACTACCAAGGAGGTGAAGCCGGGGGTGTATTTCTTCTCTAACCCGCAGGGACGCTACGCCGAGTTTATTGTCAACATCGACAAACCCACTTTCACCCTCAAGACCGACGAGGCCAACTGGATTACCAACATGCAGGTGAGCGGATCGCCCGAAAACAAGGCTTTCTACGACTATCAGCGTCTCAACCAGCATTATTATAGCATGCACGACTCCATAACCAAGAACACTCCCGACAAGGAGCTGGCAAAGAAACGCTCGCTCGCCCTTCGCCGTGAGCTTGACACCATACAGGAAGGCCTTATCGCCGCCCATCCGGAATATCTTTTCTGCCGCATGCTTAAAGCCACCAAAGAGGTGGTGGTGCCTGTAACCGACGAGAAAGGCGACACCCTTACCAAAATACAGCGCGCCGACTATTACGGCGAACATTATTTCGACAATATGTCGCTCGACTGCGACGCCATGGTGCGCACCCCCTCGGCGGTGTTTTACGACCGTGTGGAACGTTTCTTCAACACGTATCTGGGACAGGCCTCGCCCGACGTTATCTGCGACTTTGCCGACAAGATGATAGACAAATCGCGTCCCGCCAAGGATGTGTTCCAGTACCTTGTTAACTACCTGGCGGAGAAATACCTGCGCAGCAACGTTATGACGCACGACGCGGTGTATGTGCACATGATAGAGAAATACTACGCCACCGGCGAGGCGTTCTGGGCTTCACCTTCCGACATCGACGCCGAGGTGGAACGTGCCACCAAATGGAAAAAACTGCTCGTGGGCGAGACGGCTCCCGAGTTCGGTGTGCTTTACAACGACCAATGGCACCACCTTTCGGACATCAAAAACAAATACACCCTGCTTATTTTCTGGTCGCCGACATGCGGACACTGCGCTACGATAATTCCGGCCCTCCACGATTTCTACCAGAAACATGCAAAGACCTACGACATAGGCACTTTCGCCATAAACACCGACATCCACGAGGAGGACAAATGGCAGCAGTTTATCAAGGACAAGAACCTGTACGACTGGAACAACTACAACGGCGGTGTGGCCAATGTGGACTGGAAAGAGCTGTACGATGTCATTTCCACCCCCGTCATCTATCTGCTCGACAAGGATAAGAAGATACTTGCCAAGAAAATCGACGCCAAGATGCTGGAAGAGATTTTCAAGATTCTGGAACCGGGATTTAAGGAGTAGGTTGTTAGTTGTCGGTTGTCAGTATTCAGTGGTCAGTTAATTCGGAATTCGGAGTTCGGAACTCGGAACGAATTGATAGTTTATAATTTATAGTTTACAGTTTATAGTTATTGAATAGTTTTCGCCTTCGGCGAAAGCTATTTACAAGATTTATAGATTTCGCTCGGCGAAGACGAGCAGGAGCTAAAAAAAAGATTTACAGAAAAACGCGAAGGCGAGCAGGAGAAAGAATCAGAACTTCGCCCGACGTACTGTGAACCACACCGAGGCCATCGAGAGCACTATCACAAGGGCAAAGACGACCACGAAATCTATTAGGTGCATCGCCACAGGGAAGGCATCGACGATGAAATTGCCGTCGCCCATCTTCACTATGCCGAACTGCTGTTGCATAAAGCACACCACAAATCCCACGGCAAGTCCTATAAACACCCCCACGACGGAAATCAGCACCCCTTCCACGAAGAAAATC
>JAEENM010000043.1 GCA_016283745.1 Bacteroidales bacterium | reverse complement strand
AGGTGCAGAAAAGCTGGTTCGGTTTCGACCACTACTACAGCGACTGCTCTTTCGAGGAGGCCCTGAACATAGTGTTCGGCAACGGCACCTCCACCCTGCTCGACGTGGGCGGCAACACCGGCCGTTTCGCACAGAAATGCGTGGAATTCAACGACAAGGTAAACGTCACCATCATGGACCTTCCGCAACAGCTGGAGCTTATGCGCAAAGCCGTGGCAGGCAGCAAAGGCGAGGACCGCATCCACGGTCACGGTGCCAACCTCCTGGACGACAGCGTGCCTTTCCCCACCGGTTTCGACGCCATCTGGATGAGCCAGTTCCTCGACTGCTTCTCCGAAAAGGAGATAATCAGCATAGTGTCGCGCGCCGCCAAGAGCATGGACAGCCACAGCCGACTGTACATCAACGAGCCGTTCTGGGACCGCCAGCGTTTCGAGACTTCGTCGTACTGCCTGACGCAGATAAGCCTCTATTTTACGGCCATAGCCAACGGCAACAGCAAGATGTACTACTCCCACGACATGATCCGTTGCGTGGAGACGGCAGGACTCACCGTGGAAGCTATCCACGACGGGCTTGGCACCGGACACTGCCTGATGGTCTGCAAAAAGAAATAACTATATGGAATACACCATATTAGACTATATACCGCAACGTCCGCCCTTTGTAATGGTGGACAACATCGTAACCTGCAACGAGGATTACTGCAAGACCACTTTCGAGGTGCGGCAGGACAATCTTCTGCTCGAAGGCGACACGTTGCTCGAAGGCGGGGTGATAGAGAATATCGCCCAGTCGTGCGCCGCACGTATTGGCTACCTTGCCATACACCTCAAAATGCAGTCGGTGCGGATAGGCGTAATAGGCGGTATCAAAGACCTTGAGATACACCGCCGTCCGAAAATCGGCGACACCGTCACCACCGAAATTTCGACAGTGCTGAGCGATTTCGGCGATATGTCGATACTCAACGCCAAAAGCACCTGCAACGGCCAAGTGATAGCCACAGGCGAGATAAAAGTGGCCCTGATATAACATAACACGTTATGAACGAACAAGTAACACTGCAAGCCGAGAAAGAGATAGAGATACGTTTCAGCGAGGTGGACTCGATGAACATCGTTTGGCACGGCTCCTACGTGCTTTACCTCGAGGACGCCCGCGAGGCTTTCGGCAAAAAATACAAGCTGGAATACCTATATATCTATGAAAGAGGCTATTACGCCCCGCTCGTGGATATGCAGCTGCACTACAAAACGCCGCTTAAATACCGCGACAAAGCCAAAATAGTTATCAAATACCGCAACACCGAAGCCGCCAAGCTGATTTTCGACTACGAGATTTACAACCTCACCACCGGCGAGCTGGCACTCACAGCCACCACCACGCAGGTCTTTCTCGACACCAACTATCAGTTACTGTGGACTTTACCAGACTTTATGAACGAATGGAAACGAATGAACGGAATACAGTAATCTACAGCATGGGCGACTGCATTGCGGCACCGCTCGGCTTTGGCAGCGAGAACGTCTTCCGCGCCGTTGCCGAGGGCAATTCCGTGGCACGTCTGCACGAAGGCACTTTCGGTCTGCCCGAACCTTTTTTCGGGTCGCTGTTCGAAAGGGATTGGATTGATGAGACTTTCGCCCTCTCCTGCCCTGCCGACAACACCCGCTACACCCCTTTCGAAAAAATTGCCATCATCGCCGCAAGCGAAGCCATACGTCGTGCGGGCATAGATGCCGCCTCCGACAGAGTGCTGTTTGTGGTATCCACCACCAAAGGCAACGTACATCTGCTCGAGGACTTGCAAGACTTTGAAACAGAGCGTGTTTACCTGTGGCGTTCGGCACAGCTGATAGCACAGCATTTCAACAACAGAAACACCCCCATTGTGGCTAGCAACGCCTGTATCTCCGGCGTGTCGGCACAGCACACAGCCATGGCATTCCTGCAGAACGGACTCTGCGACTACGCCGTAGTGGTGGGAGCCGAGATGCTTTCGAAGTTCATCATTTCGGGGTTCCAGTCGTTCAAAGCCCTGTCGCCACAACGCTGCATGCCTTTCGACAAGGACCGCACCGGCCTCAACCTCGGCGAAGGCGCCGCCTGCATAGTGTTCGGCAAAGGCGACGAGGATGCACTGCCAAAAGGCACGTTAATCTACTGCAACAGCGCCAACTGCAACGACGCCAACCATATCTCCGGACCCTCGCGCACCGGCGAAGGCCTGCACAACGCCATAGAGAAAGCCCTTGCCGGCTACGACCGCAGCAAACTGGCCTTTATCAACGCCCACGGCACCGCCACCCCCTACAACGACGACATGGAATCGTGGGCCATCTTCCGTTCCGGCCTTTCGGAAACACCAACAAATAGCTTGAAAGGCTATTTCGGACACACACTCGGAGCGGCAGGAGTGCTGGAGACGATAATGTCGCACCAAGCCCTGAAAAACGGCACTGTCCTACCCACCAAAGGCCACTGCAACTTAGGTGTAGCCCAGCCAATTACGGTATGCACAGAGAAACAAACCGCCCACGGCGAGAGTTTCATCAAACTCATTTCGGGATTCGGCGGCAGCAATGCAGCGATACATTTCAGAGTAAAATAAACTGACATACAATGGCTTACATCAACTCATACTGCAAAATCGACGACAGTCAGGTACTTGTAAACGGCCAATGCATTATACCCAACGACGAGTCCGACGCAAGTGCTTGGGCCAGCAGCATTTACAGGGAACTGGGCATACAATACCCCAAGTTTTTCAAGATGGACACGATGTGCAAATTCGGGTTCCTTGCTAGCGAGCTGCTGATGCGACAGCTGGGCACCACACCCGAAGAGACGAAGAAAGACTGGGCTGTGCTGTGCCTCAACTCCTGCTCCTCGCTCGACACCGACCGCCGTTACCAGACCACCATACAAGAGGCCGACAACTACTTCCCCAGCCCGTCGGTGTTTGTTTACACCTTGGCCAACATCGTTACAGGCGAAATTTCCATACGCCACAAGATACAGGGCGAAAGCTCCACTTTCATATTCCAACAGCTCGACTGTGAGATGCTCCACCGCCTTGCCAGTAACGCCCTGGCCCCCGACAAGGCCAGCAACCTGCTCTGCGGCTGGATAGACTTCGAATTCGGCCACTGCGATGTGCTGATGTTCGCCGTTTCGGAACAAAAGAAAACCGACACCGCAATGGAATGGACAACGGAGAACATCAAAAAATGCTTTATGAAACAGACTTGGCGGAATTTCTACATATAGTTAAAAAAAAATAATACGTTTTGCCAAACAAAACAAAAAATCCCGGCCTTTCGGTCGGGATTTTTTGTCATCATGAAAAACTATTATTATCTAAGATTGTCCTGAATAAATTTCATCAGTTTTTCCTTGTCCGACTTGTGTACAAACAAATCGGTGAGGGTGAAATAGTTATCCACGTCGTAGCAATATCTGAAAGAGTATTTCACATACTCCATGCGTTTGTTGTCGAA
Source organism: Bacteroidales bacterium (assembly GCA_016283745.1). Taxonomy (GTDB): domain Bacteria; phylum Bacteroidota; class Bacteroidia; order Bacteroidales; family P3; genus UBA1219. Next base: position 31,918 of record JAEENM010000043.1, on the reverse strand, counting down.
AGTAAATTTCGAGGCAATACGTCTGATTTGTTCAGTGGTGAAGGGCTGCTTGGAGATGGTAACAGTTTTCAGGTAGTTGAAACGTGTGTCGTCGAAAGGCTCCTGCGAGATGGATGCCACGATAACAGCCATATCGGCCTCGCTGCAGTACTGCGGTACGGGAGGTGTAGGGGGAGTTGGAGGAGTTGGAGGAGTTGGAGGAGTCGGAGGAGTCGGAGGAGTTGGAGGAGTTGGATGTGTGCCGTAACCATGGCCTACACCATAGTCGCCAAAATGGAATCGGTTGAAAGTGTAGTTGCCTTGACGGTTGGGACGTTCGTTGGTGAAATACAACTCGGCGTATTTGCCACGCATATCGGCATAAACCTCCATATCATACTTGCCGGCAGGCATATTAATTTCTGTATAAAGCAGATAACGAATCGGGCGTTCCACAACAACGGCCACGTCGTGGGTAATGTTGGGCTCGATATCCACAATGGTGAAACGCGAACCGCTACGTGTACTCTGCGGAAGTCCGTCGATATAAACGGTGAATCGCTCGTTGCCGGCAGCGTAAACGGTGAGTTCCACATTTTTATGCATGACTTTGTTGTTTCGTGCGTTGCTATAGTTGTGTTTCTGTGCCGAAAGCGACGACACTGCCAACATAGCACAAAGGGCTGTAATTAAAATTTTTCTCATCTTTGGTATATTTTTGTGATTAATATTATTTTGTTGTCAAAAGTTGTTATTTCTTACGTTATTATTTCGACTGCAGGAATTTGTTGAACTCTTCCTTTGCCGAACTGTCGGTAAGCAACGACTCAAACACACTGTAGTTTTCGTTTTCGGTGCAATAGTCGTAGGCGTATTTCAGGAATTTCACACGAGCCTTGTCGTAGGAAAACGCAGTGGCGATACGGCGTGTCTGTTCCATATTGACGAGTTTGCCACCTTTCAGAGTGGTCTTCACGAAATGCAGACGTGTGTCGTCGAAAAGTTCGATTTTGAACATCTCCATAATTTTTGTCATGTCGTCTTCGGTACAGAGCTGAGCGTTGTTCTCGGAATCGTTCAAATCCTTACCGTCGTTGGCAAAAAGGATTTCTGCGGATTTCGTAGCGGGGTCGCAAAAAACGACGAGTTCGTAACGACCGGCACTGAGTTCCAAATCAACGCCGGAAATGTACTTGATGGGCTCTTCGAGATACACTTCTAGGTCGTACATCTTATTGGGCTGCAGGCCTTTAAGTTCGTATTTATTACTTGCTTTATCGCTTTTTTGCTTGCCGTCGAGATACACGTTGAACACCTCGTTATTGTTTGCCTTAACGGTGATATCAACAGTGTTGGCTTTCTTTTTGTTTTGTGCAAATAGCGACGTTGTTGCCAACAATGTGCAGAAGGCTATTGTCAGGATTTTTTTCATATATGTATGTTTTAATTAGAGAGCTTCGTTTTTGCCGTGGCACTGTTTGTATTTCTTGCCGCTGCCGCAGGGACAGGGGTCGTTGCGTCCCACTTTTTTCTCCACGCGCACGGGCTGAGTCTTTTGTGGCTCGGAGGTGCGTTGGTTCAGCACCTGGTCCTCGCGGCTGGTCTTCAGGTTGCGGTCGTCGTTGGTGGGTTTCTGTGCCTCGCGCATATTGGCGTCCTCACGCACGGGCAGCGAAGCGCGGCTTAGGAACGACGAAATCTCGCGGTTGATGCTTAGCAGCATTTTCTCGAAGAGGTTGAACGACTCAAATTTGTAGATCAACAGCGGGTCTTTCTGTTCGTAGGTGGCGTTCTGCACCGACTGTTTCAGGTCGTCAAGTTCGCGCAGGTGCTCTTTCCACTGCTCGTCGATGATGGCGAGAGTTATGTTTTTCTCGATGGAGAGTGCTATCTCGCGACCTTTGTTCTCGTACGATTTCTTAACGGGAGTTACCACATTCATGGTCTTTTTGCCATCGGTGATGGGGAAAGCCACATTCTCGTAACGGGTGTTCTCGTATACGTTTTTGATGAACGGGAAAGCCAGGTCGGCCAGACGCTGCATACGTTCTTTGTAATTGCCATACACGTGGTCGTAGATTTTCTCCACCATCTCGTTGCGACGTCCGTCGAAAAGTTCCTGTTCGCTGAAGGGCAGTTCCATACCGAACACACGCAGTATCTCCATGTCGAATTCTTCTTTGTCTCCGGTCTCGCGCAGCTGGTCATACAGCATCTCGCAGGTGTCGTAGAACATATTGGAAATGTCGATGCTCAGGCGGTCGCCGTAAAGGGCGTTGCGACGTTTGGTGTAGATAACGGTACGCTGGTTGTTCATCACGTCGTCGTATTCCAACAGACGTTTACGAATGCCGAAGTTGTTCTCCTCCACCTTTTTCTGGGCACGCTCGATGGATTTGGTAATCATGCGGTGTTGGATAACTTCGCCCTCCTGCAGTCCCATACGGTCCATGATGGAGGCGATACGTTCGGAGCCGAACAGACGCATCAGGTTATCTTCGAGGGATACGAAGAACAGTGAGCTACCTGGGTCGCCCTGACGGCCGGCACGACCGCGCAGCTGGCGGTCCACACGGCGGCTCTCGTGGCGTTCGGTGCCTATGATGGCCAAACCGCCAGCCTCTTTCACGCCTTCCTTAAGCTTGATATCGGTACCACGACCTGCCATGTTGGTGGCTATGGTAACGGTGCCTGCGTAACCGGCTTCGGCCACGATGTCGGCCTCTTTCTTGTGCAGCTTAGCGTTCAGAACGTTATGGGGTATATGACGCATTTTCAGCATCTTGCTCAGCAATTCAGATACTTCCACCGAGGTGGTACCCACAAGGACAGGACGTCCGGCCTCGCGCATACGCTCGATTTCGTTGATAACTGCCTGATATTTCTCACGTTTGGTCTTGTAAACCAAGTCCTCCATATCCTCGCGTATAACGGGACGGTTGGTGGGTATCACCACCACGTCGAGTTTGTAGATGTTCCAGAACTCGCCTGCTTCCGTTTCGGCGGTACCTGTCATACCTGCCAGCTTTTTGTACATACGGAAATAGTTCTGCAAGGTGATGGTGGCGTAGGTCTGGGTGGCGGCCTCCACTTTCACGTTCTCCTTGGCTTCGATGGCCTGGTGGAGACCGTCGGAGTAGCGGCGGCCTTCCATAATACGGCCGGTCTGCTCGTCGACGATTTTTACTTTGTTGTCGATAACCACGTATTCCACATCCTTTTCGAAAAGGGTGTAGGCTTTAAGCAGCTGGTTTACAGTGTGTACGCGGTCGCTCTGGGCGGCGAAGTTCTTCATAATCTCGTCCTTGCGGGCCAGTTTTTCCTCTTTGGAGAGTTCTTCCTTCTCCAGTTCGGCCATCTGTAGTCCCACATCGGGCAGCTGATAGAATTTGGGGTCTTCGCCCATAGAGGCGAGGAAGGCCATACCTTTCTCGGTGATGTCGTTGGTATGCTGTTTTTCGTCGATGACGAAATAAAGCTCGTCGTCTATGATGTGCATGTTCTTGCTCTGCTCCTGCATGTAGAAATTCTCGGTCTTGAGCAATATGGCTTTCATGCCCTGTTCACTGAGGAATTTGATGAGGGCTTTGTTCTTGGGCAGACCGCGGTGAGCGCGCAACAGCTGTTCGCCACCGAGTTTCTCGTCCTCGGGTTTGCCCGAGGTGAGCAGTTTCTTGGCTTCGGCCAGATACTGGGTGACGAGGGTGCGTTGTGCGTTGTACAGCTTCTCGATGATAGGTTTGTAGCGGTCGAACTCCTGGTCGTCGCCTTTGGGCGTGGGGCCGGAGATGATAAGAGGCGTACGTGCGTCGTCTATAAGCACTGAGTCCACCTCGTCGACGATGGCGTAGTTGTGCGAACGCTGCACCAGCTCGTCAGGGTTGCGGCTCATATTGTCGCGCAGGTAGTCGAAACCGAACTCGTTGTTGGTGCCGTAGGTGATGTCGGCAAGATAGGCGTTTTTACGTTCCTCGGAGTGCGGCTCGTATTTGTCGATACAGTCCACTTTCAGGCCGTGGAACTCGAAAAGCATGCCCATCCATTCGGAGTCACGTTTGGCAAGGTAGTCGTTCACTGTTACCACGTGCACGCCTTTGCCGGGCAGGGCGTTGAGGTAAACGGGCAGCGTAGCCACGAGGGTCTTACCCTCACCAGTAGCCATCTCGGCGATCTTGCCGTTGTGCAGGACGATGCCGCCTATCAGCTGCACGTCGTAGTGCACCATGTCCCAAGTAATCATATTGCCGCCTGCGGACCATGAGTTTTTGTAGTAAGCCTTGTCGTCGCGGATGTTCACATTGTCGCGGTAGGCCGAGATGTCGCGGTCGCGGTCGGTGGCTGTGACCTCCACTTCCTCGTTTTCGGCGAAACGACGGGCAGTGTCTTTCACCACAGCAAAAGCTTCGGGGAGTATTTCAAGGAGTATGTCCTGTGTTTTGTCGTACGACAGTTTCTCCAGTTCTTCGATACGTTTGTAGAGTTCCTGTTTTTCGTCCACAGGCATGTCGTATTCCTCGTCGATACGGGCGCGGAGCTGTGCCAGTTCTGTCTCTTCGGCCTCTATTGCCTTTTGTATTTTGGCGCGGAATTCGATGGTCTTTGCGCGCAGTTCGTCGTTGCTCAGGAGTTTTATTTTTTCGTATGCCTCTTTGGCTTTGTTTACCAAAGGCATCACTTCTTTAAGGTCGCGTTGCGACTTATTTCCAAAAAGTTTTTGTAAAAAGCTTGCCATTAAATATGTCTAAATTTCTATTTTTTAATAAGTTACATAAAAATATCATTGCTTTTTCCGCAGAAAAAACAAACTACAAATATACGATTTTTTTTTGAAAGTTGAAAATTGAAATTTGAAAGTTGAAATGATTGTGAATACAAGAATATGTTAAGGTATTAAGGAGTCAATAAATCTCTTATCTTCTCCTATTCGCCTACGGCGAAAGAAATCTTTTAAATCTTGTAAATTTTGTTTCGCCTACGGCGAAAAAAATATTATGCTGAATACTGACTACTGAATACTGTCCACTAATTACTGCCCACTGCCCACTATATTTCTTTTATAGTGCGGCACCACGACGGAAACAAAGTACACCAGTCCGAGCAGCAGCACAAGGTCGGCGACGCAATAGCCGAAGCTGAACGAGAAACGCTCGGCCAAAGCTCCTCCGGCGAACACGCCAAGTCCCAGTCCCAAATCCCACGCCGTAAGGTAGGTGGCGGTGGCGGAACCGCGCTGGTTGTGGTGGGCAAGGTCGATGAACATGGTGTTGAACGAGGTGAAGATGGTGCCGTAACCCGCTCCGCACATCACTGCGGTGGCGATGAGAAGCCACTTGCCCAAGTCCGCTCCCGTGCCGCCGAGATAACGCACTGCCGCTAGCAGTCCTATCCCCGCAAGGAGCAGGACAATGCCCAGGACTACGGTCTGTGGCTTACGGCCACGGTCCACCATCTTGCCGGCGTAGAGTCGCGAAAGTATCAGTCCAACAGCATAAAGCACGAAGAACATGCCTCCGCTCAGAGCCACGCCAGTTTCGTCGATATACATTGCTATATAGTTGGAAATCTGTCCGTAAGGGAAGGCAATAAGTATGTACGCCACCCCGCCGGGGATGCCTTTCAGCAGTATAAAACGGTCGATGGAGACTTTGGGACGTATCAGCGGAGGACGATAACGGGCGTGGATTTGACTTGCGATTATCACCCCCACAAAGCTGGTTGCCAAGCAGATGACGAAAATCCACTGGTAGTCCACCCTGCCGTGCATCATCAGTCCCACCATAGGGCCGAGGGCCATGGCCAGATTCGACGAGATGCCGAAAAAGCCTATACCCTCCCCTCTTCGCGAAGATGGCACAAGGTCTATCACCAAGGTGTTGCTCGAAACCGAGGTAAGTCCGAAGGTAAGTCCGTACAGCACACGCACCAGCACCAGCGCCAGAAGCGTCTGTGCGACGATGTATCCCGCAAAGACGGCGGTGAACAGCGAGAAAGCCAGGATATAAACGGCCTTTCGGTTGTAGCCGTCCATAATATGTCCCGAAAAGGGTCTCACTATCAGCGTGGCGACGGAATAGCAGGCTATCACCATGCCGATGACGCTTTTGTCGGCCACAAACTGCTCGCTGAGATAGAGCGGCATAATGGGCAGTATCAAGTAGAACGAAAAGAAAAACAGGAAATTAGCGATGCAAAGCAGCACGTAATTCCTGTTGAAAAGGATTTCTTTGGGCATGTTGTGTAGTGAAGACGTTAAGATGTTACGGCGAGAAGATGTTTAACTGTTTAATTGTTTAACCGAAAACTCCAAACTAATTGTCAATTGTTCATTGTCAATTGTTCATTGAGAGTTAATCGTCTTCTCCGAAGCTTATTTCGTCGGGGAGTTCGTTGATGTCGTCGTCGCGGTAGGGGAAATGCTGTTTGAGCACCTCGCCAACGGCGGTGACGGCCTCGGCAATGCCTTCGGCGTACTCTCCCTTGGCGAATCGTTTCACAGCACGATCGATGATGCCGTTCCAGAAATCGGGAGGCACCACGGCGTTCACGCCTTCGTCGCCTAGGATGGCAGTCTTGCGCGACTCCATGGCCACATACAGCAGAACACCGTTGCGGTCGCGCGTCTGCTCCATCTTCAGTTTGTGGAAAACTTCCACAGCGCGGTCGAGGACATCTTTGCGGCAACGCTTGTCCACATGCACACGGATTTCGCCAGAGGTGTTGAGTTCCGCCTCGCGTATGGCATCAACGATACGTTGTTTGCGTTCTTGGGTGAAATAACTCATTGCCAAATATTTACAAAGCGTCGATTATTCAAAATTGAAATTTACATCGGGAGCGTTTTCAGCACCTTCTGCAGCTTTGAAATAAGCTTTCTGGCTGAAGCCGAACATTCCTGCAAAGATACTCTTGGGGAAGGTGCGGATAGACGAATTGTATTTCTGCACAGTTTCGTTGAAATCCTTGCGGGCAACGGCAATGCGGTTTTCAGTGCCTTCGAGCTGTGCCTGCAGGTCGCAGAAATTCTCATTGGCCTTGAGTTCGGGATAAGCCTCGTGGATAGCCATCAAATGGCTGAGGGCCGAACTAAGTTGGTCCTGGGCTTTCTGGAATTTTGCCAGATTTTCTTCGGTAAGGTCGTCGGCAGTAAGCTGGATGGAAGTGGCTTTGCTACGTGCTTCGATAACGCTTTCGAGGGTCTTGCGCTCGTAGTCGGCTGCGCCTTTAACCACGTTTACCAACTGCGGAATGAGGTCTGCACGACGCTGATACTGGGTTTCCACCTGTGCCCAAGCAGCAGTTACATTTTCATCCATTTTTACCATGCTATTGTATATGGAAATAGCAGAAAGAACTATCACAGCCACAACGGCTATTGCAATAATAACTCCTTTTTTCATCTTTTTAATGTTTTTTGTTTTGTACTTTTATTATAAGAAAAATGTATAACGGAGACACATCCTTTTTTATTGCAAAAAAAAAAATAAGAATTGAAAAAAATATTTATTTGGTTGCATATTTTTAAAAAATAGGTAAAGTTTTTTTTATTTTCTCCGCTTCGCTATCGAAAAAGCCACTGGCTTTTTCTTCACTCCAAGACGCTGATTTTCAGAGCGTTTATTTTTTTACCCCCACACTGCGTTCTGGTATTCTCCGCTTCGCTATCAAAACAGCCACTGGCTATTTTTTCATATGGGGTTATTGAGATTATGTGTCTCCGACACATTTTAAAGAATTTTATTTATTTATTTTGCGTACATTTGCATAACTGAACAACGAATAAAAGAAATTACATATAATTAAAAAACAACTGTTTACAATGACAAGAAGATTTTTTTCCACAGCTATTTTGGCTCTTGCCGTTTTTGCCTCGGCTTTCGGCCAAAATCAGATAACCCTCGAGGACATATGGGCAAAAGGCACTTTCTCGGCCCGCGGCATCAGCGAGATCAACTCGATGAAAGACGGCGAGCACTACTGCGTGCTTACCCGCAACAGCGTTGACAAATTTTCGTACAAAACCGGCGAAAAAGTGGAGTCGGTATGCGTTTTCACCGACATCGACAGCAAATTCCCCCGCGTGGAGTCGTACGAGTTCGACGAAAGCGAGACCCACCTCCTGCTCTCGTCGGGATTCGAGCCTATCTACCGCCATTCGGGAGTTTCCGACTACTACCTTTATGACATCAAAACCAAGAGCTGCAAGAAATTGTCGGAGAACGGCAAACAGCGTCTCACCCAGTTCTCGCCCGACGGCAAAAAGACCGCCTTTGTACGCGACAACAACCTGTTTGTGTGCGACTTGGAGTCGATGCAGGAAAAACAGATAACCTTCGACGGCAGGTTCAACGAGATAATCAACGGCACCACCGACTGGGTTTACGAAGAGGAATTCTCCATCACCAAAGGCTTCTACTGGTCGCCCGACAGCAAAAAGATTGCCTTCTACCGTTTCGACGAAAGTGCTGTGAAACAATACAATATGCAGATGTGGGGCGAGCTTTACCCCGAGGACTACTCGTTCAAATACCCCAAGGCCGGCGAGGACAACTCCATCGTCGATGTGCTTATATACGACCTGCAGAGCCAGAAAACGCTGAAACTCGACGTGGGCAGCGAGAACGACCAATACATCCCGCGCATCAAATGGACACGAAACCCCAACATACTGTCGTTTATGCGCATGAGCCGTTTGCAGAACAAGATGGAACTGCTTCTGGCTGACGCCACAACGGGCAATATCTCAACACTTTACACCGAAGAGAACAACACCTACGTTGAGGTTCCCGACACATGGATTTTCCTGAAGGACGGCAAAAACTTTATCATCAACAGCGAAAAGGACGGATACAACCATATATATATGTACGACATGAACGGCAAGCTGGTGAAACAGATAACCAAAGGCGACTACGACGTGGCCAACGTGTGCGGCATCGACGAGAAAGGCAAGAAAATCTACTTCACCTCGCACCAGAGCTCGGCCATCAACACGGAGCTGTACGTTACCGACTTCGCCGGCAAGAAAGTGACCAAGCTGAGCAAGGAGCCCGGCACCTACCGTATCAATTTCAGCAACGGATGCCGCTACTACATAAGCAATTTCAGCGACGCCAACACCCCTCCCACTTTCACCATCCACAACGCCGCAGGCAAACAGCTGGTGGTGCTTGAGGACAACGCCTCGCTGAAAAAACGCATGGCAGTTTACGGCGACGAGAGAAAAGAGTTCGGCGAACTTACCACCTCCGAAGGCGTGAAACTGAACTATTACATCATCAAACCCGCCAATTTCGACAGCACCAAGCAATACCCCGTGTTCTTCTATGTCTACGGCGGTCCCGGACACCAGCAGGTTACCAACAGCTACGGCTACAGCGACTACTACTGGCACCGCATGCTGGCGCAGAACAACTACATAGTGGTGTGCGTTGACGGACGCGGCACGGGCGGTCGCGGAGCCGAATTCAAGAAAGTGACATACAAGCAGTTGGGCAAATACGAGTGCATCGACGTTATAGAGGCAGCCAAATGGTTCGCCAACAAGTCGTGGGTGGACCCCGACCGCATAGGCATCTTCGGGTGGAGCTTCGGCGGATACCTTTCGTCGCTGGCCATACTGAAAGGCAACGACGTGTTCAAGGCAGCCATCGCTGTGGCACCCGTAACCACATGGCGCTACTACGACAACATCTACACCGAGCGTTTCCTGCAACGTCCGCAGGACAACCCCGGCGGCTACGACGACAACTCGCCCCTCAACTTCGTCAAACAACTGAAAGGCAATTACTTGATAATCCACGGCACCGGCGACGACAACGTGCATTTCCAGAACGCCGCCGATATGATTTCGGCTTTGGAAAACGCCAACAAACAGTTCGAAATGAGGATTTATCCCAACAAAAACCACAGCATTTACGGCGGTTATACCCGTCTGAACCTCTACACCCTGATGACAGATTTTATTTTTAGAAAGCTTTAATTATCTACATATCAACAAATTAACATCGGGCATTTATTAAAAGACAAAAAATATATTTTAATATTGCAAGAAAAATCGTATATTTGCACACGATTTTATCAATAAAAAGACCCTGTTCAATGAATAAAAAAGTATTTATAATACTGTTCACCCTTACCGCGATGTTTGCCAATGCGCAATTCAAGGACTTCGGATTTCGCGCGGGCGCCGGCTGGGCCAACATCAGCGACGACATACTGATGCGAAAAGGCGTAACCGGCTACAATTTCAGCGCCTACATCAACTACGGTTTCGGCCAAACCGAGAGCTACCTGCGCAACACCTTTTATTTGCAGACAGGCGTGTCGCTGATCCACCGCGGCGGTTATTTCGCACAGCACTACAGCGGCTACACCCTCGGAGCCATTCGCGAAGGATTTTTCGATATGTGGTACGCACAGGTGCCTATCCTTGCGGCTTTCCAGTTCGAACTGCCGAGAATACCCTATGTTAACGACCCGCTGTACCTGCACGCATATATCGGTCCGGCAGTAAGCGTGGGACTGTGGGGCGATGTGCGCGAACGTAAAGTGGCCCCCACCTATCCTCAGGCCACGGAGAACTACGACCATGAAGACAAAGCCTTCGACGTGATCAGCCGTTTGGATGTGAACGGAATCTTCGGCATCGGCGTGCACTGGCGCGGCTTCACCTTCGATTTCTTCTACGACCACGGTTTCATGGTGCTTTACGACGAAATCGACGTGCTGTCGCAGATGGAGAGCACCGGAGAACGCAAGTCGTTCAGCGGCAACAACCAAGCCTTCATCTTCGCACTCGGCTACAAACTGCCGATTTACAAGAACAACGAATGATAATTTGTTTTTAGGTGAATATTTAAAAAAATCGGCGCTTTTGCACCGACTTTTTTAATTAATAATTGACAATGTACAATTGACAATTATTTTAGTTGCTCAGACAAATAGATTGTCTGAATGTCTGCCTCCCCCTACTCTTCCAGTTCAAAGGGCACAAAGCCCATCTCCTTGGCTTGCTTTTCGTTGGAGGTGAAATAGACAACGGCCACCTCGGTGCAGAGCTCGCCGTGGGCGTCGAAAATCTTCACTTCGATGTCGGCTAAGTTGCGGCGACGGCCCAGCAGCTTGGCGCGGAGGGTTATCTTGCCGTCGCGTATGTCGATGGACTTGCGGTAACGCACGTTGAGCTGGGCTGTTACGCCCGAAGTCTGCAACTTACGGAACACCACCCACGAGGCAATCTCGTCGGCGAGGGTGGCCTGAATGCCGCCATGCAGAATGTTTATCCATCCCTGTTTGTTGGACGTGGGCTGCCAGAAAGAGACAATCTCGTCGCCGTCCTCGTAGAACTCCATGCGCAGACCTTCGGGATTTGTGGCGCAACATCCGAAACAGTTGTAGCCCGGGGTGCCGTTCCATCCATTGTGAATTTTTCGTATCATGTCAAATATATGTTTATCAATCAACTATTTAAATCTTTGCCAAAAGCACAAAAAATATTCGGCAAAGTATAATAAAAACGCAGAAACGCCGTTAAAAGTATAATCACTAACAAAAAAGATAAAAAATGGTATTCTGTTTATTCGGCTCACTTGGCTTTTGGGAAATTGCAATAATTGCATTGGTAATACTGCTTCTGTTTGGCGCAAGGAAGATTCCCGAACTGATGCGCGGACTGGGCAAAGGCGTGAAGAATTTCAAGGACGGCGTGAACGGCGTCGACGAAGAAAAGAACGAGGCTCCGGCCAAGAACGATGAGCAACAGCCAAAAGACTGACAACCAAGACTTCAGCTTTTGGGAGCACCTCGACATACTGCGCAGCTATCTGATAAAGATAGCCATAGCGGTGTGCCTGTTTTCCGTATTGGGATTTGTTTTCAAGGACCTGCTGTTTTCGGTGATCCTCGCCCCCAAGGACGGCGATTTTATAACCTACCGCTTTATCGACAGGATTCCGCGGTGGCTCGGCGCCAGTCCCGAAGGTGCTGCCGACAACGACGTTCTGCTTATCAACACCGAGCTGAGCCGTCAGTTTATGACACACGTCAAACTGTCGTTCTACGCCGGACTGCTGCTCGCGCTGCCTATCGCCATCTACTTGATTTTCAAATTTGTATCGCCGGGCCTCTACCCTTCAGAACGTAAAAACACCACTTGGGCGATGGTGGGCGGTTACTTTATGTTTATGATAGGCGTGGCAGTAAGCTATTTCATTGTTTTCCCCTTCGCTTTCCGTTTTCTGCTCAACTATCAGGTGAGCGACGAGGTGCACAATTTCATCTCATTGCAGTCGTACACCGCCACACTTATGTCGCTTTCGGCCGTGATGGGGATACTGTTCGAACTGCCCGTGCTGTGCTGGCTTCTGGGCAGGCTGGGCGTCATCACCAAGGAGTTTATGCGCAAGTACCGTCGTCACGCCATTGTGGTGATACTCGTGCTTGCCGCCATCATCACCCCCACCGGCGACCCCTTTACACTACTAATCACCTCGCTGCCAATTTATCTGCTCTACGAGCTGAGCATTTTTGTGGTAAAGGGGAAGAAAGATTGACGGATTTTCAGATTAAAAATCATTGGTGTACGATTAAAAGTTCAAGAGACTTTATAACTCCCAGCAAAGCAGTTCATTGAGTGAATCGGTGAGGTCGAGGGCTTATTGTTTCACGAGTTTATCTTCTGTTTCTTTTGTCTTGAAACAAAAGAAAAGAAGCAAAAGAAAAATTCAAGGCTGTGACAAAAAAACTAAAAAACGCCTGCGTTCCGCTAAAGTCGTCAAACTCGCACTCTTGTCGTAGTTCTCGGCATAAACCAAATCTCACACCTGATTTCGTTTTTCAAACGTTTGACGTTTCTATGCTCAAACACTGACGCCTTCTTAACGCTGCTCTCCGGCGTTTTTCTTAACGTTTTTTTTTCAATGCCTTTAGGCTGCCGCACTTGGGATTAGATTCGGTTTTTCTAAACCTGACGATTTTCGAAGAAAATCGAGTGCGCGGTGGGCCGAACATTTACCCGGGAAGCGTGGGCCAATGCGCGTTGGATAGGGATTAAATGTTCTTGAACTTTTTTCTTTCTTTTTTCTTTCAAGAGAAAAAAGAAATACAAAGAGCACACAGAATTGTATTACGGCACAGGTATTCTTTTCTGGACACCAATTATTTTAAATAATAAACAAAACAATATTTTCATTCAAAAAACGTTTATATTATTCTCATCAACAAACGCATTGTATCACCATATTTCATAACACAAACATGAAAAAGACAACTCAAGCCATGCAGGTCATTGAAGCCATGCGTAAAGAAGGCGGGTACGCCACTTTACGCAGATTAAATGAGGTCGTTGATTTCTCTACATGGGCCACTAAAACACCTGAAGCAACGGTAAGACGAATAGTTCAAGATAGTAAGGAGATATTTCGCATCCAACCCGGATTGTGGGCTCTTGAGGATATGCGTGATGAAGTTTTGAGGATGTTCGAACTCAAAGTAGGCGATAAGCACAGTGAGGAGTTGTTTACACATGGTTATTATCAAGGCTTGCTCGTTGAAATTGGAAAATACAAAAAACAACTGACATACATCCCTGCTCAAGACAAAAGTCGCAAATTTATGGGAAAGCAACTATTATCTGAATTGTCTGATACTACAACATTGCCGGACTTCACATACGATAACCTCAAGAAAAAGGCACGCACAATAGATGTTATATGGTTTAATGAGCGAAAAATGCCATCTGCTTTTTATGAGATTGAGCACACTACCGACATAAAGAACTCTTTGTCAAAGTTTTATGAATTACAAGATTTTCATGCTGATTTCTATATTGTAGCAGATTGTTGTCGGAAAAAAGAATACGAAGATAAACTAAATGTTTCTATGTTTGAACCTATACAAAAACGCGTGTCTTTTTTAGAATATAGCAGAGTAGCAACAATGTATGAGGGAATAAAAAAGATAACTAGTGTTAAATGGTAATTTCTTTTCAGCATGAAAGATTACTTTACCGACATTATTCAAATAACCAACAACAAACTCCAAATAAATAACGCTCTATGGAATATTTAGTTGAAGTTAAAGAAACACTGCGTCGTGTAATTAAAGTGGAGGCACAAAATCCAGAAGAAGCAGAAAATATGGTAGAAGAGAAATACTCTTCTTGCGATATTGTTCTAGATGCAGAAGATTTTCAAGGACCCGTGACAATCAAATCTATAGGACTGCTCAAGGACAAAGCAAATGAAAGATTTGATGATATAACGGATTATGATGACTAAATGTTCTACGGTTATCAATTATTAAACCAACCATGATAGACCAAATTCTCGACCACAACCGAAATCTTTAAACACCTTTATATTATGAAATTGGACAAACTAATTCTTATTTTGGCGATTGGTGCGATAATGACAGCGTGCACCTCACACAACGACAACGACCACCCTGAACCAATTTATATGGATTCCGTAGATGGAATTTCTTTGCAGCCAATCGAATCCATAAGTTATTATGTAGGACCATTATCTCATGAATGGTTTGTCAATTTTGCAAATGGTGAAGAAGGTATTATTGGATATGACAAATCTTTGCCCAATCCTTGGAAATTTCGCGCCAGATTTGATACCACCCGTGCTTTTCCTTTGACTGGTCATAGCGGTGCTTTTATTGAACGTTACGGCATTGCAGAAGAAGATTTGGTAAAAATAATGGACTACATCAACGCCAACGGCATCGTTTTGCTTTGCGGTCCTTCATATCTACGATGGGAAGAGGAATATGCCTACGTTATTTATGAATACCACGATGACACATTGAACGAGCGGTTGGTTCTTTTTGATGCCATTGACGATTCGATACGCTTTATTTATGATATTGAAAGAACTCCAAGCAAAAAGAACGGCAGAAATAATCCATCCAATATCAAAACAATTGAAGATTTTGAAAACTTAGTAGAATCTTCAACTCACAGTTCTGGAATACGTGGGTACGCACGCCGCACAAATCGCAATACCGACTGTATTGAGTACATTTACGACGAAACACACATTACAACATTCTGTTTTTCAGCAGATACCACACAATGCCTATATATCCATAGCGACGACAATCATTTTCTTAACAGTTTCCAACCTTTGACAAGAAAGAAATGATGGATTACTGAAAGAATCGACTAATTGACAAATAGTTACACAATCACTTTTTAAAACCATGATAGACCAAATTCTCGACTACAACCGCAGTTTCGTTGCCCGTAAGGGTTACGAGCAGTATATCACCGACAAGTACCCCGACAAGAAACTGGCGGTGCTTTCGTGCATGGACACCCGTCTTACCGAGCTATTGCCCGCCGCCCTCGGACTGAAAAACGGCGACGCCAAAATCATCAAAAACGCCGGCGGACTGGTAATATCGGCTTTCGACTCGGCCATGCGCAGCCTTATCGTGGCTATCTACGAGCTTGGAGTTGAGGAGATTATGGTGGTGGCCCACTCCCACTGCGGCGCCTGCCACATGAGCTACGAACATTTCCACCACCAGATGATTGCCCGCGGCGTTGCCGAAGACACCCTCGACACCATACGCAAATGCGGCATCGACCTCGACCACTGGCTGGAAGGGTTCAAAGACACCCCCACCTCGGTGCGAAAAACCGTGGAGACTATCAGAACCCACCCGCTGGTGCCTAAGAACTTAGCGGTGCGCGGTTTCATCATCGACTCCGAAACGGGAGCACTGGAAGAAATTGAATCGACATAACTAATACCAATATGGACAGACGAGACTTTATCAAAAAATCGGCCATCGCAGTGGCAGGAGTGGCGGCAGGTGCTGCCATAGCCTCGCCCATCACTTCGACAATAATAGACAAAAACAACGAAAAACGACTAAAAAACATGAAAGTACTGCTTATCAACGGCAGCCCGCGCACCAAGGGCAACACCCACTTGGCACTCACCGAGGCAGCCAAACAACTGGAAAAGAACGGCATAGCCACCGAACTGGTGGAGATTGGTGCCAAACCCATGCACGGATGCATAGCCTGCAACCACTGCAAGGAAACGGGGCGTTGTGTTTTCGACGACGACCTCTGCAACCACGTCATCGACCTTATGTCGGGCTGCGACGGCATTATAGTGGGTTCGCCGGTGTATTACGGACAGCCCAACGGCACGGTGTTGAGCCTTGTGCAGCGACTGTGCTACGCCGCTCCCCATCTGATGCAAAATAAACCCGCGGCGGCGGTGGCCGTATGTCGCAGAGGCGGCGCCTCGGCGGTGTACCAAACCCTGCTGATGCCTTTCCAGATGCTCAACATGCCAGTAGTAACTTCGCAGTACTGGAACATTGTTTACGGCCGAGCCGAAGGCGAGGCCGCACTCGACACCGAAGGCATGCAGACAATGCGCACAATGGCCGACAACATGGCTTGGCTGCTGAAAAAGACACATTCCGGCAACGCCGACCTCCCCGAACGCGAGGATTGGCAGGGAATGAACTTTATCAGATGATAAGAGTAATTTTCCAACCCAATTTTACATGAGCATGAAACTGAAAAAACGGAAAATCAAGTATTCGGCAATATTTTTCCTTTGCTGGTTCGGACTTCTGGTCTTTTTGGTGGATGGAGTACTGAAATTCCAGACACTGGTCAACTATTTCGGGTCGTACGCTTTGGTGGAAGTGGTGTTATGGCTGTTGGTCATACTTCCCACATTGGCCGTTTACATCTTTACAAAAGAAAAAAAATGACATAAAACACTGAAACCATAGCGAACAAATGACTAAGGCTGACAACACTTCCGAATTTTTGAAAGACTGCATGGCCGGGGCTGTGATGAAACTGCTGGAGCAATGGCCGCTCGACAAGATACAGGTGAAGCAGATCTGCGACGCCAGCGGCTATCACCGTGCATCGTGGTTCCGTGCTTTCCGCTCCAAGAGCGAGGCTGTAACCTATCACATGGTGCGTCTGTGGCAACTTTATTGCGAACGACACGGCTTGGAGGGGTACAACGACTGGGTTATCGACAACGCCGAAGCGTGGTTCCAGTACAACTACGAGATACGCGACACCCTACGGCTGCTCTACCGTCGCGGGTTGATGAAGGAACTTGCCGATTCGTTCACCGCCACGCTGCACGACCATCATATCGCCGACCCCGAACAGGTTTACCGCACTGCCATGTTCTCTTTCTCGCTCTACGGCATCCTACGCGAGTGGATTATCCGCGACTTCGACAAATCGCCCGACGAAATGGCACGCATAATCCGCGAGACCACCGCAAAAATGGCCTGATACTTTCATCCCAGTAAGTCGCATTTTTTTCGGTACACTTTGTCAAATCTAAAAAAAAACGTATTTTTGCAGATGAGAAACGATTTTTATAAAACATTATAAACATTTAAAAACTCAACAGTTATGAAGAAAACAATTGCAATCATCGCCTGTGCAGCTGCAATGCTCCTCGCAGGCACAGCTAAGGCCCAGCTGGGCGTCAACATCGGTTATGCTCCCGTAACATATACCTCGAAGGTCACCGTCGGAAACAACACCAACACCTCTACTTCCGACATGAACGGCTTTTTTGCAGGTTTTACCTACAATTATGGTTTTGCCAAGAACTTCGGTGTGGCTTTCGGACTGCAGGGACGTTTCAACTTCAAGAAACAGACAGGTGGCAACGACTTAGTCGTGGTAAGCGCCAACGACAAGATTAAAACCACACAGATATTGTTGGATGTGCCTCTGCTGTTCAACTACAGCTTGCCCCTCGGCAGCAAAGCCAAACTGTCGGCTTTCGTAGGCCCGACTTTCAGCCTTGCCGTATATGGCAACACCCACGTTACCACAACCACCACCGTGCTTGGTAGCTCCAGCACCTCGGAGAAAGATTACGACATGTACGGAGACGACAGCGAAAACAACCGTTTCGACATCGCTGCCGCTTTCGGACTTCAGTTCCAGTACGATGTGTTCCGTCTCTTCGGCGGCTACCGCTTCGGCTTGATGGACTTGAACTCCAACGACAACATTAAGACCAAAAGCGCTGGTTTCTTTGTAGGATTGGGATACACTTTTTAGCAGAATAAGTTTACCACTGTACAGCGCCGCCTTTCAAGGCGGCGTTTTTTTTGTAAAGACGGTTTCTCGAGACTCATCATTTATGGTGATTTTGCATTAGTGGTGCAATAACCCATAAACTGTGACGTTATGCGGATGTAAATATTTTTGAAATGACAATAGGAGATTTTTTCAACGCACTGCTGGCGGTTATCAATGCGATGAGTCCCTATCTGCTGTTGGGATTCCTCATTGCGGGAGTGCTGCATGTGTTTGTGCCGAAACGTTTTTACGCCAAGTATCTCTCGCGAAACAACAAACTGTCGGTACTGTGGGCCGCCCTGCTGGGTGTGCCGTTGCCGCTCTGCTCGTGCGGGGTAATCCCCACCGCCGTGGGACTGAAAAACGAGGGTGCGTCGAAAGGGGCTGTGGCTTCGTTCCTAATCGCCACACCACAGACGGGCATCGACTCCATCCTCGCCACCTTCTCGCTTATGGGCTTGGGGTTCGCCATTACGCGTCCCGTAGCCGCATTGGTTACGGGTTTCTGTGGTGGATTTTTGGTTAATCGCTTTGCGGAAAATGAAAATTCAAAATTGGGAATTGACAATTCGGCTTGCGCAGTGGATAACTTTCAACACTCAACTTTCAACTTTCCACTTAAGATTTGGCGTGTGCTGAAGTACGCCTACTTAGACATGATTCAGGACATCGGTCTGAGGCTGGCCATCGGTCTTTTGGTGGCCGCACTTATCAACGTGGCTGTGCCCGACGAGTTTTTCCTCTCCTTCGGCAGCCAGCCTTTGTTGCAGATGCTTGTCATCCTTGTAGTGGCAGTGCCGATGTACATCTGTTCCACCGGCAGTATCCCCGTGGCGGCGGCACTGATGATGAAAGGCCTCTCGCCCGGAGCCGCGCTTGTGATGCTGATGGCCGGTCCTGCGGTCAACATCGCATCCATCCTTGTGGTGCGCAAATCAATGGGCAGACGTTTCACGTGGATTTATCTGCTCACCATCGTGGGGTTCTCCATCCTTTTCGGGACGCTTCTGAATACGTTCAGTAACCTTTCAATTTTCAATTTTCAACTTTCAACTTCGGTCCATGGTGCCTGCTGCGCATCAGAAGCCGCCACGCCCAGCGTCTTTCAAATCATCTGTTCGACACTTTTAGTTTTATTCATCATAATAGCATTGAGTATGAAATTTTTCAGCAAATTCAAGAAACAAGAAGCGGCCGCCGGTACGGTTGTATATACCGTTGAAGGCATGCACTGCAACCACTGCAAGGCTGCCTGCGAGAAATCGGTAGGCGAAGTGAAGGGCGTAAGCTCCTGCGAGGCCACTCCTGCAGCCAACACCCTCGTCGTTACCGGTACTGCTGCCGAATCCGACATCCGCAAAGCTGTGGAAAAGGCCGGCTTTGAGTTCAAGGGAGTGAAATAGACAAATTACATCAGATTTACATGACAGAATCGGAATTGTACAAGATCCCGAGTGCTCTCACCCCAGCATAACATCCATAACCATCATCAGGACGAAACCGAGGGCGAAGCCGATGGTTGAGAGGTTGGTGTGGCTGCCTTGTGCTGTTTCGGGAATCAGCTCTTCGACAACAACGTACATCATTGCCCCAGCGGCAAAGGCTAGCAGATAGGGCAGCGCCACGCCGAGCACACCAGCAAGCAGCAGTATGGCCACGGATCCGATGGGTTCCACCACGCCGCTCAGAGAACCTATCAGGAACGACTTAAAACGGGAGTTGCCTTCGGCGAACATTGGCATTGAGATGATTGCCCCTTCGGGGATGTTCTGTATGGCGATGCCGATGCTCACAGCAAAGGCGGCACTGAGTGTCAACCCGTGCGATTCGCCGGCGAAGACCACGCCCACGGCCATGCCCTCGGGCAGGTTGTGGATGGTTACGGCCAAAGCCAGCATCGCCGTACGCGACAGCCGCGACCGCAGTCCCTCGGCTTTCGGTGCACCTACATGCAGGTGGGGTGTCAGTTCGTCGATAAGCAGCAGGAAGGCCATCCCGGCAAGGAAACCCACGGAGGCTGGGATTATGTTTTTGCCCGACATCTCGATGGAAGGTATCAGCAGCGACCACACGCTGGCCGCCACCATCACGCCGCTGGCGAACCCCAAAAGCGTCTTCTGCAGCCGGTCGGGAATCTCCTTTTTCATGAAAAAGACAAAGGCCGACCCCAGCATCGTCCCCAGCAAAGGCAATAATATTCCGACAATTAGCGCATTCATATCATCAAACTTTCACTCAGCAAAGATACACAAAAATAGGATATGTAGAGGCAACATTTTTTTGCAACCATCTCAGAGCATAATATTCACGGAGATGAAATAGGCGGCTTCGAGTTCAGGGGAGTGAAGGAGTGAGTGCGGACATTACTTGAAAGGCACGGTCAACTTGAAAACGATGTTGCGTCCCATGTTGAACACCCCCTGTCGGCCGGTGACGACGTTTATATCGGCATATTTCAGTCGGCTCAGGTGGTCCTGATAGCACACATCGGTGAGGTTGTCCACAATCAGAACCAGCTCGGCTACTTTCCTACCCTTGATCCACACATCCGTACCTGCCGAAAGTCCGAGCAGGAGGTATGATGGAGTGGCTGTTTCGGTGCCGTAGGCCGCATAATAACGGTCTTGTTCCAAGCACCAGTCCATGCGGGCGGCCACGTATGCGTTTTTGAAGGTCTTGCCGCTGTGGGTGAGCTCGTATTTCACATCGGTGGAGAGACGTGGGGCAGGCGTCATGGGTAGCCATTGCATATCTTCGGTCTGATTGAGCAGTCGGGCATCGACATACGAAAACGACGCCCCTATGTGAAGGGCGTGGAAGGGATGTAAGTCGCCACCCACCTCGAATCCCATCAGCAAGGCCTCGCCCTGCGCGTAGGCGAAAGTCATAAGGTCGGGTTCGACCACGCTGTCGATACGGTGCAGATAAATGTAGTTGTCGATGTGGTTGGCAAAAGCCGAGGCATACAACTCAAAAAGACGGTTGGCATAATGTAGTCCGAAATCAGCTTGCAAACTGTATTCCGATTCAAAATCGTGGTTGCCTATCTCGTACCGCAGCGAGCCCTCGTGTTCGCCGTTGGAAGCCAGCTCGCTGATATTGGGGGTGCGGAACCCGCGGGCGATATTGAATTTCAAGTCAAGACCTTGGGCGACTTCGTAGGTGGCGCCCAGACTGCCCGTAATGCCGTTGAAATGCCTTGTAAAGTCCTCGAAACGCACGTCACCATCCTCGACAAGACCTTTGGCGTTGATATAGCGGTAGTCGAAACGTAGGCCGCCGCTGATATTCCATCGGCTCAAAGCCTTCGACGCTGTGGCATACGCTCCCGCATCGAAAAGCGAGTAGTCGGGAATAAGGAACTCCTCGCCCAGATTTATCGACTTCTGCCCCATTCCGTTCACGCCTGTCGAAAATTTCCATCCGGCTCTTTCTGCCGAGACATACCTGATATCGTAGTTGAGCGTGTTTAGACGCAGATAAAGGCCGTAATCGTCGGCGGACTCCTCGTACTCCTGTCGGCGGTTCTGCTGATAAGCCGCTATTATTTTAAGATGTCCCGAAGGGAGATTGACGAAACTCTCCGAAACCGCCTTGTAGTGATAAACCTGCTGATAGGGCAATCCGTGGCGGTACGACAGAAGGTCGCCGTCGGATATCAGCTCTCCGGTAACGGAGTCGCGTTCGCCCTCCACTATGCTCGGTGTGAGGTTGTAATATCCGAATTTGAGGTTGGAGAAGCCCCATTTGCGCATCACTCCGGCCTTGAGCGAGAAAGCGCGTTCCCCGAACTGCGAATTGGGCACATAGCCGTCGTAACGGTTCTTGTAGGCGTGGGCATGTTTCTCGCTGTATCTCGCGTCCCAGATGAAGCCGTTGTGGTTTCCGCCCATGTTCAACGAGGCTCCTATCAAGCCGTTGTTTGTCTGGTATTCTGTGTTCAAACAGCCTTTTATCTCACCCATGGGTGGCGTCGGCATCCCTTTGAAAATCAGCACTCCGCCCATAGCGTCGGAGCCGTACATAAGGCTTGCCGGACCTTTGATGATCTCCACCGTGCCCACTTCGTTGGCGTCGATTTCAACGCCGTGCTCGTCGCCCCACTGCTGTCCCTCCTGTCGGACACCGTCGTTTACAACCACAATGCGGTTGTATCCCAAACCACGAATTATGGGTTTTGAAATGCCTCCCCCAGTGGTTATCTGCGCAACCCCAGGCTGCTTGGAAATCAAATTGATGAGGTTTGTGGACGACAACTGTTGCATATCCCCATGTCTGAGTATTGTGATAGACATAGGTGTTTCCTTCACTTTCATATCACCCAGAGCACCCGACACTTTCAACTCCTTCAATTCCAAGTGTTTGAAAAACATGTCGGTGGAATCTGGCTTGTTCTGTGCTTTCATCGACAACACAATTGCCAACGAAAAGCCAAATAAAACTAATCTTTTCATTTTATCTTGCTGTAAAAAATTATCAAACTGTAAATTAACGAAAGTCTTGAATCTACAGCAAGAAAGGCGGGGCGCGGGACGAGAAAACGTCTTCGCAATCCGAAACGACATCTCTGTCTATCAGGGAGACCTCCATTTGTGTCTCCGGCCTGACGACGGCAACGGTCAACTGCTCAGGCTCCTCATATACAAGGTGTTGGAATTGGCACAGCAAACAGCAGTCCTCGTCCGAATCGGCGGAGCGTTGCTCGGCAGGGGTGTCGTTGTTATCCCAAAGGCAATGGTGTACATGAAGCGACGACATCAGCCACACCGGCAGATAGACTGCCAGAAGGAAAATTGCCGTTTTCGTCCCATATCGTTTCATATAACCGTATAACGTGGGTGTTGGATTTTTATTGTGCGGCGGATTACTTTCTCCCTTTCAGTATTGCAGAGCCTTTCAAGGCCATCCATGTGGCTTCCCACGAGGTCATAAAGAGTCCTTTTGTGGTGTCGATGAGTTCCACCTCCTCGTAGCCCATCTCTTTGAGTTTCAGTACAAAAGCCTGCATGTCGCCGTATTTGGCCTTTGAAAAGATGTCGTGGATGGCGAAAGTGCCGCCTTTCTTAAGCACACGCAGCGTCTCCAAAAGAATTTCCTGACGGTTGCGGCTGGGGATGTTGTGATACACGTAGTTGCTGCATACGGCATCGAAAGTTTCGTCGTCGAAGTCGAGTTTCAGGGCGTTGCCTTTTGCAAACGAGGTACGGTCGTCCACGCCTTCGGCTTTGGCGTTACGCTCGCAGAGCGGTTTGTTGTACGAGGCGTATTCTGCGCCCCATCGGTCGATGCCGACCATCCGGGACTTGGGGTTGCGTTTGGCCACGGCGATGGTAAGCGCGCCACTGCCGCAGCCCACGTCGAGCCCACGGCCGCCTTCGGGCATTGTGATGTGTGCGGCCACGCCGTCGATTATCTGTCGCGACATCTGCCGCTTGCCATCGTAGGAGAAGGCGCGGTGCAACAGCCACATCCACAACGCAATCAATGCCAATGCGATGGCGAGCACGAGGAATACGATTTTCAGGATGGTCTTCCATGTGCCGACAGCGAGCAGTCCGCTCACGCCAAAGACAAGGAACAGCACCAAACATCCGACACATCCAGCCGCCGTTCCCCAAATCATGCCTTTCGGCATCCAGTTTTTATAATTAGGTTTCATTGTCTATCACTCCTTCTGTTTCATCAGTCTAAGCGAATAAACGAACAGGAAAATCCCCAGCGCCACCATCACGGGATGGATAAGCAGCTGCACGGGGCTGAACTCCATCAGCAGCTCGCTGGCATGGAAGATGTTGAACAGCATCATAACACCGGCCAGCACGAGGTTGATAATGCGCATGGCCTTGCAACTGCGGAAGTTCATGCAGAGTAGTCCGCACATCGGGACGAAGAACGCCATCCCAATCATAAACAACATCATACCCACAGGGGCCTCACCTGTTGCGTCGGGCATTGCGATGTTAACTTCCCAAAAAGCGGGAAGCATGTCGGCCAGCATGTGCATGGCAAAACCGACCATAATTATCACCCAAATAAGGGATACTTTCGAAATTCTTGATTCCATAACGATAATATTTTAGTTTACATTTCTAATTATTTTCAACATCGAAAAAACTTTTGTTTTTTAACATCGAAAAAACAATAAAAGGACAAAAACTTCTTCATTTCCAAGTTTTTGACCGTCTATTATTTTACTTAAGTAAAGGTCGCGTCTCTCCGTTTTACCTTTAAAAAAGCCATTTTTTTATTTTGTTCTTCGCTTCGCTATCGAAACATCCACTGGATGTTTCTTCATCTCCGACACGTTTTTGGTATAGAAAAGATTCATCTTTTTCGTGCCTTTAGATGTTTTATGAATCATTTCACGGCTGAGACGCAGAGCCAGTGGCGTTGGCCGTCGTTACTCACGGCTATGTCGTGGAAACCGGCTGCGGTGAGGTGTTTTTGCAACTCGTCGGGGGTGTAGGTGTGCATCCCTTCGATGAGTTTCTCCCATTTCTCGTTGGCGCCCGTAAGGCCGTCGTCCTCGTTGACGATGACAAACCTGCCTCCCGATTTCAGCACACGTTTCACCTCGCCGAAACTGCGTTCTATTTCGGGCCAGAAATAGACTGTCTCAAAGGCTGTTACGAGGTCAAAACTTTCTCCTTCGAACGGCAGTTCCTCCACGCTGGCCTCCTGCACACGGCAGCGGCCATCCCCTATTGCCGTGGCGTTCACTTTCGTGGATTTGTTCACCGACACCGACGAATAGTCCACACCCTCCACTCTCCCTTTCGGGGCGCGCTGCAGCAGACGGGCGATGTTGGCTCCGCCTCCGCAACCGACGTCGAGAATCCGGTCGTCCTCGTTGATTTGCACCGACGACAACGCCCAGTTGGCCATAGCCGCATGGCTGCCGCCGTTCATACCGTTCACCATCATCCTGCCGAAGAAACCCTCCGGCTTGCGGGTGTTGCTAAAAATCTTGCTTAAAAGTCCCATATCATTATAAAATAATTGTTATTTGACCACTTAATATTTTATCTGAGTAAAGGTCGCGTCTCTCCGAGACGCTGTTTTTAGTGGAGTTTGTTCTCACCCCACACTGCGTTCCTTGTGTGGGGTTACTAAAAGCACGTGTCTCCGACACGTTTTTAGCAAGGAATTTAATAATCATATATTTTTATTTCAATTTCTCTGCCCGTTTTTTCAAAATACGTTCCGCAAGACGCATTGCGAGTATGGCCACTGGGATGGTCACAACCAGCGCCACCACCAGCATGGGGATGTTGTCAATAACGGGTTTCATCAGCGCGTCGTAGCCGGCGGGCATCTCTTCCCTAGCGGCGGCGAGGGAGCCTTCGGTGTCGGTCCACCAGTGGGCGGTGTAGGCGAAGAAAGAGAAGGCGAAAGGCAAGAAACTCCAACGCACACCCTTCAGCGTGTCGTAACTCTTTGTCTTTCTGACGATTTCGGCCAAAGCCGTAAGTACAGCCATCCCGATAAGGAAAGCCACATCCGCCTCGCCCGCTATCAAAAACAGCACCGCAAGAATGCCGTTGAGCACGGTGGCAGCACCGAAACCACGGATTATAGTGCAGGTGTTGAGATACACCGGCGCCATAAGCAACGGCAGCAACGCACCGATATAGGCGTAGCACGCCGGATGGATGATGCCGCTTGTGGCACCCAAAATAAAGATAAGGAGATATGCCACGGCCATAAGCAAAACCACGGCTACATTTCTGAAAGTCAATTTTTTATCCATATTGCAAAAGTTTTAAATTTATACTACAAAATTACCCGCTTCCGAAGGCTGGCACAATCCCCAAAAATGATGATTTTTCGGATGAGAAGCAGAAAAACGTCTCCGTTAGGGACTTCGACTTCAAAAAACTCTTTGCCTTCGGGCAATAATCCACGCCTTTCGACGTTATTTATATATGTTCTTGTAACTGTAACAATACACAAGCAAATGAAAAAGCGTCTCTTTATAATTATTGCCCTTGTGCTGATGGTGTATGCCGCCAAATACGTCGGGTCCACCGCCACGGCCATACTGGGTGCCCTCGAACCGCTCACCGCAGTGCTTATCGGACTGTTTGTGTTCGGCGAGCCCTTCACCGTCTATCTTGCCGTAGGCATAGTGCTTATCCTCGCAGCAGTGGTGATTATTGCCATGGCACAACAGAAAAAACATACCGACAAAGTAACCGACATAAAAACTACGACATGAACAACAAACCCACAGGAAAAGACTATGTAGGCAGCGACGACCTCTACGCCGACGTGCAGCGCACCATGCGGCTTTGCGCCGAGATGAACAGCGGCTACCACACCGAGGCCGAGGTGCGCGACTGCCTGCGCGAGATAACCCGCAGCGAGGTGCCCGACACCGTGCGTGTTTTCACCCCGCTCAACATCAACTATGGCCCCGGCGTTCGCTTCGGCAACGACTGTTTCCTCAACTTCGGCTGCACGTTGTTAGCGATTGGTGGTATCACCATCAAGGACGGCGTTTTCATCGGTCCGCACTGCGTTCTGGCCACCGAATACCATCCCGAAAACCCCGAAACCCGCCACACGCTGCTCACCAAGCCAATCGTGGTGAAACGCAACGCCTGGCTCGGTGCCGACGTCAAGGTGCTGGCTGGCGTAACCATCGGCGAAAACGCCATCGTGGCTGCTGGCTCGGTCGTCACCAAGGACGTGCCCGACAATATGGTGGTGGCAGGTAGTCCGGCCAAGGTGATTAGGGAGATAAAAACTGAAATCATTTGACTATTTAATCAAAATGAAACATTTGATGAGCCTTTTATTAGCAACAATGCTCCAGTTTGGAGTGGCTTGCACCCCCGACGATGAACCTATCACACCATCAACAACGCCATTGGGGAACATTACACTTACCATCGGCAACAGGACTTTTATGGCAACAATGGAGCAGAACAGCACTGCCGAAGCTTTTTGTGCCATGCTGCCGTTGACACTTGAAATGCAGGACTTGCACAGCAACGAGAAATACCACTACCTCAATCAATCGTTGCCTACCAACCGGACTAAGGTGGGCACCATCCACGCAGGCGACATAATGCTCTATCAGGACAATTGTGTAGTGGTGTTTTACGAAACTTTCTCAACATCATATAGTTACTCCCCGATAGGCCATATTGCAGATGTTGAAGACCTGAAAAACGCTCTCGGAAGCGCAACTGCGACCATAATATTTACCATAGATAATCAACAAAACAAACACCAACAATGAAAAAACTCATCCTCTTCGCCCTTGCGGCGCTGACACTGGCCGCCTGCGGCAACAAACAAGAAACAAATAACAATGACAATATGAAACAGGAACTGAACCTCACGCAGGAGTGGGACAAGGTGTTCCCGCTCAGCGACAAAGTGAACCACCGCAAGGTGACGTTTGAAACACAGTACGGTCTGACGTTGGCCGCCGACCTTTACACGCCAAAGGATGCCAACGGCAAGCTGGCAGCTATCGCCGTGAGCGGTCCGTTCGGTGCCGTGAAAGAGCAGAGCAGCGGCCTGTACGCTATGAAGATGGCGGAGCAGGGTTTCGTGGCACTGGCCTTTGACCCGTCGTTTACTGGAGAGAGCAGCGGCGAGCCCCGCCGTACGGCCTCGCCCGACATCAACACCGAGGACTTCATGGCCGCCGTTGATTTCCTCTCGCAGTTAGAGAATGTGGACCCCGAGCGCATCGGCATAATCGGTATCTGCGGCTGGGGCGGCATAGCGCTGAACGCCGCCGCTGCCGACCCGCGCATCAAGGCCACCGTGGCCAGCACCATGTACGACATGACCCGCATCAGCGGCAACGGCTATTACGACAGCGACAACAACGAGGAAGCCCGTCACGCTGCCCGCGAGGCAATGGGCAAACAGCGTCTCGCCGACCCAATGGCGATGGCCGGAGGTGTTATTGACTCGGTTACCGACGATCTCCCGCAGTTCGTGAAGGACTACCACGCCTATTACAAAACCCCGCGCGGCTATCACGTGCGCAGCGGTAACAGCAACGACGGCTGGCGCGTCATCGGCACACAGGCATACGCCAACAGCCGTTTTCTCTACTACATCAACGAAATCCGTTCCGCAGTTCTCGTGATGCATGGTGCAGAGGCTCATTCTCGCTACTTCGGCGAGGCGGCCTACCACTTTATGGTGGATGGCAAGGCCGAAGGTTACAACTTCATCGGCAAACCGAATCCCAATCCCGACAACAAGCAACTGCTCATCATTCCCGGTGCCACCCACTGCGACCTCTACGACGGAGGCGAGGGCAACTATATCCCGTGGGACACGCTGGCGGATTTTTTTGGCAAGAATCTTAAATAACAACCACAATGAAGAAAGTAATAGTTATCGACGGAGGCCCGCGCAAGACGTTCAACACCGCCTCCATGCTGCAGAAGATCGCCGAGGGCGCAAGCTCTGTAAGCAATGAAATTGAAGTGAAAACCGTCCGCCTATATGACTTGGACTACAAGGGCTGCATGTCGTGCATGGCCTGCAAGGTCAAGGGCAAGGCCTCCAACGTGTGCAAGTTCAGGGATGCGCTTACACCCGTTCTGGAGGAGATTGCCCAAGCCGACGGACTGGTGCTCGGCTCGCCTATATACTTCGGCGACGTGACCGGCCGGATGCGCACTTTCCTCGAACGTCTGGCTTTCCCGTGGCTCTCGTACAACGACTATAGCCTGACGGCGCCCAAGCGGATGCCCGTGGTGCTGGTGGAGACCATGAACGGCCTGCCCGATCGCAACAACAGCAACGGCTACGGCTCGATGGAACACTGCATCGCCGCCGCGCTCGGACAGCCGGAGCGCCTTGTGGCCTACAACACCTATCAGGTGAATAACTACGACCATTACGAGTTGGGCGGATTCTCCGAGGAAGCCAAACGCCAATATCGCGACGAGCATTGGCAAGAGGATTTGCAGAAAGCCTTCGAGGCAGGGAAGCGGATGGCGGAAATGATTACAAAAGAGTAAAATTCAAATAAAACACAAGCAAATGGAAATCAAAGCAGTAAAATTCAGAAAAGAGGGTTTCTACACCCAGCCTTTCGTCATGGGCGGCGAAAAAGGCCCCGACAAATTCGACCGCAACATCCGCTATCGCGGCAGCTTGCAAAACTACCTTATTGACACCGGCTGCGAGGTGATTCTCGTCGATACCGGTCTTCCCACCGGCACGCCCGAGGAGGCTCCTGACGAGAACTCGTTGGCCTTCACCGGCAAGGACATCTGCAGCTATATGGAGGCGTTCGCGGCCCTCGGCTACAAGCCCGAGCAGGTGACCAAGATCCTGCTCACCCACAAACACGCCGACCACAGCGGCGAACTGAAAAGCTTCCCCAACGCCAAGGTCTATGTCAATGCCGACGAAATGGACGCCGCCGAGCTCCAGGGACTTGCGAATCTCGTCCCCGTCACCTTCACCGACGGTCCCTACTACAATTTCCCCGACAGTCAGAAAATCCACGACGGCATCTACCTCATCAAGGCCAAGGGTCACACCAAGGGCAACAGCATCATCGTGGTGGAGAACGACGGCTTGTTCTACATGCTTCATGGTGACATCACCTACGTGGACGAAGCTCTCTACGAGGACAAGCTCTCCGTGGTTTTCGACGACCTGTCCGCCGCCCGCGAGACGCAGGACCGCATCCGCGAGTTCGTGCGCAACCACCCCACCGTCTATTGCGGCACCCACACCCCGCAGGGCTACGAGAACTTGGAGGCCAAGCGTGTGATGGACCTCGACCACCCCGTGCCGACCGTCCTTGCCGATGTGGATTTCAGCAAGCAGGAGGCCTCCGGCAAGTACGTCTGCTCCATCTGCGGCTACGTGTATGACCCCGCCGAACACGACGGCGTGGCCTTCGAGGACCTGCCCGAAGACTGGAAATGCCCGCGGTGCAGGCAGGGAAAGGAGAAGTTTAACAGGGCGTAGGGCTCACGTTGTATTATGCGCATATTTGAGAAAAAATCTCAAATATGCGCATTGTATTGATTTTTTTCGTATATTTGCACTTCGGATATTAAATCTTCAAATTAATATAAACAGCTATGTTACTTGAATTTACAGTAGAAAACCATCGCTCGTTTTACGACAGGAGGACGCTTGACCTTCAATCCCGCAAATTGAGCGAAGAGGCCAAAGACAATGTGGCCCAGGAGTTGTCGTACGATATTTTGAAGACCCTCGCCATTTACGGGGCCAACTCCAGCGGCAAGTCGAATTTGGTGGATGCCTTGCAAGTCATGAAACTCTGCGTGCTTTCTTCTGTAAAGTTGAATCCCAACGATACACTTCCCCACGAACCGTTCCTGCTTTTGAAGAACAACACCAAACCCACCCTGTTTGAGGCGACGTTTTTGAAAGACGGCTTTTGCTATCGTTATGGTTTCTCCTACACGCGGGCGGAAATAGTTGAAGAATGGCTGTTCCGCAAGACCACAAAACGCTCGAAGGAACAAGTGCTTTTCATCCGGAACAATGACGGCATTGCCTTTGAGGATGATAAATTTCCAGACGGAGTCGGATTGGAGTCCAAACTAAACGACAATCGGTTGTTCCTCTCCCTTTGCGCACAATTGGGTGGCGAGATTTCCAGCCGTGTGATTTCATGGTTCGAGAAAGATTTCCATGTGGTTTCCGGCTTGAACAATCAGGAATACCGTCTGTTTTCACAAATGCAGTTCCATCAACGTAAGGAGACCAGCCAAAAGGCATTGGATTTCTTCAAAACTCTTCAATTGGGTTTTGAAGAGATTTCAACCCATGAAGAGGAAATCTCCATTCCTGACGATATGCCGAAGGAACTTCTTCCACTTCTGGCCAAGGAGGTGGCGGGCAAAAAGCGGATAGAGATGGAATCCGTCCACCATTTGTACGACAAGAGCGGCACGGTCTGTGATTCAGTCCATTTCCCGTTTGACGAAAACGAGTCGTCGGGAACCCGCAAGCTGTTTGACATGTCGGGGCCGATTTTCGACACGTTGGAAAAAGGGACTGTCCTCGTGGTGGATGAGTTGGATGCCAAGATGCATCCGCTGATTTCCCAGCAGATCATCCGTCTGTTCAACAATCCGGCCACCAACCCCCATAACGCACAGCTGATTTTCACCACGCACGACACGCATCTGTTGTCCACCAAGATGCTCCGCCGCGACCAGATTTGGTTCACCGAGAAGAACCGGTCGGAGCAGACGGACCTGTACTGTCTGACGGACATTGTGCTGCCCGACGGCACAAAGCCCCGCAACGACGCTAACTACGAGAAGAACTATATTGCGGGGAGATACGGGGCGGTGACGTATATTGTTAACGACTAAACCCTATTGACCCTGCACCACGTTGGTGAAACAGCAGACAGGAAAGATAAGGATTTGAACACAGAATTGACAAATAAGATTGAAGAATAATAAAATAAAGATATTAAGTTATGGTACCAACATTTGACAAATTTCTATATCCCGTTCTTAAGGTACTAAATGACGGAAAAGAGCACACTCTAAAAAGCCTAATGGATGACATGGCACATATTTTTTCTTTGTCCGATATTGAAGTAGCAGAAAAAGTGTCAGGTGGTTCAGAGACTAAACTTCACAACAGAACCCAGTGGGCAACCACCTATTTAGGTAAGGCTGGTTTGCTACAACGTCCAAAACGAGGCATCAATATGATCACCCCCGAAGGTAAGAGTTTATTGGCTACTGGCATAACCGAAATCACACCAAAGTATCTTGGTGAACATTATCCATCATTTGCTGTTTTTGCATACGGAAACAAAGATAAAGGTGACCAATAGAATGTGGCAGT
>JAEENM010000042.1 GCA_016283745.1 Bacteroidales bacterium | reverse complement strand
CGTTTCTGCATCTCTTCGAGACGTTTCATAAAGCCCGATTTCTTGGGCGGTTTGTTCTTGTACTTGAGGTTTGCCAGCTCGATGCGTTTGTGAATCTTCTCCTCGTTGATGGTGCGACGTATGATAATCATCTGCAACATGGTGATACACAACGAAAGGAAGTAGTAGAAGTTAAGTGCTGCGGAGAGGCTGTTGAGCATAAACAGCATCATGAAGGGCATAAAGTACATCATAAATTTCATGCCGGGGATGCTTTGCTGCGAGGCCTGCTGACGCATGGTATACCATGTGTAGAGGAATTGTACGGCAAACATCAGAAGACAGAAGAGACTTATGTGGTCACCGTAAAGCGGTATTTTAAACGGCAAGTCGAGTATGGAGTCGTAGGTGGAGAGGTCCTCGGCCCAGAGGAAGGGCTGCTGGCGCAACTCTATGGAAGCCGGGAAGAAACGGTACATGGCAAAAAGTATGGGCATCTGCAGAAGCATAGGTAAACAGCCCGACATGGGACTTGCCCCCGCTTTCTTGTATAGCGCCGATATGGCCTGCTGTTTTTTCAGAGCATCCTCCTGTTTGGGGAATTTCTCGTTGATTTTGGCAACTTCGGGTTGCAGCACTCTCATCACTGCCGACGAGGAGTACGACTTGTATGCGATGGGGAACAGCACAAGTTTCACCAGAAGGGTGAGCACTATGATGATGATGCCGTAGTTCCAGTTGAACTGCTCGAGGAAGTTGAACACCGGAATGATGGCGAAACGATTCACCCACTGTATGGCGAAGAAACCCCATCCCAGAGGCAGAATACGTTCCAGCCCGAGGTCCATATTGCGCAGGGTGCGGTATTTGTTGGAACCGAAATAGTAGCGCATCCCCACGGTATAATCTTTCGACAGATGGAAAGGCAGTCCGATATTGCCTTCCATGGTGCAGAGGTAGCGGCTATCGGTGTCCTGTTCGGTAACGGTGCGCAGTTCGGCGTTGTCGAAGGAGCTGTCGGCAATAAGTATGGTGCTGAAGAACTGCTGTTTGAAAGCCACCCATTGTAGGGGAGTTTTCACGTCAACGTCGCCGTCGGTACCGTCGCGCAGGTTGTCGGCGTTATCGTCTGTGGGTTTGTAGTAGATGGAGGAGTAGAAACGCTCCATATCGCTACGTCCGCTGCTTTTGACATCGCCGTGGTTTTCGTGGCGGGTGAGTCTATCCTTGAAATAAAGGTCGATGTAGGGGTTGTCGAGCAGAGTTTTCTCGAGACCGTGGAAATTGATGTCGAACTTCACCTCGTGACTGTTGCCGCGCAGGGTGTAGGCGAACTCCAGATAGCGGTTTTCATCAATGCCTGCCGATGCCGAGTCGGTGCCTGCTACGAAAGCGCGCATGGCTATACGCACGGAGTCGTCGCCGGAGAGCTCCAGCTGGGTGTCGCCTTCGGCTTTCTGGCCGTTGACGAAAGTGGTGAAATTGAGGTTGGCGGTGCGGATGATGTCGCCGTTTATGGTTGAGAAGGTGAGGTTGAGGCTGTCGTCGCCTTTGCCGATAAGGTCGAGGGGCAAGTCGCCGTAGCTGGTGTATTCGCTAAGGATTACGTTGTCAATAAAGGCCCCACATGAGTTGATGTCGAGGCTCAGAAGTTCGTTTTTAACAGAGATGGTAAGGGGCTCGCCGTCGAGGTTGCAGGCGAAAACGCCGGCTGCCTTGCGGGTGCTATCCACCTTAGCCTGCTGGGCTACGGTGTCGTTGGCGGCGAGGGAATCGTCGATAAGTTTTTGAGCGGCGAGGGCTTCTTGGGCACTTATTACAGAGTCTTCGTATGCTTTGCGCAGTGAGTCTTGTTGGGCTGCAATTTTCTCCCTTTCCTCTTTCGAAGGGGCTGTCCACCAGATGTATCCGATGAATACGAGGAACATCAGAACAAGCCCTATAATAGTGTTTTTATCCAACATTTTTTCGTTTTAAGTTGTACTTTTTTCGCGAATTTTGAAACTGCAAAGATACGAAAAATAATTGGATTTTACGTCAATTGTGAAAAATATTTGTTTTTGAAGGAAAATGAGTGTTTGGAAAAAGATGTGCTATCGGTTGAAATCGGGGTGGTGTTATTCAAAAATCTCCCTGTGTCTTCAAGGAATCCAAACATTCTATGAAACAGCTGTCAAATGTTTCCACTCCTTTTTGTGTCAGATGGTCTGCATCGTAAAAACAGCTGTCGTCGAAATGCAGAATTTTATTAAAATCAATAAGTTTGCCGTACGAAGACATTGTTTGGTTGAACTCATCGATGTTGTCGAACCCCTTATAAATGGTTTTGGGCAATGGCGCTATAACGAGTATGTAGGGGATTTGTCGTTCTTTCACTATCCTGACACAATTGCCGAAAGCACGTAATTGTTTTGGCAGTATTTGTATTTTTGTGTGTTCTATGGAGCCGTCCGACACAAAGGGAGTGTATTCGATTCTCTCTACATATCCGCCCGACACATATTTATCGCCACAATTTACTGTTTCCTCCACAAATTTTTCCCTCTCATCGCGGCAGTATTCCATGTACAGTCCGTAAATCAGCGTGTTTATCAGTTTGATATTACCCGATTTCACCGCCAGTTTGCAGGTCTCGAAATCGATATGGTCATTGGAAATCAAATCAGATGTCGATTCCACCCCATCTATTTCGAACAACGTCGGATACACCTCAAATACAATGTGTTTTGGTTTTATCTCGTCAATATATTTTTTGAGCAGAACCTCAGTTTGTATTGGGGTTTGGTTTGATGAACCCAAATTGAAAGTCGTGATGCCTGATCTTTCAAATATCCTGCCGTCGAAACTTCGATAGGCGTGAGATGAGCCTAAAAAAAGGATGTCGGGATTTTTATGATTGGGGATGTCTTTGGTGCGACTGAACATATGTCCCCAAGTAACTTTCCTATAGTATGTTATATCAAAACTGGCATTGCCACCCAAAACACATATTGCAACGACATCCAGAATTGCAAGTATGATAACAAAAAGCAATATATTAGTAAAAAACCTTTTCATAGTCAAAATTGGAAATAAATAAACGGAGACACTTTTTGTTGTTGTAAAGCAATGATTAACAGCGCTGTTGAAAGATAGATGCACCACCGCACGACCTTATATCGGGGGCTGTTGCCGAAATCGAAACCGTGTCCCTTGCCTCGCTGAAACCATTCCACCAACAACATTACCGACAACGGAATAACAACCAGCACCATTTTATCGGAAAAAAGTTCAGGCTCCGACAACAGACTCTTGCTGAAGACTCCACACACATACTCCCA
>JAEENM010000041.1 GCA_016283745.1 Bacteroidales bacterium | reverse complement strand
TCGCCGAAAGTCTCATTGTAGTGGCGTTTCAGACGCAGGTAAGGCTCCAGTCGGCCGGGGTTGCCCTCGCAGTTGCTGTGGTATATTTGTTCACGTTTCTTGATAAGGTCGGCGGAGAGGTCGCAGAAAGGCTTGCACTGCGGGTATACTTCGTTTATCAGAAATTCGACAAGCTCCTGCGATTCGTCGATGAAGTTGGAGAGCACGTGGTGGCGGAAATCGGGGTTGTCCACAATGTCGGTGAACTTGAGTCCGAAGTATCTGCCGAGCAGTTTTTCGTATTCTTTGATGATACCCGGGTAGGTCTTCTGTATGCGACGGAGGTCAAGAAGGGCTTGTGCTAGGGGCATGGAGTTCCACGGCATCAGGTCGTACGGGGGGTAGGAGCAGTAGGCCACAGCCCACTCGTCGAGTTTGCCGAGTATGTTCATGAACATGTCGAAAATCCTGGTGCGACGCTCGCGTTCGGGCTGGTATTTACGTTCTATGGCGTCGGAGATAAGCTCCCACTCGTGCATCTCCACGAGGTTGAACTTGTTGAGCGCCGCCGTTTTGTTGTATTGCTCGATTTTTTCCTCACCCATGCGTATGTCTATGTCGGAGCTCATTAGGGCTTTGTGTGTGGCAAGGGTTTTCTCGAGGAAATCGCGGGTTACCGTGCCCTCAACGGCTTTGTCGAGGCCTTGTTCTATCTGTATGCGCAGGAAATTGGGGTAGGTCATCCCTGGCTGTTCGGCGAGGTTTATCAGATCTTCGATGGATTTGATGAACAGATGCGGGTCGTGTTCCACCATCATCCTCATCCGCTGCGACGGGGTGGCTTTTTTAAGCAGATCCTCGTAATTGTCGCGAATTGCTTTTACGCTGTTGCGCAGCGCTTCGACGTTGTTTTTCATCAGGTAGTTGTCGTCGTAGATGGTGCCGTCGTTGGAGCCGTATTTCTTGTTGCCCTCCTCGGTAAGTGCCTTGGTGTAGGCTTCCGACATCTTCACGGTGATGTTCTCGTTCTGCATCTTGGCGTACATCACGTTCATATCGGAGCATTCCTCTCCCAACTGGAGTATGCGGTTGAAGAGTGCCTCCACGGTGTCGTAGTGTTCGCCGGTGATGCCACGGTTTTTCAGGTCGTCGAGATAGAATTTGTAACCGCCTGTAAGCGAGTCTAATATCATTTTATCTATAGCCATAATTCCTCCTCTGTTTTAACGGTAAGTGATAGTTTTGAACTGTTGCAGATGCTGTGCCACATCCTCGTCGGAGAAGGGCAGCAGTCGGCGGTAGCGTGGTTGCAGTGCCAATTCGGGTTTGATACGGAAGCCGGGCATCCATTCGCCGAGGGTCTCTTCGGCGCTCTGCACCGATTCGCAGATGCTGTGGCGTATCTTGTCGGCGCGCTCTTGCATGCCGCGTTTGTATTCGTCGGGGACTTCGGCGTTTTCCAGCACGTTGATGGCGTCGAGCCTCTCCCAAGCATCCATCAGGGCTTTGCCGCTGGCCTCGTCGAGCGAGAGCTCCACGCTGTTGCGGTTGGTGATTTCGTTGATGGCCGTCGACATGTCGGTAACGTCGGTGTGACGGGGCAGCTGGGCCAGAATCTCGTCGGCGCCTTTCTTGCGCACGGGCTCTTCGATGCTTTCGTAGAAACGGCTCTCCATCTCGTACTGGTCGCGCCACAGGGCGAAAGCGCAGTCGATGTTCAGCGTGCCGAAATGGTCGCGGATTTCTTCGAAGGTGTCGTATTGGAAAAACACATCCCTGAGCCGTTTCTCGGCTTCGTAGGCGTGTATGTGGTTCGGGTTGTTGGCGTACCGCTCGGCGCGGGCGTCGTAGTATTTGCGGTACTCCTCAAGTCGTTGGTCTGCCATATTTTATTGGTTTTAAATTATTTATAAATAATTGCTTGGAAAAGTGCCCTTTCCCTTATTTTTTGCAAATATACACATAAAAATTGGTTTTTTCAATATTCATTTGAATTAGATTAATTATTTCTGCAATTAAAATAGTATATATTACTATGCTATTTGTGAAATAAAGCAGACTGTCATGGGTTTACAAAATGATTTTAGGTCAATAAATTGGTCGTTTGTCTTTTTTTCTAATAATTTGAAGTTTTTTTTTCGTATCTTTGCAACTCGGAAATGCGTTTAGTTTAATTAATAATGCTCTTTAACTCTATAGAATTCGCGCTGTTTTTGCCGGTGGTTTTCCTGCTCTACTGGTTTGTTTTCGACTACGCCCTCAAGCAAAGTCGTTACCAGCTGACATTGCAGAACGCATTTGTCATTTTTACAAGCTATGTGTTCTACGGCTGGTGGAACTGGCGATTCCTTCTCCTCATAGCCTTCACCTCGTTCTGCTCGTGGGGCAGTGGACTGCTGATAGGTAAGGCCGACACAAAGAATAAGGCCAAGACTTGGATGTGGGCCAACATAGTGTTGAACATCGGCATCCTTGCAATGTTCAAGTACTACGATTTCTTTGTAACAGAATTCGCCCAACTATTCAATATCTCCACCGACGGACTTCTGCTTAAGGTGATACTCCCCGTGGGCATTTCGTTCTACACTTTTCAGGCGCTTAGCTACTCAATTGATGTCTATCGTGGCAAGATGGAGCCGACGAAGGACATCGTCGCCTTCTTCGCCTTCATCTCGTTCTTCCCACAACTGGTGGCCGGACCTATAGAGCGTGCAACCAACCTTTTGCCGCAGTTTCAGAAAAAGCGCGAGTTCGACTACGACACTGCCGTCGACGGAATGCGTCAGATCTTGTGGGGCTTGTTCAAGAAGATTGTGGTGGCCGACAACTGCGCCGTGTATGTCGATCAAGTCTTTTCGACCTACACGGAACAATCGGGAAGCACCTTGCTCCTCGCCGCCATCTTCTTCACCTTCCAGATTTACGGTGACTTCTCGGGCTATTCCGACATTGCTATAGGTACTGCCAAATTGTTTGGTATCAAGTTGATACGCAACTTCAACGTGCCGTATTTCAGCCGCGACATAGCCGAGTTCTGGCGCAGGTGGCATATCTCTCTCACCACTTGGTTCCGCGACTATGTGTATATCCCTTTGGGCGGCAGCCGCGTTAGCAAGGCGAAAATCATCAGGAACACTTTTGTGATCTTCCTTGTGAGTGGCTTTTGGCACGGAGCCAACTGGACTTTCATTGCTTGGGGAGCGTATCACGCATTGCTTTTCCTTCCCTTGATACTGTTGGGTAAAAACCGCAAATACACCAATACCGTGGCCGAAGGACGAATATTGCCGACGCTGAAGGAAACAGGACAAATGATATTGACATTCTTTTTGGCTGTAATCGGTTGGATAATTTTCAGAGCCGAGAGTATTGGTCAAGCGTGGGAGTATGTGTGTGGAGTCTTCAGCAAGAGTCTGTTGTCGGAGCCTGAACTTTTTTCCGATAAAATGGTGCTGGTTGTTATTCCGTTGTCGGTAATGTTGTTGGTGGAATGGTTTCAGCGAGGCA
>JAEENM010000040.1 GCA_016283745.1 Bacteroidales bacterium | reverse complement strand
CTCAAG
This sequence comes from Bacteroidales bacterium, assembly GCA_016283745.1. GTDB lineage: Bacteria > Bacteroidota > Bacteroidia > Bacteroidales > P3 > UBA1219. The sequence goes on along the minus strand of JAEENM010000040.1, from coordinate 9,824 downwards.
GGCAAGCTTGTCGGCTGCATAGCCACCGACAAGCCCGACCTTGCGGTGCACAAATGCGACCCCGAGAAAGCCGAGCAGCTGCGCGAGCGTTACAGCGCCGTCGAAGGGGCGTACCATTGGAACAAGAAATACTGGAACCAGATTTATTTCGGCCGCGACGTCAAGGACGAGCTGTTGCTGAGCCTTATCGCCCACGCCTACAACGAGGTGAACAAAAAACTGCCCAAAAAAGAAAGAGTGAGGGAAATTGAAAATTGATAGTTGAAAGTTGAAATTTTTAATTGATAGTTGATAATTTAAAATTGTAGGGACACACAGCGTGTGTCCGAAAAAAAGTAGAGACGTGGTGTACCGCGTCTCGGAATTTGGAAGAATGAATTTGGGGGGACACACAGCGTGTGTGCGAAATTGATAAAAATATATGGAATATACCGTAATTGTACAGAAAAATCCCGAAACGGGGGTTTACACAGGCCAGTGCAGAGAGGTGCCCGAGGCTGTGTCGCAGGGCAAAACCCGCGACGAGCTTTTGGAAAATATGAAAGAGGCCATAGCCTTGGCCGAGGAATGCCGTAAGGCCGACCTGGCCGCTATGCGAAAAACCGGCAAGCTCTTTTTCAGAAAAGTGAACGTGCCTTCGCGACCGAAAAAAATGAAAAAAACTGGGAAGGATGAGAAAACATCCCGGATTTTGGAACGTCAGGCACTGATGAATGAAGCCGAAATGTTGAATAAATCGGTTAAAAAGAACGATGTGACGTTGGACGAGATCGTGAAAGAGGTGCGTAATGTGCGAAAAGGGAATAAAAACTAACTTGAAACTCTGCGAAAAGAAGCCCAAGAATTGATATTTGCTTGTTTACAATATGCTGTGTTGCAGCGTGTTGTGATTAAACTTTGTTCAATCCAAAAATTATTCGTAACTTTGCAACGTGCTTTTGGTGTTTGCTACAAGCCTGCGCAGCAGGCGGGAAGGACAGAGAAAAACACCGTTAGACTCTTGGGATGTTGTGGTTCAAGCGAAGGCGCGATACTAACTTAGTCCTGAGTCTCTTTTTTTCCAGATTTGGCACCACGTCTCATTTTTATGAGTGACGTCCCGACTTAGAGCGGAGGAACAGGCTGATCTGGATTTTTTTTTGCGCAATTCGAAAATTTTTTGTAATTTTGCAGTCGTCTTTCGGACTTGGCACGCCGCTCCATTTTTGGAGTTTGCAGCAGGCTGGTCGAAAGACTTTTTTTTAGTCTTTTAAGGGGAAAAGAAACGGAAAAAGTACAACAGTTAGCTTGCGGAATAAGACGTATGGGACCGGCAAAGGCAGGATACCCGCTTTTTAAATAAAAAGACAAAAAAGGGTGCCCAAAACATTTGGAACACCCTTATCTGTTTTTCGGATTTTATAATTGAATATATCTGCTGCTATCTGTCGCCCCTTCAGGGCTCATTTCTCCGCTCCCTTTGGTCGCTATCGAAACATCCACTGGATGTTTCTTCACACCTTCGGGGCTTGAGTGTTTTCAGGCTTCCGTATGTGGTTGTTGGGATAAAGTCCCTTCGTGACTATCTTTCTGACAACTGAATCCTGCCAACTGATTACTATTTTTCAATTTTCAACTCTCAACTTTCAATTTTTCCGTGGAGCATAGCGGACTCGAACCGCCTACCTTTTCGTTGCGAACGAAACGCTCTACCTGATGAGCTAATGCCCCTTGTTTAAAAGAAAAGGACGGCGTGTTGCCGCCCTTTTCGGTTTTATGAAAATTCAAGTTTTATTTGTTCACTTGGAATTTCTTGTTGCCGGTCTTGAAGAAGTCGGCAATCTGGTTGGCGGCAGCAATGCCGGCGTTGATGTTAGCCTCTTCGGTCTGGGCACCCATCTTTTTGGGAGTTGCGAAGTAGCGGCCTTCGAATTTTGCGAATTCGGCATCGGCGTCGGGCATGATGTCGGTGATGTATTTGAGGTCGGTGCGTTCGGCCATCAGCTTGAGCAGACCGGCTTCGTCGATGACTTCCTTACGTGCGCTGTTCACCAGTATGCCGCCTTTGTGCATCTTGCCAACGAGGTTGTAGTTGATGCTCTGTTTTGTCTCGGCGGTGGCGGGGATGTGGAGGCTTACCACGTCGCAGGTCTCGAAGAGAGCGTCTTGGTTGGCCACAGCTTTTGCCATGCCGCTGGCGTTGATCTGGTCGGCGGTGAGGAAAGCGTCGTAGGCGTACACGTCCATACCGAAGCCTTTGGCTATGCGGGCCACGTTGCGTCCCACGTTACCGAAAGCGAGTATGCCGAGTTTCTTGCCCATGAGTTCGGAGCCGCTCTTGCCGTTGAAGAAGTTACGCACGGCGTAAACGAGCATACCCATCACCAGTTCGGCGACGGCGTTGCTGTTCTGGCCGGGGGTGTTCATAGCCACGATGCCGCGGGCGGTGCAAGCCTCGAGGTCGAGGTTGTCGAAACCGGCGCCTGCGCGAACCACTATCTTGAGGTTCTTGGCGTGGTCTATAACTTCTTTGGTGACTTTGTCGCTGCGCACGATAAGGGCGTCGGCGTCGGCAACGGCCGCATAGAGGTCGTTAACATCGGTGTATTTCTCGAGGAGAGCCAGTTCGTAACCGTTTTTCTCCACAACTTCGCGTATGCCGTCAACGGCCACTTTCGCGAAAGGTTTTTCTGTTGCAACTAGTATCTTCATAGTTTAACTGTTTATCTGTTTAATTGTTTAGTTGTTTGTTGTAAAAATGAAGTGTATTTACTTCTTTTGAATTGGACGATTGTTGAAAAGTTCAGCTCTTTGATATTGACTGTTTTTAAGAGAATTGATTTTGTTGGAAAGTTCAAAAATCCTTACTTTGATTTCATCCATCTGTTGTTGGTTGATGTATTCCAAGTCGTATGACAAAAGGAACGCACAATAAACTTCGATGGCGGAACCGTATGCAATTTCGGAATAATGAGCCTGCTCTTTATAAGATGTACGGGAAGTCATCTCGGCAAGATTTAAAGCAATGGAAGTGGTCGCTCTCCTAATTTGATCAACTAGATTGTACTTTTCTTTTACGGGAAAAGCGTCTATTATCGTATAGGTGTCCTTTAAAAACTTCCTTGCCAACTGCCAAACTTCCAGTTTTTCGAATGCAAAAGCGTGTTCCAATAAAAAACAATTAAACGATTCAACAATTCAACAAACAACAAATTATTTATTCGCTTTTTCAAAATCCTGCATGCACTGTACGAGGGCTTCGACGGCTTCGATGGTGCAGGCGTTGTACAGCGATGCGCGGAATCCGCCTACGCTGCGGTGACCTTTGATGCCGACCATGCCGCGTTCTTTGGCGAAAGCCATGAAAGCGTCCTGCAGGTTCTCGCGACCTTCGGCCATAACCCAGCAGTGGTTCATGATGGAACGGTCTTCCTTGCATTCCACGGTGCCGCGGAACATGGTGTTGCGGTCGATCTCTTCGTAAAGCAGAGCCGATTTCTTGGCGTTGATTTTGTTCATCTCTGCTACGCCTCCGATGGTGTCCTTAACCCATTTCAGAGTTTCGTTCATCATGAAGATGTTGATTACCGGAGGAGTGTTGAACATGGAGATGTTCTTGGCCTCTTCGGCAGCGTGTGTGCGGTAGTCCACCATGGTGGGCAGGGGGTTCATGTACTGACGGTCGGTGATTTTGCCGAGGATGTCCTTGCGAACGATAACGAAAGTAACGCCGGCAGGACCTACGTTCTTCTGTGCACCACCGTAGATAAGACCGTATTTCTTAACGTCAACGGGACGGCTCATGATGTCGGAGCTCATGTCGGCCACCAGCATAACGTTGTTTATCTCGTTGGCTGCGAAGTCCTTGCGGATTTCGGTACCGTAGATGGTGTTGTTGGTTGTGATGTGGAAATAGTCGGCGTCGGCGGGAACTGTCCATCCTTTGGGGATGTAGCTGTAGGTCTTGTCCTCGCTGGAGGCAACAATAACGGTCTCGCCGAACAGTTTAGCTTCTTTGGCGGCTTTCTTAGCCCAAACGCCTGTCTGCAGATAGGCGGCTTTTTTGTTCAGGAGGTTGGCGGGCACTGTCATAAACTGAGTGCTGGCACCGCCGCCGAGGAACAGTACTTCGTATTCTTCGGGGATGTTCAGAAGGTCGCGCCAGAGCTGACGGGTCTCGGCCATCAGTTTTTCCCAACCGGGGGTACGGTGGCTGATTTCGGCAATTCCGATGCCGGTGTTGTCAAAGTCGTAGAGAGCCTTTACGGTGTTCTCAATTGCCTGTTTCGGCAATACGCAGGGACCTGCGTTAAAGTTATAAGCTGTTTTCATTTCGTTTTTTAATTTAAAATATTTATATTCAACATTATAAGATGTGGAAACAACTTCCGCATCAATTCGCAAATATACGTGTTTTTTTGCGTAAAAAGAAGGTTTTTCGCTATTTTATTTTCTTAAAATAATTTGATAGATGTAAAATATTGGTTTGTAGTGTGTTGCAAAATTTTGAAGTAAAAACATGTGCCGAGATACACGATTTTCGCGTTTTCGACGTTTTACCGAAGTAATAACAAAAAACTTTGAACGATGAAAACAACTGCATATCTGTCCGTTGCCGCCTTGCTGATGTCGGGCGTTGCGCTTGCCTCTTTCCAATCGGCACACCAAAACGACCAGCCTGCCGTGGTCTCGCCGCAGAGTCCTTTGCAGAAACAGGAAAAGAAAAGACGTCTTGAGGCCATGCAGAAGGATATTACTCTGGCAATTAACGAGATACGCTTGGCGAAAAACTTGCCGGAAGTCGAGCTGAAAAGCAACATCAGCCGTGTGGCGCAGATAAAGGCCGAGGAGATGCTTGCCGAACAGTATTACGTACATAAGTCGCCGGTGCACGGCATGCCCGACGAGATGCTGCGCAAGTACAACGTGAAATTCACCGTTTCGGGCGAGAATATCGCTTGGTCTGGGGTGTTCCGCAGCAGCGTGCAGGAGGTGGTGGAGGGCTGGCTGGATTTCAAGGCCGACAAGGAGAATCTGCTCAATCCCGATTTCACCAAAGTGGGGGTGGGCTTCGCCGAAGACGAGGGCACCCGCAAATACCACTGGGTGGTGATGATGACGGATTGAGTTCGGAATTCGGAATGCGGAGTTCGGAACTAATTGACAATTAAAAATTAACAATTAACAATGTACAATAATTAGGATTCAGGGGGCAGTATTCAGTATTCAGATAAAAAGAAAAAGACGCAAATTTTTGCGTCTTTTCTTTTTTATAACTAGTCAATTTGTTCTCCGCACTTCGTGCTATCGAAAGGTTCACTGAACCTTTCTTCATCACTAATCACGCATCACTAATCACAAAGATTCAATAATTGTCACAAAATCGTCAGCTTTGAGGGAGGCGCCGCCTATCAGTCCGCCGTCGACGTCGGGGTTGGCGAAGAGCTCCTTGGCGTTTTTGGCGTTGCAGCTGCCGCCGTACAGTATGGTGGTGTTGTCGGCGGTGTCGTGACCGTATTTCTTCTCTATCAGCGAGCGTATGTGGTGGTGCATCTCCTGCGCCTGCTCGGGAGTGGCGGTCTTGCCGGTGCCTATGGCCCACACGGGTTCGTAGGCTATTACGATGTTGGCAAATTCGTCGGCGGAGAGACCGAAAAGACTCTCGCTAATCTGTTTCTCCACCACGTCGAACTGTGTGCCTGCCTCGCGCTCGGGCAGTTTCTCACCGCAGCAGAAGATAGGACGTATGTCGTTTGCTAGCAATTGTTTTACCTTGTTGGCGATGGCTTCGTTGCTTTCGTTGTGGTAGGCGCGACGTTCGGAGTGTCCCACAATGCAGTAGTCCATCTCCATCGATTTCAGCATAGCTGCCGACACCTCGCCGGTGTAGGCTCCGCTCTCGTGCTCGCTAACGTCCTGTGCTCCAACGGCGAAGAACGACTCCTGCGACATGTCGCCGCACATCTCCAAGAAAGGGAAGGGGGGACAGATAACCACCTCGTGTTCGGGTTTGGCCAAGGTTTCCATCTTTTCGGCAATGGCTTCGACAAGCTCGTAGGCATCGTCGAAAGTTTTGTTCATTTTCCAGTTTCCGGCTACTATTTTTTTTCTCATAACTTATGATGTTTTATTTAAATATTTGTATTTCAGTGTATTGTTTTAAAATGCGTTTTTATATCGTTTTGCAAACATAACAATTTTCTGCGACATTGTGGCGATTTTAACATTTGAAGATGCTGGAATGACTAAAAGAATGTTTTTTTTCGCGTTTTTACAATGTCGGCAGCGATTGCATCGGTTCTGCGATGGTGTTAAAGTTCGATAAATGATTGCCATTTAATAAAAAAAATCTTAATTTTGCACCTTTATAAATATAATTTATTAACGATATGAAGGATATAAAATACGACCATTATTTCGTGCGTCTGCAGGAGACTATACGTCTTCAGTGGGACGAACCTGCGCTGTGTAATTACCAAGGCGAGAGCATCACTTTCGGCGAGATGGCCCGACAGATTGCCCGCATGCACCTGATGCTACAGGAGGCGGGTGTGAAAAAGGGTGACCATATCGCTCTCTGCGCCCGCAACACCAACCGTTGGGCGTTGTCGTATCTCGCCATCACCACCTACGAGGCCGTGGTGGTCCCCCTGCTGGTGGATTTCCACGCCAATAGCGTTATGGAACTCACCGACCATAGCGACGCCATCATCCTTTTCACCGACCGCGAGAAATGGAAAACCCTCGACATCGCCCGCATGCCCCAGCTGCGCGGCGTCGTCTGCACCGAGGATTTCAGCATCATACACTCCAACGACGAACAGCTGACGAAGGCCTACGAGACAGTCGACAGCCTCTTCGCCGAACGCTACCCCAACGGCTTCGGACCGGAGGACGTGCATTACAATACCGACAATATGGACAATCTGGCCATCATCAACTATACTTCGGGCTCCAGCGGCGACCCCAAGGGTGTGATGCTCACCTACCGTGCCAGCAGCGCTTCTATCGACTTCGGCCAGCGCAACATACCGGTGCGTCGCGACGACAAGCTGGTCTCCATGTTGCCCATGGCACATATCTATGGCCTCACTTTCGAGCTTCTTTACCCCATCTGCGGAGGCTGCACCATCTATTACCTCGGCGGTCGTCCGGCCCCGTCGAAGCTGCTGCAGGCCATGAAAGAGGTTAAACCCTATCAGGTCATCACCGTCCCCTTGGTGATGGAAAAGGTGTACCGTTCCTCTATCGAGCCCGCGTTGGGCAAGTGGTACATGAAAGTGCTTTGCGCCATCCCCGGCATCAGCGGCCTTATCTACGGCAAAGTGTGTGAAAAGCTGCACGCTGCCTTCGGAGGCAACATCCGCAACTTCATTATGGGCGGCGCACCCCTCAACCCAGCCGTGGAACGCTGTTTCCGTCGCATGAAACTCAACTTCACCGTGGGCTACGGCATGACCGAGGCGGCACCTCTGCTGGCCTACGAGGACTGGCGTCGTTTCGTGCTCCGCAGCTGCGGCAAGGCCGTGGACCGTGCCGACGTGCGTATCGAATCGCCCGACCCCGCCAACGTCGTGGGCGAGATTCAGGCCAAAGGCGACAATATCTGCATAGGCTACTACAAGAACGAGACGGCTACACAGGCGGCCTTCACCCCCGACGGCTACCTGCATACCGGCGACCTCGGCCTTATGGACCGCAAAGGCAACATCTACATCAAAGGACGCAGCAAGTGCATGATACTCTCCGCCAACGGACAGAACATCTATCCCGAGGAGATTGAGGCCATACTGAACAACGAGGACTATGTGGGCGAGACACTTGTGGTGGAACGCGAGTCGAACCGGCTGTACGCCCTCGTCTATTTCGACCCGGACAAGATGAAGAAAGACGGTCTTACGGCCGACGACTATCCCGAGATGGAGAAACGTCTGCGCCACGACGCCAACAAACGTCTGCCCAACTACAGTCAGCTGTACAAGATAGAGCGCCGCGACACTCCCTTCGAGAAAACCCCGAAGATGAGTATCAAACGGTATCTCTACAAATAGTTTTGGGACTATTTATAGAGGAAAAGGAAACTCTATTACTTATATTATAGTTTTTTTTGGTGAAGTATCAACAACCTTGTGAAGTTTTACAACTAACAATCGCATCGACCAACTAATATTCCTTCAAATGAGCCAGACTTGCTTTTAACTTTAAACTCTACTATAGAATAAAGTTCATCATTTTTCTCCAAAACGTTTTTTATTCGTATTTTTACCACAATATCCCTCCCAGTGTACGTAAATTCTTTATTTTCCATATTGTATGATGACAAATCCAACAATTGGACTAATCCATTTGTTTTTATACATCCATAAGATGCGAAATCATTAACAAAAATGTACTCATTATTTCTAAAATTATCAATACTCGAAGAAAAATAACAAGCACCGCCGTCAATAGCTTCAGGAATGTCATTAAAATTAAAAGGTTCTATCTTCAAATGAACAGTGTCCTTTTCTGTCTGGGCATTGACCATTATATCTAAGAACAGAAAAACAATCAATAAAATTTTTTTAAACATAATTAATTACTGGGGACTTCTAATTTTACATTATTTCTGATTTCATAGTCATTTTATCCGATTTTTTTGCGAAGTCCAGTGAACAAAAAGCGAACAAAACGACACTGCAAAGTTACGATTTTTTGTATTTATTTCCACTCAATTCTCCGCTTCGCTATCAAAACAGCCAATGGTGTTTTCTTCACTGTTCGCCCACCGCGCCACCGTTTTTTTGCAAAAATCGTTTGGCTGGGGCAGGTGCCGCTTGTGCTATGGGCGGTACAATGTGGCATTGGTGTTTGTATATTTTTTTGTGGTGGAATATCAATAACCTTGTGAACTATTGCAATTATTCTTATTTTTAGTTTTGCTTTATATAAGTACAACATTTTAGTAGTTTTATTTTATTATGTGATATTATTTTCCATTTCTCCTTAGGTAAATACTTTTTCTTAACTAATAAAACATCTATATTATTTATTCCTCTATTATATACAACATTTGCTTCAGCATAACCTATATAGTTTATTTTTATACTATCATAAGTATTTCGTTTAAATGCTATTGATCCTGTACTATCTGCAATATATTCGTCTATTTTGGCGGAATCATAATAGATTTGAATGTGAGCAAACATCATTTTCTCTTTAGTTAGTGCATCAAAAACATTGATTTTGTTTAAAGTACACGTATCACAAATAGATAACAAATAATGAGAATAATTGTCAAGTTTAATTGTAAAATAACGATTATTTTTTTCTAATTCCCATTTGCCAAAAGTTGTGTCTGGGGATATAAAATCTCTTGATAGAAGCAAACAATTCCCATCTTCTTCTAAAATTACCGTATGGTAATTATAAAACGAATAGTACTCACAAATATATGTACCTGCAATATTTTGTGTCCTACATGAAAAACAGAAATAAAAAATAATGCAAACTATTATAAAATAAAGATGTCTTATTTGTTTTTCCATTATCTATAGGGGACTTCTAATTTTACATTATTTCTGATTTCATAGTCATTTTATCCGATTTTTTGCGAATTCCGTTAAACAAATAACGAACAAAACGACACTGCAAAGATACGATTTTTTTCTTTATTCCACTCAATTCTCCGCTTCGCTATCAAAACAGCCACTGGCGGTTCCTTCACTGTTCGGCGCAACGCGCCACCGATTTTTTGCAAAAATCGTTTGGTTGGGGCAGGTGCCGGTGGTGCTACAGAGAGTCTATACCACAGATGCCATCAATATAAGGAGAGAGATACTCAACTACACTGTCATGTGGATGTT
>JAEENM010000039.1 GCA_016283745.1 Bacteroidales bacterium | reverse complement strand
AAAACCTTTTAAACATCGACATCAAATAATTGACCATTAAACATAAATATCACAAAATGAACAATTTATTCAAAATATCCGCAACTATAATAATTACAGGACTGCTGATGTCCTGCGGTGGCAAAAAGGAAGCCACTTCGGTGAAAGACGCCTCCGTGGCCGAGAAAGTGCAGACTCAGGTGCTGGCCAAAGAGAAAATCGCGCGTCAGCTGGAGCTATCGTCAACCCTGGAAGGCTACGAAAGCATGAGCATCTCTCCTTCGCTGACAGGAAAAATAGAACATATATACGTTGAAGTAGGCTCACGTGTGGGCAAAGGCCAGCTGCTGGTGCGCATGGACCAGACACAGCTCAACACCACCAAGATAAACCTTGCCAGCGCCCAGACCGAGTTTGCACGTGTTCAGGCCCTGAAAGAGACCGGAAGCGTGTCGCAACAGGTGTACGACCAAACCAAAACCCAGCTCGACAACCTTACAGAGAGTGCCAAGTTTTTGGAAACCAACACTTTCGTGAAAGCCCAGTTCTCCGGCGTCATCGCTGCCAAAAACTACGAGGACGGCGAACTGTACAGCGGTGCACCTATCCTAAGCCTGCAGCAGATAAGCATGCTCAAGGCCATTATCAACATACCGGAAGCCTATTACCCGCTGGTGAAGAAAGGCATGAAAGTGGAGGTGCGCTCCGACATCTACAAAGACGAGGTATTCCCCGCCACCATCGAGATCGTGTACCCCACCATCGACCCGGCGTCGCACACTTTCCAGGCCAAGCTGCGCATACCCAACGCCAAGGAGAAGATTCGTCCCGGCATGTATGTGAAGACCACCCTTGCCCTCGGCGAAGCAGAGACCATAGTGGTGCCTTATCAGGCTGTGCTTAAACTCACCGGAAGCAACGAGCGCTATGTGTTTGTAAACGACAACGGCACCGCACGCCGCGTGGCTGTTACCATGGGACGGCGTTTCGACGACCGCATCGAGGTGATTCCCGAAACCGAAGGCGAACTGAAAGAGGGCGACGAACTTGTGGTTGTCGGTCAGGCACGCCTTGTGGAAGGAAGCAAACTGGAAGTAGTTAACAATTAATAATTTACAATTGACAATTAACAATAATTTTTAGTTTGGAGTTTTGAATGTGCAGTTTGCAGTTAAACATCTTCACGTCTTAACATCTTAACACCTTCACCTAAAAAAACTTTCAACTTTCAATTTTAAATTTTCAACTTTAAAAAATGTCAATCTACAAAACCGCTATACACAAGCCTATCACCACAGGTCTTATCTTTGTGGCTGTGATAATATTGGGACTTTTCTCGCTGTCGCGTCTGCCTATCGACCAGATGCCCGAGATGGACCCGCCTTACGTTACCGTGATGACAACATACGCAGGTGCCAACGCCAGCGAGATTGAGACCAACATCACCAAGATTATCGAGAACTCGCTCAACTCCGTTGACGGACTGAAAAACATCACCTCCAACTCGCGCGACAACCTGTCCATAGTAACCCTCGAATTCGAGTGGGGCTCCGACATCGACGAGGCACTCAACGACATACGCTCCTACGTGGACCTTATCTACGACAACCTGCCCGACGGTGTGAGTCGTCCTATGATACTGAAACTCAACTCGTCGGCAATGCCCATCATGGTGTACGGTTTCACCGCCGAAGAGAGCTACTCCGGCCTTGACCGCATTTTGGAGGACAACGTGGTGAACGTGCTCAACCGCATCGACGGCATCGGCAACATCACCGTGAGCGGCGCCCCCGAACGTTACGTGTATATCGACCTCGACCCCAAGCAGCTCGACGCCTACGGCCTCAGCCTCGAACAGGTGGGCAACGCCATCAGTGCCAACAACTTGGACCTCGCCTCCGGCACCGTCAAAATGGGCAAGGAGCAGTACCAGATGCGCGTTAAGGGCGAATATGTGGAAAGCTCCGAAATTGCCGACATCGCCATTGCTACAACACCCACCGGAAAACAGATTTTCGTCCGCGACCTCGCCACCGTGCGCGACACCATCAAGGACCTCTCCCTCGACGAGAAAATCAACCGCAAGGACGGCGCACGACTCATCATCACCAAACAAACCGGCGCCAACACCGTGCAGATAGCCCGCGAGGTGCGTGCCGAAATGGAGAAAATAAAGAAAACCCTGCCCCCCGACATCAAAATCACCAACATACGCGACGGCTCCGAAGAGATTGTCAACGCCATCAACGGCCTTACCGAATCCATCTTCTACGCCCTGTTGTTTGTGATACTCGTGGTGCTGATTTTCCTCGGCAACTGGCGTGCCACCGTCATCATCTCGCTCACCATACCCATCTCACTTGTAACATCGTTCATCTACCTGTTGCTTGCCGACAGTTCGCTGAATATCATCTCGTTGGCATCGCTCACCGTGGCCATTGGTATGGTGGTGGACGACGCCATTGTGGTGTTGGAAAACATCTCCAAGCACATCGAACGCGGCGAGAACCCGCGCGAGGCGGCCATCTGCGCCACCAACGAAGTGTGGACCTCCGTTATCGCCACCACCCTTGTGCTTGTGGCTGTGTTTGTGCCACTTACCATGCTCCCCGGCATGATGGGTATATTTATGAAAGAGCTCGGCTGGATTGTTACCATAGTGGTGTGCGTATCCACAACGGCTGCCATCACACTGATACCGATGCTCTCGTCCAAGATACTGAAAGAGAAACCTTTCTATCTTACCGAGCAGGCCCGCCGCGAAGCCGAAGAGAAAGAAGCCCAAAAGAAATTCACTTTCGAAAAAACCATCGGACGTGCTTTCAACGCCGTTGACCGCGCCTATGCCAACCTTTTGCGCTGGTGTCTGGCACACAAACGCATAACACTGCTTATCGCACTGCTATTCTTTGTGGTGTCGATACTTCCGTTTGCCTTCGGTGCCATAGGTATGGACTTTATGAAAGAGCAGGACGACGGCCGTATCAGCGTAAGCGCCGAACTGCAGCGCGGCACACGTATCGAGGAAACCCTGAAAACCGCCCGCCACATGGAGGACGACATCTACCGCATACTCGGCGACGACGTTATTGTGGTCTCCACCTCGGCAGGCTCCAACGACGACGCCAGCTTTGCAGCGCTGTTCAACTCCACCACCAACAACAAGATTTCGATGACCATACGCTGCACCAAGAAATACGAGCGCGAGAAATCCATTTTCGAGATGCGCGAGGAACTCCGCAAATGCTTTGCCCAATATCCCGAAATTGTAAACTATCAGGTAAGCCAGGGCGGCATGATGGGCGGCAGCAACAACTCACTCTCCGTGGAGGTGTACGGCTACGATTTCGACCACACCACGGCTTTCGCCCAAGACCTTAAAAAACGTATAGAGGAGAACGTGCCCGGCGCCCGCGACACCAAGATAAGCCGCGACGAGGACCGCGCCGAACTCAAGATAACTTTCGACAAACAGAAACTGGCCCTGCACGGACTCAGCGGCTCCGCCGTGGCCATGTACGTACGCAACCGAGTGAACGGCATGCTGGCCGGATACCTCAAAGAGGACGGCGAGGAGTACAACATACTTGTGCGTCTGCAAGAGGAATACCGCTCCTCCATCTCCGACATCGAGCAGCTGACCATCCCCACCCCCACGGGCAAGATGATAAAACTCAACGAGTTGGCACACATCGAAGAATACTGGTGCCCGCCCACCATCGAGCGCAAAAACCGCCAGCGTTACCTCACCATCACCGTGATGCCCTTCCAGACCTCGCTGCAGGAGCTTGCCAACGGCGTTAACGCCGAGATAGAAAAAATGGAGATACCCTCCGAAATACACGTGGACCTTGCCGGCAACTACAAGGACCAGCAGGACTCTACCCGCGATATGATGATGCTCGGAGCACTTATAGTGATGCTCGTTTACATAGTGATGGCATCTCAGTTTGAGAGTTTCTCCAAACCCTTCATCATCATGTTCTCCATACCCTTTGCCATAAGCGGCGTGGTGCTGATGATGTTCTTCACCGGAAACAACATCGACATGATAGGACTTTTGGGACTTATCCTGCTTATAGGCATTGTGGTGAAAAACGGCATTGTGCTGGTGGACTACATCAACCTTATGCGCGAACGCAACATACCGCTGTACGAGGCCATTGCCATAAGCGGACAAAGCCGTCTGCGCCCTGTGCTGATGACAGCCTTCACCACCATACTGGGCATGATACCTATGGCCACCTCCACCTCCGAAGGCTCCGAACTGTGGACCACCATGGGACTTGTGGTGATAGGCGGTTTGCTCGTATCCACGCTGGTAACCCTGATAGTGGTACCCGTGCTTTACGGCGTGTTCAACCGAAAAGGCGAACGCGAGAAAGAGGCCAAACGACGCAAAAAATTTGTGTTTATGCAGATAGAAGACGACCCCGAAGAGTCGCAGCCACAAAACATTAACCAAT